>CAMCXE010000201.1 GCA_945882995.1 Thalassocella blandensis | reverse complement strand
GCCGGCCTTCCTCGGCTTCCTTTTTCCCGTTTTGCGGGGGACTCATAGAGCCGAGTATCATGCCGAACCTGACCGATGACTTCTATATTGTGTTCGAGCATGGCCGCAATAAACTTCCCGCGCATATACCAGCTGTCAATTAATAGCCTGACTTTTCTGCCTAAAATAGTCGTTAAAATGCTTCGTATGAGTGTTTGGGCCGCACGTAATTTGCCGCTGTTCCCAGCATTCGGCATCAACCGCGATAATAGCGGTATAGCAATAGATTGCCCTTCCGACCGCTTGCCCACTACCGCCAATGTCACCCAGCATTGACCCTGAACGTATTGCGCTAAGTTGGGTTTATTGCCGTGCTGATGATGGATTTTGCTGGCTGGTGCTTTTTTCGAAGCGCGCAAAATCAGGGTATCATCTATTGCCAACACAAGGACGTCATCATTAATTTGGCTGAGGACTATTTTGAGAAACGTTTGGGCCAAATTTAACCATGACCATCGGCCTTTTTGCAGAAATTTGTAATAGCTCGTCCAGTGTTTTTGCATATCAAGCGCAAGCCAAGCCTGAGTCACAAATCCGCTCGAGGTTACCATCGCGCCAATCAATAATTCTAGAAATGTTCGGATGGCCCTTGGTGGTAGGCTTTGCGCCAGAATTGTGATCCAATCACAAATCTCGGCTAGTATGGCTGTAGATTCTTTGGCTTTCATTTGTCCTCCAGAATAGTTGTCGAAAACTTTCTGAAGGACGCCCCCTGAATAACATTTTTTAAAATGAAATTCAGGGCGCGAAATTTTTTTGGCCACCATTGTCAAGCATTATTTTAAATTTTTTTCGGGTTTGAGACTCTAATCTCTAGACAAATAAATCCCCTGCCAAATGCCCATATTTAATTTGCCATGCGTAATAGGCACCATGAGTTCAACCCCTAAAATGCTCGCTTTAAGATGGGCGGGCAGGTCGTCGCTGCCTTCGTCGTTATGTTGGTAATAAGGCTCATTTTCCGGCACGGCGCGGTTAAAATAGCGTTCGAAATCTGCGCGCACAGTGGGGTCGGCATTTTCGTTGATGGTGATAGACGCGGAGGTATGTTTGATAAAAATATGCAGCAAACCCACGGACACTTTATTTAATTCTGGCAGCTGTTTGAGAATATCGGCGGTAATTAAATGAAACCCTCGCGCGCGGGGTTCTAAGCGAATTTCTCGTTGCATCCACATAGGGTTTTCTCGTACTGAAACAATGTTCAATTAATTTGCGCGGCACATCAAAGCTATTTTTTGGGGTTGCGCAAAAACAGCCATAAACCGCTAAGCGATAAGAGCAACAAGCAGGCGCCCACCACATCCACAAAATAGGGCCCGAAGCGTCCAAAAAAATGGCCGCTGTGTAAGTCGACTAGGATTTTTTCCGCGCTTAGAGGCGGGATCAACAAGGGCTCAAGCTGTTTTATCTGCTCCGCCGACAAAGGTGCGGTGCTGGACCAGGTCACCGCCTGTGCACAAGGCTGCCAAGTTAGGCCATCGGCGCTGCTTAACACCCCTTCGGCGGTTGAAGTCTCGCCAGCAATCACCATGCCGCCACAACCGCTGCCAAGGCGCGTAACACTCGCCAGCGGCAGCGCCTCGCCACGTAAACGATCCACGGGGGCGCCTGCGGCATCGAGCAGAATCAGCTGATCCCGCAGGGCGATAACTAGGAACTCGGTGGTTTGCACCATGCCTACGGGAGCGGCAGCGTCTTTTATCCAGTGCTGACCGTCCAGCAGGGCATTGTTATCTACAGCAACCAACCAGTGTTGTGGACTAACCCAAGCGGTGTTGGGCACTTGGACCTGCAGCCCATACCAATGAGCCAATGCCCCATGGCGGATCTCGCGTTGTGGGAGCTTGAGTGAGTCCGCGTGATTTAACAGCCAGCCGCTAATGACTAACCAAACCACAAACACACAAGCACAGGCGCCGATGCGGCGATGCCAACGGAACAAAAATACCGGTAAACGATTACGCCACCCGCGCTTGGCGCGGGACCTAACTTCACTTCGAGTATGCGGCTGCCGGTTCATGGTGGTGGCTTTGTTGTGGTTTGAACGGTGTTATCTAGCAGCAGCGCCACCTTGGCCATTTTGGTCATGGCATTAACCGACAGGGTAGCGCCGGCGATGCCATCCACCGGGGTGGTCAATTTACCGCCTTTGAGCTCACTACCCACAAACTGTTTTAAAAATGCGGGCAGATGAATTTCCCAACCTCGAGTTTCGCGGTAGGTTAGCACCTGAGCGCGGGCAATTTTCGCGTTATTTACCCAAAATCCGGCGGTGATGGGATATTCCTTACCAATTTCATCGAGCACCCAAACGCTGGCCGCTCCTTGGCGCCAATAACGCAAACGCGCCTGAGGGTAGGGGTGGCCCAACAGCTCGGCTATTTTGGCTTGCAGATTTTTGTCGAGCCAGATAACCGCCGGCTGCTGTGGTTGCGCACCCGGCAAGGCCTCTCGTACAAACTCCTCGGATGTTTGATATTGAGTGTCCGCTAGGGCGAGCGGGCTACAAACCGCCATGCACACCCAAAGCCAAAACACGCCATGTAAACGGGAAACGATGGCCTGCATTAAAACGCCACACCCATAGCCAAATTCAGGCTATTGCGGCTGTCATCTTCGGCGAAGGTTTGATAATCCACTTTGAATACCACCTGAGGGTTGAGATAAAACGAAGCGCCCAAGGTGTTGATGGTCTCGGTTTTGGCTTCATCCACCGCCAAGCCCCTAGGCATAGATAGTGTATTCATAGCACTAGACATAACAATTGACCCAATTGATAACCAAATTCAAATGATAATCATTATCAATAAATGCGTCAATCACACCTCGAATACAAAACGCCCCAAAAGATTGAGACACCGACAAATCATCACCAACAGGTGCAGACCGACCCAACTTATGCTGCCGCTCGCGCCAACTACACGGCGCCATCGGGTGCGGCTAAATAGTCAACACTAACTTACCCACTACCCTACCCTCCTCCAGTTCCTCATGGGCCATGGCGGCTTCCGCCAAGGGATAGGTGCCGGCAATCAAGGGGGCAATGCGCCCCGCGCAGACCGCTGGCCAGAGCTTGGCGCGCAGGTGCTGGGCTATCAGCGCCTTGTCGTGATGGCTGCGCGAGCGCAGCGTGGTGCCGGTGAGGGTGAGGCGCTTCACCAGCACACGCATAAAATTCACTTCGGCAATGGGGCTTTGTTGAAAGGCAATGTTGACGATACGGCCGTCCGTAGCGGCGGCAAGAATGTTGCGTTGAATATAGCTGCCGCCGATGGAGTCGAGAATCACGTCGGCACCACGCCCCGTGGCCAAGCGAATCACCTCCACAAAGTCTTCGCTGCGATAGTTAACCGCACGCACGGCGCCCAACCCTTGGCAGATCGTGCATTTTTCATCCGAGCCTGCGGTGGCGTAAACCCGCGCCCCGGTAATACGCCCCATTTGAATGGCAATGGACCCAATGCCGCCGGTGCCGCCATGCACCAACAAGGATTGACCGGGCTTGAGCCCACCACGGTCATACACATTGGCCCACACGGTAAACAGCGCCTCCGGCAGCGCCGCGGCCTGAACAAAGCTCAAGCTGTCTGACATCACCAAACAATGCTCCTCCGGTGCGCACACATACTCCGCATAACCACCACCATGCGTAAGGGCGCAGATGCGCTGCCCCACTTTTAATTGGCGCACACCCGGCCCTACAGCGGCAACAGTACCGGCAACTTCCAACCCCAAAATGGGGGAGGCATCCTCCGGCGGCGGGTAGCGCCCTTGGCGCTGGAGGATGTCGGGGCGGTTCACACCTGCCGCCGCCACTTCAATCAGCACCTGGCCCCGTGTGGGAACTGGCAGCGGCCCCGTTTGCAAGCGCAACACGCTGGGGCGCCCGGGTTCGTCATAGTCGATGTGATGCATCATGGCGCCAACCTCTCGATTGACCAGCCGCCATCCACCTGCTTACGGTATTCGAAACGGTCGTGCAGCCGATTAGCGCCGCCCTGCCAAAACTCAAAACGCTCCGGTACAACACGATACCCACCCCAAAAATCTGGCAGCGGAATAGCGCCTTGTAAAAATTTTTGTTTGATGCTGTTGAATTGGCTAAGCAAAAACTGCCGCGAATTAATGCGCTGGCTCTGGGCCGAGGCCCAAGCCGCCAGCTGACTTTCCCGCGGGCGGGTAAGAAAATACTGCAGCGATTCAGGCACAGACAATTTATGCGCCGCACCACTGATACGCACTTGGCGCTCCATCATGTGCCAAGGAAAATGCAGGCTCACTTTGGGGTTGTGCGCCATGTCCTGCGCTTTTTTGCTTTGATAATTGGTGAAAAACACCAAGCCCTGCGCGTCGGTATGCTTAAGTAGCACCAGTCGCTGGTCGGGCTGACCTTCGGCATCCACCGTAGCTAACGTCATGGCCGTGGGGTCGGGAATTTGGCTTTCGATGGCCTGCTGCATCCACCGCTCAAATTGGCGTAAAGGGTCGTCTTCCAGCCCGTTACGGCGCAGACCACCCAGCAAATATTCGCGGCGAATTGACTCTAAATCCATCATCTACTCTCGGTTATGGGGGCGTTTTGGTAAGCTAGGGGATTCTAACAACACTGTGCCCGCTATGCGCAATTTCCCTACCGCTCCTAATGTCCATGGCTCCACCAATACTGGCGTGGTGGGAGTGATTCTAGCTGGGGGCCAAAGTTTGCGCATGGGGCAGGATAAAAGCCAAATCCTGTGGCAAGGGCGTTCGCTGCTGGAGTGGGTGACGGAGCGAATCGCCCCACAAGTTGACACCCTGCTGATTAGCCGAGCTTATGGCAACCCAGGCACTCAGGATGAAACACCGCAGCAACTGGCGGATAGCGCCCCAGACCTAGGCCCCTTAGGCGGTATTGCCGCAGCGCTGCGGTGGCTTCCAGACTATAACCCCGCCCCAGCTTGGCTACTGAGCTGTAGCTGCGATGCGCCACTGTTGCCGCGGCAACTGGTTCAACGCCTTCAGGCTGAAGCCGCCTCCAGCGCCAGCGATGTGGTCTATGCACGCTGCTTGGGCCGGGCGCATTACACCCATGCCCTCTGGTCGAGTGCGCTATTGGCGCCGGTGGAGGCCTATTTGGCCGGTGGCGGCCGCTCTCTGCATGGTCTGCTGGCGCAACTTAACAGCCGCGCTCTGGATTTTGATACCGCCGATGGCTTGGACCCTTTCACCAACCTCAACACACCCGCGGATCTATACCGCTTGCCGCCCGGCTGGACGCCCACGCCATGACTGCCGATGAAATCCTCGAGCTCGACCGCCAACACCTCTGGCACCCCTACAGCAACCTCAACCCCGACAATCCGCTTTATGCCGTGGCCAAAGCGGAAGGCGTAGAGCTGGAATTGAGCGATGGGCGTCGCTTGGTTGATGGCATGTCATCTTGGTGGGCGGCCATCCACGGCTATAACCACCCCACACTGAATGCCGCCGTGCAAACGCAATTGGGCAAAATGGCGCATGTGATGTTTGGCGGCCTCACCCACGAGCCCGCCGCACGCTTGGCCGCGCGCTTAACCAGCCTAGCGCCGCAAGGGTTGGACCGGGTATTTCTGGTGGACTCCGGCTCGGTAAGCGTGGAAGTGGCTATTAAGCTGGCGGTGCAATATTGGCAGGCCCTAGGGCAGCCGCAGAAACACAAACTACTGAGTCTGCGCGGCGCCTATCACGGCGACACCCTAGGCGCCATGTCACTGTGCGACCCCATTACCGGCATGCACCAACTATTTGCCAGCCTATTGCCACAACAGCTATTCGCCCCAAGGCCCACAGCCGGTTTTAACCAACCCTGTAACGCCGCTGACATAGCGCCACTGGCAAGGCTACTGGAACAACACCACAGCGAATTGGCGGCGCTAATTCTTGAACCCATTGTGCAGGGCGCCGGAGGCATGCATTTTTATTCTGCAGACTACTTGCGTCAGGCTCGGCAGCTCTGCAACCGCTACAAGGTGCTGTTAATTGCCGACGAAATTGCCACCGGCTTTGGCCGCACCGGCAAGCTATTCGCCTGCGAACATGCCGATATCAGCCCCGACATTCTTTGCCTGGGCAAAGCCCTCACTGGCGGTTATCTCACCCTAGCGGCAACGCTGTGCAGCACCGCGTTGGCAGACGTTGTGTGCAGTGGCGCAGCCGGTGTGTTTATGCACGGCCCCACGTTTATGGGCAATCCGCTGGCCTGCTCTGTGGCCAACGCCAGCCTTGATGTATTGCTTAGCTCCCCTTGGCAAACCCGCATAGCGGCCATTGAGCAACAACTACACCGCGAATTAGCACCCTGCGCTGCGCTGCCAAACGTAGCGCAGGTGCGCTGTTTGGGCGCTATAGGCGTGCTGGAAATGGTGGAACCGCTAAGCTTGGCTCAAGTACAACCTTGGCTAGTGGAAGCCGGTGTGTGGCTGCGCCCGTTCGGCAAACTGCTGTATTGCATGCCGCCGTTTATCATCACGCCTACAGAGTTAAGCCGTGTAACGGCTGCGATGGTTATGGTGGCGCAGCGTTTGGCCTCGTAACCGCCGTTGGACGCAAAAAGCCGGTGCAGTCTATTGGTGTGGTTAGTTACGCAGATTTTGATAATCCTAGAAACCTCAGTTGGATCACCAAAGTCTGCACAACCCCTTGGCGCGCCTAGCAAAAGTTAAAAATGACGAACAACCAACCAGGTTGCCCGCCATTTTTAACTTTCACTAATCACACCAATGGCTTACACAGCTTTTTGGCGCCCAACTGAGGTTTCTAGGATAATTCACCTGAGGCTTCGAGGATGCATTTTCAAATCGAAAAAATTAAATCCTATGCTCTATGCCACATCTCAACCACAACACTTGGTGCACTACCAAATTCAAAAACCGTCCAAACATTCGATTATTAGGTAATTAGTCTGACGGCCAATTTAGCAAACTCATACTTTAGTACCACACCCCAGCCATACGTGACTGGATCGCGTGCAGACCAGCTAGCACTCATCGCAAAAAAATCATCTAGACGCCAAACCGCTTGAGCTGTCGCCAAATTCATTTATATTGCCAATGCCATTTTTAGTGGCGCTGCTGTTGATTCCCTTATGTGTAAAACACCAAACAGTATCAATTAGCCACAGCCGAAATTGACAGAATATCTACCACGGAGCGGCCACAAATTTCGGTTACGCCAAGGTTATGCCTAATTATTTTGCACCCAACCAGCCAACACCCCAAAAAATTCCCAACCAAAATTATTAAAATCACTTATAAAACTAGAGCTAGAGATTAGAGTCTCAAACCCGAAAAAAATTTAAAATAATGCTTGACAATGGCGGCCAAAAAAATTCGTGCCCTGAATAACATTTTAAAAAATGTTATTCAGGGCACGTCCTTCAGAAAGTTTTCGACAACTATTCTGGAGGACAAA
>CAMCXE010000200.1 GCA_945882995.1 Thalassocella blandensis | reverse complement strand
GTTGGGTTTCGCTGCGCTCTACCCAACCAAAAAACAACAACCCGCCATCTGGAAAATAATTTTTCGCAATAGTATTTTGAAACCAGAAACCACGGGCTTAGCAGAGCGAGACTCGAGCGAAGGATTTTTGAAATTTATTTATACTGCGCTGTTAATTTTTTTCGGATTTTTAATTGTGGCAATGTGCCGCGTTGAATTACGAATGGTGGGCTACGCCTTCGGCTCGCCCACCCTACGAACCACCCCAGAAATTTGATGCGGCGCCTCGGCCGGCACCACCCGAGCCAACCTATGACTCAGGTGCCGTTGAGCATTAACTGTCCGCCGAATTTTTGGGTGGAATCCCATCTACAAGCTGCTGCAATCTAGCGGCGATTTGGCGTTGCACTTCATCCAGTGGGTGCGCCGCATTGATTACGGCAAAACGCTGAGGATTTGCGGCGACACGTTCGAGATAACCTTGGCGAACTCGCTCAAAAAACAGCTTTTCCTCCTGCTCGAAGCGATCAAGCTGTCCGCGCTGACTGGCTCTAGCGAGGCCCGTGGTCACATCCAGATCCAAATAAAGCGTAAGGTCCGGCTGGCGCTGGTGCTGAACCATGGCCTCTAGGTCAGCAATTACGGCAACCGGCAAGCCGCGGCCCGCGCCTTGATAGGCATAGGTGGCATCGGTGAAACGATCACTCACCACCCAGCGACCACCGGCTAATGCGGGGGTAATTACTTGGTTGAAGTGCTGAGCTCTGGCCGCAAAAATCAATAACAACTCGGCGGTGGGATCAACCGCTTCGTTGCGCCGCGCCAATAACAATTCACGAATTTCTTCGGCAAGGGGGGTGCCGCCGGGTTCGCGAGTTTGCACGAAGTCAATGCGGTGCCGCTGCAACCACTGGGCTATAAACAATAAATTTGTCGATTTGCCGACACCCTCCACACCTTCTAGCGTGATAAATAATCCAGACATAATTAAACCTTGTGGCTAGCTGCCGAGAAATCTGGGCCGCCCTGAGCAGGTACGTTGATTAGGGTTTGGCAGTTGGCGAGGAACGATATTTTTCACTACGGCCGCTGCGCTGAAAACGTTCCACCGCTTTATTGTGCTGCTCCAGCGTTGCCGAAAATTCATGGCTGCCATCACCGCGGCCGACAAAATACAGGCTATTCCCCGGCGCCGGATGCAGCGCCGCATGCAGCGCCGCCTCACCGGGATTGGCGATGGGTGACGGTGGCAGCCCTGCAATCAGGTAGGTGTTGTAAGGCGTGAGTTGTTGCAAATCTTTGTGGGTAATATTGCCAACATAGGCATCACCTAATCCGTAAATTACGGTAGGGTCGGTCTGCAGACGCATATTCAAGCGCAGGCGACGCACAAAAACACCGGCAATCTCTGGCCGCTCGGCAGCCAGCCCGGTTTCCTTCTCCACGATGGACGCCATGGTCAAAGCCTCCGCCGGCCCAGCGTAGGGCAGATCGCGATCGCGATTGCGCCAGAGTTTTTCCAAGGTTTGTTGCATCTTTTTGTGCGCGCGCATGAGGATCTCCCGATCGGAATCTCCTGCCTGATATTGGTAGGTATCGGGAAAGAACCACCCCTCTAGCGCCGCATAACCGAATTCCAACAGCTTCTTTTGTTCGTCCGGCGTTTTATTAGTCAATTCATGCTTAAGCTTGGGCTGCTCGGCCAGTATTTTTAGCCAGTCTTGAAAGCGTAAACCTTCTGCAAACCTAAGACTGCGCACCACCACCTCGCCCCGCTGAAACTGATGCAACATGCCCACAGGGGAGATTTGCTCGGCAAAATGATACTCCCCCGCCTTGAGTGTTTTGGGTTCCAGCAGCCAAACATAGCCCCGCCAAATTAGCGGCCAACGCAAATTTTGATACTCCGCCAAAGCCGCAGCAACCTGAGCGCTGGAGTCACCACGAGCGATGACTAGGTCGCGCTGCGCCTCACTGAGCAACATGGGAGCCTGCATCCAATGCATCACCCAGAGGCAAAAGCCACCTACGGCCAAAAGTGCAAGCACCGCCGCCGCCATCAACAGGCGCAAGTGGTTGAGCGTTAAACGATAGGCCATAGGGATTTTTCCACCATCTGTAAGTGTTCGGTAATCGGCCCAATTGACCAAAGCTGCTCTTCAATCTGCGTTACCGGCCAGATGCCGCGCAGGCTATTACACACAAAAACTTCGTCAGCCTCCAGCAGCGCCTGCAGAGGGAACCGCTTTACGGCTACCGCCAGACCAAGCGCCGGCGCCAAGCGTTCTAGAATAATTTGCCGTATCACGCCGGCTACCCCAGTAGAAACCAGCTGCGGCGTGCACAACACGCGGTTTTTTACCCAAAAAATATTCTGATGCAAAGTCTCGATGGGAAAACCCTCCGCATCGAGTAGTAGTAATTGCTCTCCTGCGGATAACGGCTGGCTGGCGGCGGCTACCACATAATCCAACCGGTTAAGATGCTTAATTCCTGCCAGTTGCGCGTTAGTGGAAAGGGGCAAGCGCGCTTTCATCAAACGCAAGCCCTGCTTCGCCAAGTGGGTTTCCTGAGAAACGTGAATGTGCTGCCAAATTAACGACACACTTGGCGCAGCAAGGGGCGTGTAACCCGCCCCGCCCTGACCTCGCGTGACGATCAATTTGACTGCGCCCTGCAGTAGGCCCAGACGAACCAGCTCTGCGCAGAACTGCTGTTGTTGGTGCGCCAGCAGACGACTGTCAATTGGCATAAAAAGCCGCGCGGCATCGCGCAGAACTCGCGATTCATGGTAAGACCATAGCGGCAGCTGCCCATCCACCCATCGGCATGTTTCGAACAGGCCGTCGCCATAAGCGAGACCACGATCGCGAATGCCTAGGTGGTCCGTCCAAGCGCCGTTGACCATGGACACGACAGACTGTTCAGGGATAGCCTGCTTCGACTCGCTCACAGACCAAGCCAGTTAAAGCTGGCGAAAAACCAAGGAACCATTAGTGCCACCGAAGCCAAAAGAATTACTCACAGCCACTTTAATATTTCTGGCTTGAGCCTGGTGAGGCACAAAATTCAGATCACAGCCCTCATCCGGGTTGTCCAGATTGATGGTGGGGGGCGCCACTTGATCGCGTAACGATAAGACCGAAAAAATTGCTTCCACCGCTCCCGCCGCACCTAACAAGTGTCCTGTCATAGACTTTGTTGAGCTCACCGCCAACTGATAAGCGTGTGCACCAAACACGGATTTAATTGCCGCGCATTCAGCCTTGTCACCGGCCCCCGTGGAGGTGCCGTGGGCATTGATATAGTCCACTTGATCCGCGTTCAAACCGGAATCATCTAAGGCATTACGCATGGAGCGAGCAGCGCCCTCACCCGATTCCGGCGGCGAGGTCATGTGAAAAGCATCACCACTGGTGCCGAATCCTAGAATTTCAGCGTAAATTTTTGCACCCCGCGCCACGGCATGCTGATAATTTTCGAGCACCAATACGCCGGCGCCATCCCCCAATACAAAGCCATCTCTATCGCGATCCCACGGACGGCTAGCCGTTTGGGGGCTGTCATTGCGGGTGGATAGCGCGCGCGATGCACCGAAGCCGCCTATGCCCACTGGGGTCGTGGCCATTTCAGCGCCGCCACAGACCATGGCATCCGCATAACCGTACATAATTTCACGAGCGGCTAAACCAATGCTATGCGTGGCAGAGGTGCAGGCGGTGGAAATGGCTAGATTGCAGCCCTTCAAACCATAACGAATCGATAGATTCCCGGCCACCATATTGATAATGGATCCAGGCACAAAAAACGGTGATAAACGTCGCGGGCCCTTATCTTTAACGGTAAAAGCCGCCGCCTCAATAGAACCCAAACCGCCAATTCCTGAACCCACCACACAGCCTACACGGTGCGCATTTTCCTCGGTGATTGCCAGCCCAGAATCCGTCATTGCCTGAATGCCGGCCACCAGACCGTATTGGATAAATGTATCGAGTTTCCGAGCTTCTTTTTCGGTTAAATAGGGGGTGAGATCAAGATTTTTGACTGGCGCGCTAAACCGCGAGGGAAAGTCGCTTGCATCAAAAGTCTCTATGGTTTGAGCGCCGCTGGCGCCCGACAACAGGGCGCGCCAGGTGTCTTCAACCCCGTGCCCGAGCGGACTGACCATGCCCATACCTGTAACCACTACGCGATTCCGCACAACCTGTCTCCAGTGCTAACCCACTTGCATCGAACTCGATAAGGGCTTCCCTTTACGAATTCACAAGCTTATTGACTAAAATTACGCAAGCCCAAAAAACAAAAGCCGTACACTGTGTACAGGTACGGCTTTTGTAGATTCAAGCTTAAATGGCGACTAAAAATTACGCCAAGTTTTCCGTGATGTAGTTGATCGCCAACTGCACAGTGGTGATCTTTTCTGCTTCTTCATCTGGAATTTCGGTCTCAAATTCCTCTTCCAAAGCCATAACTAATTCAACGGTATCCAGTGAATCAGCTCCTAAATCTTCAACGAATGACGCTTCGTTTTTAACTTCATCTTCTTTAACGCCGAGCTGCTCGGCAACAATTTTTTTTACGCGTTCTTCTATGCTGCTCATATCGTTTGATAACTCCTCGTAGCCTTAAATTATTCAGCAGATTTAGCCACCTGCAGCCGGATCACCTAAGCGATCGGCAACTGGCGGTCGCCAACTTGGTGGCGCATTTTAGCCGCATTTTTATCTTTTGTAAGCATTACTAGGGTATTTCTTAGTAAATACCTTGGGACACCAAGATGGTTGGCGCAAGAAAACCCACGCAACCCTTTAACCTAGAAAC
Organism: Thalassocella blandensis; assembly: GCA_945882995.1. Taxonomy (GTDB): domain Bacteria; phylum Pseudomonadota; class Gammaproteobacteria; order Pseudomonadales; family Cellvibrionaceae; genus CAMCXE01. The sequence continues at coordinate 2,731 of CAMCXE010000200.1, read as the reverse complement.
CTCAGTTGGATCACCAAAGTCTGCGCAACCCCTTGGCACGCCTAGCAAAAGTCAAAAATGACGAACAACCAACCAGGTTGCCCGTCATTTTTGACCTTCACTAATCACACCACTGGATTACACAGCTTTTTGGCGCCCAACTGAGGCTTCTAGGTTTAAATTATTGACTCATGTACATGCCGCCGTTCACGTGCAGCGTCTCGCCAGTGATATAACTCGCCGCATCAGAGCATAAAAAATTAACCACGCTGGCGATTTCTTCTGGTTGACCGAGACGCCCAAGCGCTATGCCTGCCGCTAGTTGCGCCTTCTGCTCCGCCGGCAAACCGCGGGTCATATCGGTATCGATAAACCCAGGTGCAACGGAATTCACGGTAATGTTACGCGAGCCAATTTCCCGCGCCAACGACCGTGCGAACCCCATAACCCCAGCCTTGGTAGCCGCATAGTTGGTTTGTCCTGCGTTCCCCATAGCGCCAACAATGGAGCTAATATTGACGATTCTGCCCCAGCGGGCCTTCATCATGCCGCGCAAACACGCCTTGCTCAGGCGAAACACCGCGCTCAGATTAGTATTAATCACCTCAAACCACTCCTCATCACTCATCCGCATCAGCAGATTGTCTTTAGTGATGCCGGCGTTGTTCACGAGGATGGACACGGAGCCATACTGACTGTTGACGGCTTGCATCAAACCCTCCACCGAGGCCGCATCCGCCACATTCAACACCATACCCTGCCCCAAAACACCAAGAGCGCGAAACCGTTCCGAAATTTTTTCGGCTCCCTCAATGGAGGTTGCAGTACCAATGACTATTGCACCGGATTTACCCAGCGCCTCCGCAATGGCCGCGCCTATTCCGCGGCTAGCGCCAGTAACTAAGGCAATTTTGGGGTCAGACATATTAAATCCTCACTTAAACAATTCGTGTGCAGCCGCCCACGCGGTTTCATCAGCAGAACTCGCCACCTGCAGATTGCGAGCAATACGCTTATTCAAGCCACTTAATACCTTGCCTGGACCAACCTCCAAGGTGTGACCCACGCCAAGCCCAACCAGTCGCTCCACCGAATCGACCCACAAGACGGGAGAATAAATTTGCTGAACCATAAGCGCCTTTATAGCGTCTGGATCCGGCTCTGTCGCGGCGTGAAAATTGTGTACCACTGGGATTCGTGGAGATGCAAAGGCCGTTGCCTGAATAAACACCTCAAGTCGCTCAGCCGCCGGCCGCATAAGTTTGGTATGGAAGGGCGCGCTAACAGACAATTGGAGCACTCGCTTAGCACCAGCCTCCTTGCAAAGCGCCATAGCCAACTCCAGCGACGCCACCTCACCCGCAATAACCACTTGCCCCGGCGAGTTGAAATTAACAGCGGCAACCTCCCCAGCCGTGGAGGCTTGTCGACAGGCTTCGATGACGCTGGCGTCTGGCAATTCAAGCACCACGGCCATGCCGCCAACACCCACTGGCACAGCCTCCTGCATAAACCGCCCACGCAAACGCACTAGATTCACGGCATCTTCAAAGGCCACAACACCCGCCGCCACCAAAGCCGACCACTCGCCCAAACTATGGCCAGCCAAAAAACTCGGCCGCACGGCATTGCGCTCACACCAGCTCAACCAAAGCGCCGTGCTAGCAGCCAGCAGTGCAGGCTGCGCGTACTCCGTCAAATTCAGCTGCTCTTGAGGGCCTGACTGAACCAGTTGCCATAGGTCATAACCCAGCACTTCAGAAGCACGGGCAAACGTATGAGAAATTAGGGGTAATTGCTGTGCCAAGGCGCCCAGCATCCCCACTTGCTGTGACCCCTGACCGGGGAATACACAAGCCAGCAGCGATTGATTCATTACTATTCTCTTATGTGATGTTAGCCTTCACTTGGCTGAGCGCGACCTCCAAGGCCGCCACGTAGCCCTCTACATCTGCCCCGCCATGGCTTTTCACTACCACGCCTTGAAGCCCCAATAGCAACGCACCATTGAGATGTGAGGGATTAAATTTGGTATGTAATTTTTGCAAAAAAGGTCTGGCCAAAAAGCCCACGCAACGCGCCCAGTAACTGCCAACCAAAACCTCTCGCAATTGCGAAAATAAAAACCGCGCAGCCCCTTCGCTAGCCTTCAGCGCAACGTTGCCCGCAAAGCCATCGCAAACGACTACATCAGCACGGCCACTAAAAATATCGCCGGACTCAATAAAGCCGATATAGGCAAATTCAGACGACTCTGCCAACAAGGCTGCCGCCTGTCGAATGGTTGCTGGGCCTTTATCGGCTTCAGTGCCGATATTTAGCAACGCCACCCGAGCAGGACGCCCCAATTGACGTTGCGCCGCACGAGCGCCTAACTGAGCGAACGCCATCAGCTGCTGGGCGCTAGCCTCAAGGTTGGCGCCCAAATCCAGCATCCAGCAAACACCTGTAGCCGTGGGCACAGGTTTACAGATGGCAGGACGCTCCAACTCAGCGCAGGTACCCAAGAGATGCCGCGAGATTGCCATAAGCGCACCCGTATTGCCGGCGCTCACACAGGCTTGCGCAGAACCCGACGCCACGGCGGCCAACGCCAACCACATGGATGACTCCCGCTTATGCCGCAATGCAGCTGACGGTTTTTCATCCATCAAAACCGTCTGTGAGGCTTGCACACAGGATAGGCCTTGCGGCATGTCCACAAGCAATCCCGCAAAGTGGGCTTGCTCCCCAAAAACCAGCAGTCGTACGG
>CAMCXE010000199.1 GCA_945882995.1 Thalassocella blandensis | reverse complement strand
ATTGACTAAGGCACGGGGCAAATCGGAATTTCGACTAGCCAAAAGATAAAATCGGAAAAATTCAGCACCAATACCCACTCTCCAAATGTGGGTATTGGCTAAATTCATAAAGTGCCTACCAGATTGCTCCCAAAGTTACGGATTCAGGTAAATGCCAACCCCCAAGGCGCCAGTGTTGTGCCTAGGGTGGCGGCTAGGGCAATCCAGCCTAGGTGGTTGTTGGGTAGGTGTGGAATGACGCTGTAGTGCAACACATCGCCCCAGTTGGGCGAGGCGAGTACGCCGTTCACAATATAAAGCGTGAGGGTGGCGGATATGGCCAGCAGAACGCGCTCCACGCGATGAAACGAGCCAAAAACTACGACTGTAGAAATTATCATGGCCGCTACAGGCGAGCTGAGCCATGGGTGCACGTTGATTAAACCCAGCGCGGCAGAAACGCCGGCATACTCGGCGCAAATGGTTCCAAAATTGGCAAATACTAAACCCACCGCTGCAAAATAACCCCAGTGTTTACCCCAGTAGTCGCGAATGGCGGCTACAAAACCCTTGCCGGTTGCTGCGCCAATACGCACCGCCATGAGGTGATATTGAATGAGTAAAATCGTTGAGGCGGGGATGATCCAGAGTAATCGGTAGCCGTGATCCGCCCCCAGCACGGAATAGGTAGTAATGCCGGCGGGGTCATCGTCGGATAATCCCGCTAATAACCCAGGCCCCAATACGGCTAAAAACGCCGCTAATGCACCTAACCCCCGGGCTCGAAATTGCGCAAACTTGGCGCCAATTCCGCGCTTGTGATGGGCAATGGCGTGGGGAGCATGGGCGTGATTGCGGTAGAATTTGCGCAGGGGTTTGTCCTGGTTTTACAGTGGGCGACTGCGTCCGCCGTGTCGGGTGTGAGTGTCGCTGAGTCTTGTTACTGGTGTTTTCAGCTGTCTTCTAGGCCGCATTTCAAGCCGGCTATATCCCAAGTTTCGATATAGGTAACGCCCCGCGCTAACAGTGCCTGGGCTTCGCCGGCCGCCACTACGTCATACACAAACCATTGCCAGTCGCCTGCCCATAAGGCGGCGGCGGGTAGGGCGTGTTTGTCGCAAATGAGGAATTCGGGTTGTAGGCGCTGGGCTATTAAGTGTGCGGCGGCATCATACGTGGGCAGCACCCAACCGATACTAAAACCCTGGTCCTTGGCGATGGATAATATTTCGGCATCGAAGGAAATAACATGGCAGCGGGGCCCGAGAGGGCGTAGCAGGGGCGCCACTCGGGCCATAAATTCGGCGCGGGTGAAACGGCTGAAGACCTCGGCTTTTATTTCAGCAAATACCTCTACCGCGGGCCAACGCAATAAGGCTTGGCACAGGGTTTCCAGGCTGGCGATGGGGTCGGGTAGGTGCGCCGCGCCAAATCGGTCTGGCTCATGGGCGCTAATTTTTTCCAGCAGGCTGAGGGTGTAGTCCGCCAAGGGGGCATTCAGGCCGGTGGTGCGGGCTAGGTTGTCGTCGTGGATGACTACCGGTAAGCCGTCTTTGCTGGCTTGGATGTCGAATTCTATGGCGTCGGCGCCTTCGACTATGGCCGCCAAAATGCCGGTTAGGGTGTTTTCAGGGTAGGCCTGCGGAAAGCCGCGATGGCCAACCAAGTGGTAGGGTTTGGACATGGCGGGTTCTCCTATTGCCAGCATTTGAGGACTTTAAATTGGCGATTGTGGCCAAGTAGTTGGCCGTGTTTGAACAGGCGTTTGGCTTTTTGTTCGATGGGAATAAAGTCGTTGACCACAAACCAGGCCGCGCCCTTGGGGGCAAGGTGCGTTTTGGCGCTGCGCAGAAAGAGTTCGGTGAGATCGTTTTGCGTATCAAACCCTTTGTGAAAGGGTGGGTTGCAGATGATCAGCTCAAACTGCTCGTTAATGGTGTCGGCGCAGTTGCTGGGTATGGCTTCTAAGTCTAAACCCCAGGTTTCTGAGTTTTGCTCCATGGCGAGCAGGGCGGTGAGGTTGTTATCGGTGGCTACGCGCCGTGTGATGGTGTAATCGGCCAGTGCCAAGCTGAGGAAGCCGTAGCCACAGCCTAGGTCCAAGCAGGAGGCGATGGTTTTATCCAGCGGCAGTTGGTGGCGCAATTCATGAACCAGCATTTGGCTGCCGGCGTCTATTTTGTCCCAGCCGTATACGCCGGGTTTGGAGTACACCGGCTGGTCATCCAGCAGGTAAACCGGGCGCAGTGCTGGGTAGTCTTGTGTGTCCAGTAATTCCCCGGCTGGCTTGGGGTTTTGTGGCAAGGCACACAGGTAGACCTCGCCGTGTTTTTGCGCTTTTTGGGTGTGGCCAAACAGCTTAGCGGCTTTGTCGCTATAGGTTTTGGTGCCTTCATTTTTGAAGCCGGCCAACCACAGGGTGCCATTGGGCGCTAGGTGTTGGTGGGCTTGGTTGATGATGTGGTGAACCAGTGGCTTCTCTTTGGCGATGCGAAAAAAACACTGCTCGAAGACGGTGTCTTCTGGCCAGTGGGCATCACTGAAATAGCTGTGAATGCCCAAGGTGCGCGCCGCATCCACTATGTCCCAGCGGTTGCTGAGCAGGCTGAGCTTCTGGGCAAAGGGCGCCAAGTGGGGCAGGGCACTTAGGCTGTTTTCGTCCGCCACCCATAGGCAGGGGCCGGTTGCGGCGGCGAGGGGTTGCAGTAAAAGCGCAATGGCGGGGTCGAGCATGGGTTATATCCCTGTGATTTCGCTGGGGCTGAGTAAGCGGTATTGGCCTGGGGCTAGGCTGGCATCCAGCTGTATGTTGCCGATGGCTTCGCGGTGGAGGCTGACTACATGGTTACCCACTGCCGCCAGCATGCGCTTCACTTGGTGGTATTTACCTTCGCTGATACCCAAGCGTAATTCCCGTTCACCTAAGACTTCCACTTGCGCGGGTTTGGTGGGTTTGGTTTCGCCTTGCAGTAGCAAACCCGCTTCCAGTGTGTGTTGCGCGCTGGCGGTAAGCGGTTCGGCAAGTTGCAGGCGGTAGCGTTTAAGGCAGCTGTGGCGTGGGCTGGTGAGGCGGTGATTCCAGTCGCCGTCGGTGGTGATGAGCACCAGCCCGGTGGTGTCCAAATCCAACCGGCCGGCTATCTGCAGGTTGCTGGTGTCTATTTCGACGGCGAGTAAGTCCAGCACCGTGGGGTACTGGTCGTCGCGGTTGGCGCACACGTAGCCGGCGGGTTTATGCAGCATCCAATAACCGTGGCCCACCAGTTTGATCAACTCGCCGCGCAGGCTGACCAGATCACCCGTTTGCACAATGTGGCCGGCGGCTTTAATAGGCAGTTTATTGAGGGTGACGTCCCCCGCTCGCAAGTGCCTATGCACTAAGGAGCGGCTAAGGCCGGTGCCTGCCGCCAGATATTTATCGAGGCGCATCAGGCTTGCCGGCTTGTTTCACCGGCGGCGACGGTTTGGTAAATCAGGGTGTTGATGGTCATGGGGCCAACGCCGCCGGGCACTGGGGTGATGGCAGCCGCGCGCTCGCTCAAGGGGCCCAGTTCAATATCGCCCAGGCCGCCGGGGTGGTAACCGGCGTCCACCACTACGGCGCCGTCTTTAATCCAGCTGGCTTTGATAAATTCGGGCTTGCCTACGGCGCCAACGATAATGTCCGCTCGGCCGATATGGCCTTGTAGATCGGTGGTGCGGGAGTGGCAAATGGTGACGGTGGCGTTGGCGTTAAGCAGCATCAAGGCCATGGGTTTGCCCAAAATGGCGCTGCGGCCCACCACTACCGCATGCTTGCCGGCTAGGGGAATTTGGTAGGCTTCCAGCAGGCGCATAATGCCTTTAGGGGTGGCGCTGCCGTAGGCGGCTTCGTCCATGGCCATGCGGCCAAAACCTAAACAGGTTACGCCGTCTACGTCTTTAGCTAAGGCGATGGCATCGAAGCAGGCGCGTTCGTCAATCTGCTCGGGCACGGGGTGCTGTAGCAATATGCCATGCACGCTGGGGTTTTGGTTTAGGTCATGGATGCAGGCTAATAGTTGTTCGGTAGTGGTGCTGCTGGGCAGCTCAATTTGCAGGGATTCCATGCCCACGCGACGACAGGCATTGCCTTTCATCTTCACGTAAGTGGCGGAGGCTGGGTCATCACCCACTAAAATAGTGGCCAAAATGGGCGTGCTGCCCGAGGCTGCTTTGATGCGCGTCACGCGCTCGCTCAGTTCGGCTTCGGTTTTTTGGGCGAGGGCTTTGCCGTCGAGAATCAGTGCAGTCATGGGGGAATTCCTGTGGGGACGAGTATGAAAGAGCGAAGCCGCGCATTTTCCCACAGGCGCCGCTTGGCAACAATTGAAACTTCCGCGGGGCCTCTGGTGCTGAACAAGGCATTGGCTGTATGTAAAAACAGTGTTAAGGTTGCGCTCGACCAACTTTCAGGAGCGCAACATGCCAGCATCGAAACCCAAAAAACTGGTGGTGGGAATCTCCTCTCGGGCACTTTTTAACCTGGATGCCAGCCACGCCGTCTATGAAACGCAAGGCCTAGACGCCTATTCTCAATACCAAATTGATCACGAAGATGACATTTTGGAGCCGGGCGATGCCTTCATCATGGTCACTAAGCTACTGCAAATCAACGAGCTGTTGGGTGGCGAGCCGCGAGTTGAGGTGATACTACTGTCGCGCAACAGCGCCGACACGGGTCTGCGGGTGTTTAACTCGATCAATCATTATGGGTTGAACATCGTCCGCGCCGCTTTCACCGGCGGCGAAAGCCCCTATCGCTATATCTCCCCCTTTAACTGCCAGCTATTTTTATCCACCGACGCCGAAGACGTGCGCCGTGCCTTAGAAAAGGGCTTTGCCGCCGCCACGCTCTTGGCGTCGAATCGCGGTAAGGACAGCAGCGGCCAACTGCGTTTTGCCTTCGATGGCGACGCCGTGCTCTTCTCGGACGAGGCGGAAAAAATCTACAAACAGCAGGGTTTGGAGGAGTTCACCCGCAGTGAAATTGAAGCCGCTAAGACGCCGTTAAGTGGCGGCCCGTTTAAGTCGTTTTTGTCTGCACTGCAGGGATTGCAACGGGAATTCAATCGCGATACCTGCCCCATCCGCACGGCGCTGGTTACCGCGCGTTCGGCTCCCGCTCATGAGCGGGTCATCCGCACCCTGCGCGCTTGGGATATTCGTATCGATGAATCGCTGTTTCTGGGTGGCATGGATAAGGGCGTGTTCCTGAAGGCTTATGGGGCGGATGTGTTTTTTGATGATCAGCAGAACCATTGCCTGTCCGCCAAAAATCATGTGGCCACCGGCCATGTGCCCCATGGCATTGCCAACCAGCAGCCCTAACGCACTTTTTCATCACATAAAAATCACTTCAAAAACCGTAGGTTATAACGGGTGACGCTCGTCGGATTCCAACCGGTAAACGGCAGCAATCGCCAGCCCCACTGCTAGGCTTCGATAAGGAAGAGGAATTCCGGCGCCAGCCCTTTAGGGGCTAGGCCTAGGTTACCTTCCGCCCCCCTTGTTGGCGTGATAACTGCGATGATCAAAAAAATTCTGTTTGCCACTGACCTTGGCGTTTTGTCTACCCACAGCCTGATTCACGTTGAATCCTTGGCGCGTAGCTATGGTGCCAAAATCAGTATCGTCCATGCGGTGCCGCCGCTCGGTGAATTAGCCGCCGCGGTGGTGCGCAGTCAATGTTCGGAGACGGTAAAAGCTGAGGTGTTGCGCACCCCGCATATCAAAGGACTTCTGGAAACCATGCGCACCGAAATTTTTGCCATGCTCAGCGCCGAACCTTGGGCTGAGGCGGATTTCATGAGCCTAATTGGGGATGTGGTGGTGGCTCCCGGCCAGCCCGCCGCCGTTATTTTGCAGCAAACTGAGTATTTACACGCGGATCTAATCGTCATCGGCAGCCACGGTACCGACGCCTTGGATGGCCGCATGTTGGGTTCGGTAGCTGCAAAAGTATTGCAATTGGCCAAAGTTCCCGTGTTTATGGTGCCCATGCTGGACCTGACTCAGTACAGCACTGCAGGCTGGAATGTGCGGAAAGCCCAGTCTTGGCAATAGCTTTAGATGCTATAGTTGCCATGTTCACCACTTGGGTTGGGTTGCTGCCTCGTCAATTGTCGTTTCGATATGCCATTGCTTTTGGCGTCATATTGGCAAAAGTCAGCATTTGTTCCTATGCTTCAAAAGCATACTCTTCTTGAATTTTAATAACTAACCAAGCACCTATTCGACAACCACGTGCGGTACAGCGCCAATAACAGCGCCCATAACAGCCGCCCAATGGAGGGACTATGAAATTACAGCAGTTGCGCTATATCTGGGAGGTTGCTCACCATGACCTCAACGTTTCCGCCACCGCACAGAGCCTTTATACCTCTCAACCCGGTATCAGCAAACAGATCCGCCTATTGGAGGACGAACTGGGGGTGGAGATATTCTCCCGCAGTGGTAAACACTTAACGCGTATTACCCCTGCTGGCCAAGCGATTTTGCGTACTGCCGGCGAAATTCTGCGCAAGGTGGAAAGCATTAAACAGGTGGCGCAAGAGTTCAGCAATGACCGCAAGGGCAGTTTGTCGCTGGCAACCACTCACACTCAAGCGCGTTATACGCTGCCCAAAGTGATTGCCGGTTTTGTGGAGCGCTACCCAGACGTTAGCTTGCACATGCATCAGGGTACGCCGATTCAAATTTCCGAAATGGCCGCCGAAGGCAGTGTGGATTTTGCGATTGCCACTGAGGCCATGGAACTGTTCAGCGATTTAATTATTTTGCCCTGCTACACGTGGAATCGCGTGGTGCTGGTGCCTAAAAATCACCCCTTGTGCCAAGTTAGTAAACTGACGTTAGAAGATATCGCCAAATGCCCCATTGTGACTTACGTTTTTGGTTTTAGCGGTCGCTCACGCATGGATGAAGCTTTTATGGAGCACGGTTTAGCGCCGCGCGTTGTCTTTACCGCTTCCGACGCCGACGTGATTAAAACCTATGTGCGTATGGGCTTGGGCGTGGGCATTGTGGCTAAAATGGCCTATCAGCCAGAGGTGGATACGGATTTAGTGGCCATCGATGTTGGGCATTTATTCCGCGACAGCTTAACCAAATTCGGTTTCCGACGTGGCACATTTATTCGTGGTTTTATGTTTGAATTTATTGAGATGTTCGCGCCACATCTGACTAAAGAGCTGGTAAACGAAGCCTTTAATTGCCACTCAAAATTAGAAATTGATGAATTGTTTGCGAATGTAAAAGTGCCACACTATTAGCCGCTAATGCGTGTGGTGTGAAAATAAAAAAGCCCAGCTTAGCTGGGCTTTTTTATTGCGCCTTCGCACCTGCAAACCTCAGTAGCACCACACCGATGGCTGATCCTTTCAATGTCATTTAGTTAAGGGGTTCAAGCTGTTGTACTAGGGAATTTCCTCGTATACAGAAACCCCAGCCAATGTCATTAAGTTAAGGCTTTTAGCCTTTTCAACTAGAAACCTCAGTTGGGCGCCAAAAGCTGTGCAGCCCAATGGGCTGATGAGTGAAAGTTAAATTTAGCGAGCAACTTGGCTATTCGCCAAAT
>CAMCXE010000198.1 GCA_945882995.1 Thalassocella blandensis | reverse complement strand
CGAACAACCAACCAGGTTGCCCGTCATTTTTAACTTTCACTAATCACACCAATGGATTACACAGCTTTTTGGCGCCCAACTGAGGTTTCTAGGGTTAAGCCTTTTAGGGTGTGTAGGCAGTGCTGAATGGAGGCAAAATTTTGCTGGGCTAAGTCGGCCTCCAGCTGGGTTGGCAGGGCCAGCAGGCTGGTTACAAACTTAGGCAGCCGCCGCACGTAAATATCCTCTCGCCCGTCCAAGCGGGCCATAGCCTCCGTTGGATTCAGACCGGCGGCACTGATCAACTCGGCAATTACCGCGTTTAGGGGCGGGCGTGGGAAAACCTTCTGCACTCTCGGCTGCTGGGAGGGACGCGCTTATGCCGGGCCATTGGCTGTGGGTGAGTAATACCTGGACCAGCTGCGAGATCTCGAAGGGTTTGCCAATATGGTCAGTCATGCCAGCGCGCAGGCAGGCCTCGCGGTCGCTGGCCATGGCATTGGCGGTCATCGCCACTATGGGCAGCTCCTGCAACTTGAGCTGCCGGCGAATGCGCTTGGTGGCGGTAAAACCGTCCATTACTGGCATTTGCACGTCCATTAACACCACATGGAATTGGGTTTGAGCGTTGTTACTCTGGGCGGCGAGCAGGGCCAGTGCCTCGGCGCCGTGGTTGGCCACTTCTACTAGCGCACCTTCCTCCCGCAGCAGCTCGCAGGCCACTTGTTGGTTGGTGAGGTTGTCTTCCACTAATAAAATACGCATGCCGGTCAACCGCGCTACGCGCACCGCGGGAACCTTGCTGGGGCTAGGCTGGCGGTCCGTACAGACGAGGTTGAGGGTGCTAAGCAGCGTGGGTGGCGTGATGGGTTTGATCAGGCTGGCGCTGAATAATACCTGCTCGGTTTCGCTGGGCTGGACCAAACTCTCGTGTTCGCCGGCGCTAAGCATGGCGATAAGCTTGGGTGGTTGTGGCAGATCTAGCTTGTGAAGCTGATGTGCGCAGGTTAGGCCGTCCATGCCGGGCATGCGCCAGGCGAGGAGCAGGGCGGTGAATGGGTGGCCTAGGTCGGCGTGTCGCTGAGCTGCCGCAAGGGCCTGCTCCCCGCTGCTGGCCAACTCGACGCGGCAGCCCAGAGCCTCCAACATTCGGCGCAGTACCTCACGGGTGTGGCGGTGGTTATCCACGATCAACAGGTGAGCGTTGTGCAGGCTGTGAGGGGCTGGTAGCTGCGGGGTGGCGGCTGCTGGGATTGGCAGGGGGAGTTTGGCCCAGAACGAGAAGCGGCTGCCTTTGCCGAGTTCGCTGCGCACTTTTAGGCGCCCGCGCATTAAACGCACCAGCTGTTGGCTGATGGCCAGACCCAAGCCAGTGCCGCCAAAACGCCGGCTGGTGGAGGCTTCGGCTTGGCTGAAGTTGTCGAAAATACGTTGCTGGTTTTCCGGCGCTATGCCAATGCCGGTGTCGCGCAGGGCAAATTCTAAGGTTACTTCGGTGGGCGTGAGCTCCAACACGCTTATAGTTAGCACCACCTCACCCTGCGCGGTGAATTTGATGGCGTTAGCGCCTAGGTTTAACAGCGCTTGGCGCAGGCGCATGGCTTCGCCGATGAGGTATTGCGGTACGTCTGGCGCCACATCGAATAACACTTCCAGCGGCTTGTTATCCACTCCGGGGGCTAGGATCACCGCCAAATCAGTGAGCATGGCGTCGAGTAAAAATGGCTGCGGGTCCAGTGCCATTTGGTTGGATTCGGCTTTGCTGAAGTCCAAAATATCGTTCAGCAACCCCAGCAGGGCGCGGGCAGCGCTTTCGGTTTTGCCGATAAAGTCCGCTTGGCGTGGTGTGAGTTCGGTGTGTTGTGCTAGGGCCAGCATGCCTAAAATGGCATTCATGGGGGTGCGTAGCTCGTGGCTGATATTGGCCAAAAACGTGGATTTTGCTTCGTTAGCCGCTTCGGCCACCTGTTTGGCATGGCGCAGCTCTATGGCCTCCTGCTGCACGGTGATGTCTAGGTTGATGCCGGCTATTTGGTATACCTCGCCCTGAGCATTGTGCTCTGTTAGGCCGGCGGCCTGAATATAGCGGGTGTGCCCGTCGGGCGTGGTGATGCGGAAGATGGAATCGAAGGTGTCGGTGACTTGCAGTGCGATCTGCAACTGCGCTTCTACAAAATTGATATCGTCTGGGTGCACGCAGGAGCGCCAATACTCGTAAATCAGCCCAGTGGCGCGGACTGCTTCACTGGTGCCATACAGCTCGTGCATGGTGTCATTCCAGTCCATGGCGCCTGTGTGTAAATCCCATGTCCAGATGCCCAACTTGGCCATGGCCGAGGATTTGACCAGCCGGTCTTGCACGGCTTGCAATTGGGCCGCTTGCTAGCGGGAAGCGGTAAGGTCCTGCTGTATGCAGATGTATTGCTGCACTTGCCCATTGGCATCGTGCACTGGGGCTATAAAGGTGTCTAGCCAGTAGGCTGTGCCGTCTTTCGCGCGGTTGCACAGTTGCGCCCACCAGGGCCAGCCATTGCTAATGTCGCGCCACATCGCTTGCCAAACTGACGCCGGGTGCAGGCCAGAATCCAGCAGACGATGATTTTGGCCAATTAATTCGGCGGGGCGGTAACCGCTCATTGCGCAAAAAGCGCTGTTAGCCTCGGTGACTACACCATTACCGTCGGTCATGGAAATTAGGGAATGCATCTGCAGGGCTTCCCAGAGTGCGTTGCCACGGCGCACAGCGGCGAGTTGCTCCGCCTCCTGTTGTTTGGCTGCCGTGATGTCGGTGCAGAGGGAAACGAAGGTCTCGATCTGGCCGGCGGCGTTGCGTATGGGGGTAATGGCCACATCCACCCAATACAGGGTGCCCTGCTGGGTGCGATTGCAAACGGCCTGGCGCCAGGTTTTACCGTCGGTAATCTGCCGCCACATGTCGGCCCAAAAGCGTCGCGGGTGCACGCCTGAATTGAGCAGGTGGTGGCTGCGGCCAATGAGTTCCTCACGGGTATAACCCGTGTGCTGGCAAAAGGCGTCGTTAACCTCCAGTAGCGTGCCTTGGCGATCGGTGATCGACACCTGCGCTTGGGCGTTAACGGCGGCTAGCACCGCGGGGCCTTAGCCTTCCGGCCAGCTCATGGCGACTTCGCCGCCGGCAGGCTGGCCTGCAGAGCCTGTAACGCAGGGGCTGCCGCATCGAGCGCGGTACACAGCGCCTGTATGGTGTGGTGGCGTTGGGCGGGGTCTTGTAAAAATTGCTTTTCCAGCTGGGCCACTAGGCTGGCCATTGCATCTTGTCCCATGGTGCCCGCTAGGCCTTTGAATGAGTGCAGCGACTGGCCGAGCTGGGCAAAATCCTCCTGCGCTAACTCTGCGCGCAACTGGCTCGGCAGGCCCAGGACATTCGCCAAGAATGTTGGCAACAAGCGCATGTACAGGTCGGAGTTCCCGCCTAGGCGCGTTATGGCTGCTGCTGAATTTACGCCAGCGGCGGCCGCCAATTGGGCAAAATCCTGCGTGTCGGCAGACGCGGCTGCGGCTGGCGCGGGTGTGACTCGGGTGGCGGGCTGCCAGCCGGTGCGCTGTAACAAAACCTTTACCAAGTGCTCAAGGTTAAAGGGCTTGCCGATATGGTCGTTCATGCCGGCTTGTAAACAGGCTTCGCGGTCGCTGGCCATGGCATTGGCGGTCATGGCCACTATGGGCAGGGCGTGCAATTGCAGGTCGTGGCGAATGCGTTTGGTGGCGGTAAAGCCGTCCATTATTGGCATTTGTACGTCCATCAACACCGCGTCAACGGGTGTTGTGGAGTGCTCGCCTAGGGCAGCCTCCAGTATGTCCAGCGCCTCTTTGCCATGGTTGGCAATTTGCACCTGTGCACCTTCGCTTTCCAGTAGCTCATAAGCCACTTGTTGATTGGTGAGGTTGTCTTCTACCAACAGAATACGCATCCCCTGTAAACGAGCCTCCGCTGGGGGATTGGCTAGCGTCGGCTCGTTTAAACCTTGTTCGGCGCGGACGTCCACTATGGCGTCTAGCAGCATAGAGGCGGTGATGGGTTTTACTAAAAAGCCGTCAATCAATACCTGTTCGGTTTCGCTGCGCTGGGCCAGCATTTCCCGGTCATAGGCGGTAATCATGATGATGATGGGCGCCGCGCGAGCGGGGTCCAGTGCGCGAATGTGCCGGCTAGTTTCCCAGCCGTCCATGTCCGGCATTCGCCAGTCCATGAACACGGCTTGATAGGTTTGGCCCTGCGCGGCTAGGGCTTTCACGCAATCCAAGGCCTGGTGGCCATTTGCGGCTAAATCTGCCCGCCAGCCGAAGGATTCGGTCATCCGCCTGATCACTTCGAGGGTGGCGGGGTTATCGTCTACCACCAGTACCTGCCAGGTGGTGGCCTGGGGCAGCGCAGCGGCTGCTGCGGGTGGCGCCAAGGGGAAAGCGGCGGAAAAATAAAAACAGCTGCCTTGCCCCAAGGTGCTATGCAGCTGCAATTGCCCGCCCATCAGGGCCACCATCTTCTGACTGATGGCCACGCCTAGGCCTGTGCCGCCAAAGCGGCGGCTGGTGGAGGCCTCCGCTTGGGTGAAACCGCTGAAAATTTTGGCTTGGTTTTCGGGGGCAATGCCAATGCCTGTGTCGCGCACGGCAAATTCGAGGTGAGCTTCATCGGCGCTCAGTTGCGCGAGGCGAATACTGAGTACCACTTCGCCCTGAGCCGTAAACTTGATGGCGTTGCCACCGAGGTTCACTAGCACTTGCTGCAAGCGCATGGCGTCACCTAGCAAGTAGTTAGGCACATCCGGCTGTACATCAAACAACACTTCCACCGGTTTATTGCTGACGTTAGCGGCCAGAATCACCGACAAGTCGCGCAGCATGGCGTTTAACGCAAACGGCTGTGGGTCTAGGGTCATTTTGCCGGCTTCGGCTTTGGATAAATCCAAAATGTCGTTGAGCAGGGCGAGCAGTGAGCGGGCGGCGCTTTCGGTTTTGCTGGTGTAGTCCGCTTGGCGCAGCGTGAGCTCGGTTTTGTTGAGCAGCGCCAGCATGCCCAAAATGGCATTCATGGGGGTGCGCAATTCGTGGCTCATGTTGGCCAAAAAGTCCGATTTGGCCTTGCTGGCGTCGTCGGCGGCTTGTTTGGCGTTGCGCAATATGGCTTCCGTTTGCCGTTGTTCGGTAATGTCGATGTTAATGCCCATCACGCGCACCGCACGGCCCTGCTCGTCGTGCTCCACAACGCCGACGCCTTGTATGTAGCGCGTCTCGCCGCTGGGGGTGTTAATCCGAAAATAGGGGTCGTACACATCCGTGCCAGCCACGGCACCCAGTAGTTTGGCCTCAGTTGCTTCTAGGTCGTCTGGGTGTAGGCTTGCGCGCCAAAAATCGTAGTAGGCCCCCGACTGGATGATCGTCTCTGGGCTTGCGTAAATTTCGTGCATGCGCGGGTTCCATTCCAGCGTGCCAGACTGAATGTCCCAGGTCCAAATACCCATGCGCGCCACTCCCGCCGCTTTGTGCAGCTGGTCGCGGGCGGCGCGCAGATTAGCTTCCTGCTGTTTTGCCGCGGTGACGTCTGTACGAATGGAGATGTATTTTTCAATGCGACCGGTTTCGTCGCGGAAGGGCGCGATAAAGGTGTCCACCCAATAAACGGACCCGTCTTTGGCGCGGTTGCACACCGGATTGCGCCAGGGCCAGCCATTGGCAATATCGCCCCACATGGCTAGCCAAAATTGCCGAGGGTGAGTGCCAGAATTGACAATGTTGTGTTGTTGGCCAATCAGCTCATGGCGGCTGTAGCCGCTGATTTTGCAAAAAGCGTCATTGACGTCGGTAATCACACCCGCGCGGTCGGCCACCGACACAATGGCGTGCATGTTAAGCGCATCCAGCAAACTGGCGCTGTGGCGCAGGGCTGTCACCAATTCGGTTTCCTGCTGCTTGGCGGCGGTGATGTCGGTGCGGATGGAGATATATTTTTCAACGCGACCCTGCGCATCCATAAACGGCGCAATAAAGGTGTCAACCCAATAGTGGTTGCCGTTTTTGGCGGAGTTGCGGACTTGACCGCGCCAGGGTTTACCGCGAGAGATGTCCTCCCACATGTCCATCCAAAATTTGCGGGGGTGCAGGCAGGAATTCACAATACGGTGGTTTCTGCCAATGAGCTCGTCGCGGCGGTAACCGCTGATGGTGCAGAAGGCATCGTTAACGTCAATGATAGTGCCGGCGGCATCGGCTACCGACACTATGGCGTGCAGGTTCAGGGTTTTGAGTAGGGCTGAGGTTTCACGTAGGGCTGTTTCCAGTGCTTGGCTGGCCATTTTTTGGCTGGAGATATCGGTATAGGTGCCCACCATGCGTAAGGGTTTGCCATCACTGTCGCGGCTAACCACGCGGCCGCGGTCCAGTATCCACAGGTAGCTACCGTCTTTACAACGCATGCGGTGCTGGCTGGTGTACTCGCGGGTGGTACCCGCTAGATTGGCTTTTATCTCGGCCAGTACGCGGGGGAAGTCGTCAGCATGTACGCGGGACGACCACCCCTCAATGTTGTCGCTAAGGTCTTCGTCGCTATAGCCGAGCATGGCGGCTAAGCGTTGCGAATGGTAGATGCTCTGGGTGATCAGGTCCCAATCCCAAGTGCCATCGCCGTTGCTGTCCAGCGCGCAGGCCATGCGTTCGTCGGTCAGTTGTTTGGCGGCTAAGGAGGCCTTCAGTTGTGCAGCGCAGCTATCCGCCTCAAGCTGGTAGTAGCGGGTTTCGGCTTGGTCCTGTCGACGCTGACGGGAGTAATCCCGCAGGGTGAGCAGGCCACCGAGAAGCCCGCATCCGGCTAGGGTAATACCTAGAACGCCATACACCAGCGCTGCGGTTTGGGCTTGGTTAGCGGCTAAATTGGCTTGGGTGCGCTGGCGATTGGTCAGCTCCCCCACCAAAGCGCGGGCCTGTTGCTGGTCAATGTCGGCCAGCGCTAAGAGGTGGTTGGCTGGCCTAGCAGGCCCAGTAGGCGATTGTTCGGCAAGGGCCGCCTGGAGTCTTTGCCCCTGGCGGACAAAAATATCGCGCAATTGATCGAGCCGGTAGAGGTCTTCTGGGCTCCAGTTAGCGGGTGACACTGCGGGAAGCTGAGTCGACTTCGTGGTCCTTGGATGGGCGTCTGCTGCCGTTGCGGCGCGTGCGGCAGCAACGTCTTGGGTGAACTTGGCGGGACCTAACCCCGTGCCTATTTGCAATTGCAGGGCAACAATCTGATCTTGCTGCTGAATATAGGCTTGCCAGCTGCTATCGCGGCGTTCCAGAGCCGCAAAACTCAGTACCGCAAGGCTGATCACGAGCAGCAACCAGCACACACCGCAGACCGCCACCCACATCCCTCGGCGTCGCGGTCTGCGTTGGTCGTGGTCTAACTGCCATGCGGCCCTGCGTGTTTCGTCCCCGGTGGTGGGTGCTGCCATTCGCTCTAGCTCTCATCTTATACGGGAATGAAAAGTGTTAAACCTGAGAATAGCTGAAGTATGGCCGAGAGAGCGAGGTGGGTTATCGCCTTAACCAAACCCACCACAGCCTGTGCGGTTGCGGAAATGCAGGGTTTAACCTAGAAACCTCAGTGGGGCGCCAAAGTCTGTG
>CAMCXE010000197.1 GCA_945882995.1 Thalassocella blandensis | reverse complement strand
ACGATAGTCAGATGGTGAATTTACAACACCAGCAGTCCCAAACCTTCAGCGCCTAGCCTGTGCGGCGCTGAAGGGCCCCATTTCTCGCTGCACTATTCCCCAAGCAAGACCTGCGCACCTGAGGTGCCACCTGTAGCTAGGGGCTGCGCGCCCTCCAGCTACACGACAACTCTCATTTGACTCCACCGCCGTCCAGGCTCCGAATTTTCGCATCTATTAAGTGCAAACCGAAGGGCCAATAAAGCGCACAAACACTTTTGCCACCGCTGGCAACCTGATAACCTGCGCCCGCCCCGGAGCCCACACCTGCTAGCAGGTCAGCTCCCTCAATTCACTCCCCCAGCACAGCACAGGAAACTTATGGCGCTTAAACACCGCTTCTTGCCAGCATTTGGCTTGATTTTGTCCGGGATGGCTCATGCCGATACCCCAACACTCAACTCTGGAAACACCGCATGGGTGCTTACCGCCACCGCACTGGTTCTGTTCATGACCTTGCCAGGGCTTGCGCTCTTTTATGGGGGCCTAGTCCGCACTAAAAACGTGCTATCCGTGCTCATGCAGTGTTTTGGCATTGCTGGCGTCGCCTCTATTTTGTGGTTTTTGGCTGGCTACAGTCTGAGCTTTGGCGCTGGTAATCCTTGGATTGGCGATTTTTCTAAAGCACTACTATTCGGTATAGGGCGGGACTCGCTGCAAGGCGACATACCAGAGTCGCTGTTTGTATTGTTTCAAATGACGTTTGCGGTTGTTACGCCGGCCTTGATTCTAGGAGCCGTTGCCGAGCGCATGAAGTTCTCCAGCGTGCTGCTATTTAGCGGCCTTTGGCTATTGGTGGTTTATGCACCTATCTGTCATTGGGTGTGGGGTGGTGGCTGGCTAATGACCAGGGGCATGATCGACTTTGCCGGCGGCTCGGTGGTGCACATTACTGCCGGTGTGGCCGCTTTGGTCGCCGCGCTAATGGTTGGAAATCGCACCGGTTTTCCCAGCACGCCTATGCCCCCCCACAACATGACGATGACGGTAACAGGTGCCGGGATGTTATGGGTGGGTTGGTTCGGTTTTAACGGCGGTAGCGCCTTAATGGCCAACGGCAATGCCTCCATGGCTATGTTAGTTACTCACCTTTCTGCTGCAGCTGGCGCCCTTGCGTGGATGGCCATGGAGTGGTTCAAATATTCCAAGCCCAGCGTGCTGGGCATTGTCACTGGCATGGTGGCGGGCTTAGGCACCATAACCCCCGCCTCAGGTTCAGTAGGGCCAGCCGCCGCACTCGTCATTGGCCTGTCGGCGGGTGTGATTTGTTTTTTCGCTACGCAGTGGATCAAACGCGGCTTAAAAATTGACGACTCCCTCGATGTTTTCCCCGTGCACGGCGTGGGCGGAATCCTCGGCACTTTCCTTGTGGGCATCTTCGCCTCTACCGAGCTGGGAGTGTTCTCCGGCTTCGGCTTTGGCACTGGGATTAGCACCATGGCGGCACAATTAGGCGTGCAAATTACGGGGATTGTAGCCACTGCGCTTTATACGGCCGCAGCCACTTGGCTGTTAATAAAAGTTACCGGCATGATCACTGGTGGAGTCCGCGTCAGTCGGGAAGACGAAGTTCAAGGACTGGATCAAAGCCTACACGAGGAATCTGGCTATATCCCATAATCCTAGAAACCTCAGTTGGGCGCAAAAAGCGGCCTGGTCTATTGATGTGGTTACTTTTTCTAGGCGCGCCTAGGAATTGAACACACTTTGGTGCTCCAGCTGAAGTTTCCGTGATAATTTTCGCCCAATAAAAAAGCCGCAATCCAGTTGCGGCTTTTTTATTGGGCTCTATTTGGCGTCAGGTTATTGAGTGTTACTGCGAATAATTAACCATCAGCGAAAAGCGACATTTACAACCTTGCCAGTTAATGGCGCAAGTTTAAGGACCTTTGCCTCACTAGGCCCCGTAATTTCGGGCTTTGCTTCTGCCTCACCAGCCATAGACTTACCCATATACTGAACAATTTTTCCATTAGGCCAATCCACTTCACCCACCGTTTGACCTTTGCGCAGCAAGTCTAACCAAGTGCTGCCCGCTAGGCGCAACAAGGCTTCGATATGCTTACACAGCTCTGCATCGCTGCTTTTACGATAAATATCCGCTAAATCGTCGAGTAATTCTGGATTGGTCGTTTTTATGGAGCACTTATCTGCGTCGCTTAAGTGGTTTCGAATGGCGTACACCAAGTCGATCATAGGTTGGTTGTATTGCATAAGGCCCTCGCTTTAAACGTGAAGAGTGAAAGTAACTGCTACGAACTTAGCAAAAAGCCGTCCAAGTTGAGACTAGTTGACATTCAGCGGCGCGTTATACTTTTTTGGACCAAAAGAGCGCACTACCCAAGCTATTTCATCCACTCGGCTTAACCACCCTGCGTCCAAACGCAGTCTAAGCGCGTAAGAGGCGCCCTACAAAAGACCCAAAGCGCTCCTGCTTATCGTTTTGCCCGTAAGCCTGAGCCGAATATTGCTCGGTTAAGCTCGCCAGCAATTCCAGTTGAAAACCGCTATTGGCGGCAATATTTTTCGCTTCGTTCAACTGCTTCACAAAACCACCCAACGCATCCCATCGACTCAGGGCAGAACCTTCAGGCTTGTCGGCATTCGGGTCGGCGTAAGCGGACTGCACTTTTTGCACATCTACGCGCGTCATCTGCAAGGCGTAACTACTGATTTCATTGGAATCAAAACCCATACCTAGGGCTTGATTGAACGCCTCCTCCACATTGCCATTAAAAAAGGTGTCGCTAAGACCACTCACTCTATCTAACAAGTCGCTTACCGCACGCAGCTCGCCTTCATCAAGATCACCATCCACCGCAAGATCAAATGAACCAGACTCCTGCTGGCTCACGCCGAAGCCACTGGCCGTGCTACCGGCCACCTGTGCCGCACGGGAGCTTGCACTGATGGTAACTTCGTCACCATCGCGTGTTTTCAAGATGAAACTAAAGTCACGCCCTTGTCCCCGTGCCAAGGTGTTGTGTTGCCAGCTGTCTTCCATACCCTTGCCAAGCGTTAGTAGGCTTGGCAGCTGTGCAATCAAACTGCTTTGCAAGCGCTGTAAACTTTGCATACGCTGCATAGGTAAAGGCGGCGCTATGGCTGGTGCCCTAGCGTCACCAGCCACCGGCGGCGCCCCAACAACAGGCTCTTGAATTTTCGGCGCTACGCCTTCTGGCACGGCTAAACCATAGGCCTGTGCAAGTTTGGCTATTCCGGCTAACACCTGCTCCTGCGTTTGACCAATGGCAGCCTTAACATCATCAGTGAGCAAACCAGACGCATCCAACTGCGCACTCGCTTCACCGTAACCGTTTTGAAAACCTGCCAAACCGGCTTCTAAACGCGATTGCAGTTGATCAAGCCCATCACCATTCGCCTGATCGCGCGCCAATTGCGCACCTATGAAATTCAGAATAGTGGCGGCATAGGGGTTTTGTGGGCTAGCGGCCTGAACCGCTTGGTAAGCTTGGACACCGCGAGGCTTGGGGCCGTAATCCGTGTGCGCAGTTTTCTCGCGCAAGCTGACCTGCGCATCCGGCGCTTTTGTTGGGGACACTAGCGGGCTTTGGTCTAACGCCTCAACGTTACTCGGCAATTTGGGCTGTAACCCAATATTAAAACGTGTACTGGCGCTGTAGGAAGAATGTATGGCTAGCATCGGCGGCATCCAGCAAGAAGTATTGCAGGGATATCGGCCAATACCGCACAAGCTTGAATAGAAAATCCGATGGATACTAGGCCTTTCAGCCTAAAAACCCAGCTTGATCAGCAAACGCCGGGGCAACCAAACCCAACGGAGCTGCGCCGGATGTTTGCGCACCAATACCGGCCCAGAGGGCGTGCCGGCACTTATGTGGATGGTGAACCGGTGAACGCAGGCCTAGACCTATTGGGCATAGGCGACATGCGCCAACCAGCGTAAATGCAGAGGTATACGCCTTGATTGGGCAGCGACTGAAGGCGCAGACGCATTTAACCCAAGCCCTAATGGTCACCCTGCGCACTGGTAATGCCAAAGCCGGCTAATTCCCCAACGACGAAGCTTTGGCTGATTAACAGAACAGGGCATAGTGAACACGCTCACCGGCAAGATCGAGCGCTATATTTCGGAATAGCTAGGCATGCGAATGATTGAACACAAACGGTTGCGGCGCCACATTTACCAACTGGCTAAAGCCTCGGCGCAAAGCGTGTCCATTTTTTCCTGAAGCACGGTAAAACGTGGGTTATCTAAGTCCTCTGGGCGCATAAGGTCCGGCAAGTCCAGCCTTTCCATTTCGTCGAAGCCACCAGCAAAAAGATTGGCCAAATACACAATGTCGTTGAGGGTGCGCGGGGTGCTCAACGCGCGCCTAGGCACATCCACCTCGGTGGCGGCGTCAATCACTTCCTGCGGCAATCCTAACGCGTCAAGCAGCACGGACCCAATGCTCTCATGCCACTGCGCCACCAAATAGGCCACCGTGTCGGGGCGTTCAACGAGCTCCGGATAATGGATGACGCGACTGTAGATATAGAAAGCCCCCATGTCATGTACCAAGCCGGCTAACATCGCGGTTTCTGGGTTGATCCGTGTAAACTCTCGCGCCAGCAGCCGGGCTATCACAGCGGTTTTCACGCTGTGTACGTGTAAGCTCGTCAGCTGCTCCGCAAACACCGCACTCTCTTTCGCTTTCGCCAATTGCGCCATAGCGCAGGACATAGCCACAGACCGGACCGTAGTAAGGCCAACTCGGCCCAAAGCGTGGGACAACTCGGATACCGCCTGACCGCTAGTGCTGTAAAGAGCGGAATTGCAAATTTGCACCAGCTTACTGGCCACCAGCGGGTCCTTCTGGACTTCAGCCACAATCTGATCCATCGACGAACGGTCGCTGCTCATCACCTGGCTGATACGCAAGGACACCGCAAAACTAATGGGAAACACGATTTCCTCTGTCAGCTCCTTAGCCAAGTCCTCCAACAACCGAAAACGATCGTCTCGCAATTGGCTAGTGGGTCTATTAGGAGTTTTAGGCGCGCTCATCGAGAAAATTCCATAATTGTGTGTAGTTAGGCAAGTATAGATAAGTTTAGAAAGTTAACTGGCCAAGTTAGCTCACTGGTGTTATGAACCCCTCACGAGCCTTGGCCCTCCCTCCCCCGCATTCACCAATACAGCTTTAACGTCCATGCGCCTATGTGCGGCAAGTTGATACCGGTCCCCTCCAACCAATTTCCCGCTCTTCGACCCTGTAACGATCACAGACGCCGCTAGCGCCCCAAAATACGGACTGACGAAAACAATCTAAGTAAGCGCCAAAAACCGTTCAACCCCCTAAATTTACCGTTCAACCACCCTTTTTTACCGTTCACGGGGATTTCTGGCGTTTTACAGCGCCGGTTTACCGGCTTGGTGGCGTTCCACATCAATGACAAATCGAGATATGAGGGGAGAATCCGCAGGCACAAACTCAATAATCTGATTGGACGGACTAATGGTTGTGCTCATGGACCAAAGCCACCGGGACTTGAGGCAACGGTTTTTGGGGCTCGCGCCGAACACGGCCGGAGCAAGCTGCACTGGAGTGTCCGAAGTGCTGGGTTTGGAAAGCCGTTGCACCCACTGCACATTAGTTTTTATTTAACAATTATGTGGCGTCAAGAAATGTTACATCCACGATAAGAGAAAGGACGACCCTCACGCACGCAGATGCCCAATATTATTTAATAAAGCCACGCAGGTTTTACCCAGAATCCATTCAGCAAATCCACGCCTAACGCACTCAAACTGCGCCACAGTTTAGCCGCGATTATAATGCGAAACACACGCATTTAAACACCATCACAAAATCACAGACCGCATGCCGCCTGAATTTTTTACCCCAAGGTATTAGTGCCGCATAAAGAACCACAGCAAAAATATGACCAAAAGCAGCCGCCGAAAAATTTGAAAAATCATATAAAATTATTTGATAGATATTAACTCCTGAGCTTTAATGCGCCGTCGCTCAATTTTCAACCGGCGATAAAAAATTTGAAATTATTAACCACCCATCTTAACGAGATGTAAAACATGAAATTCACTTCAATAATTTTCGGAGCTTTAGCTTTAGCCGCTGGCACCGCCGCCACACAAGCCAATGCTGTGCGCTGCGACATGTCCTACCCAAATGCTTATGTTACTGGCGTTGCCTTCGGCTCTAAAGCCGGCTTCATCACTTCAAAATATCACTACTTAAATACCCAAGCAAACGGCTTAGGTTTAGCACGCGGTACCATCAACGTACAGGGCCCAGCCAATACTAAATTTTCCGCCAATGACGACTTAAACATGATCGCCAGCGAATTGGGATTTGCAATGCGCACTGGCATGAAAGTTAAGTCTGTTAGCAGCGGTTACGGCGATATGTTAATTGACGTTACCGGCACTACCAACTGCTACGCGCCAATTCCAACAACTGGCACTTATGCAACAAACATAACCATTACCACCGCCAATACCCCAGGCAATACCAATTTCACGAGCATCAGCTTTGGCAAATAAGCATTCGCTGAGTGAACGCTTAACTCAGCCAAAATGCACTGCCAAAAAATTTTGATCACAATCCAAACACGAATTAAGAGACTTTACCCATAAAAACGTTTTCCAAAATTGTTACTGCTATTGCTCTCACCGCCGGCGCTGCCACTGCTCAAGCTTACACCGCTGGCTGCGATATGTCCTACCCTAATGCGTATGTTGTCGGCGTGTCTGAAACTTCAGCAGGCGGACTCATCAAAGACAAAACTTACGTATTAAATACTGCCGCAAACGGCACCGGTCTGGCCCGCGGCACTATCAAAATCCAAGCACCCGCGAACGCCAAAATTGCAGCCTATGACGACTTAAACACTATTGCAGCTGAGTTGGATTTTGCAATTGTCACTGGTTTGAAAGTAAAAAGCCTAAGCAGCGGTTACGGCAATATGATGATCTACATCACTGGCACCACCGCCTGCTACACGCCAATCCCAACCACCGGCGCTTACCTCACTGACGTAGTGATTACCACGGCTGCAGGCGGCACTAATTTCACGAGCATCGGGTTCAGCAAATAATCACCTTGTGAATAGCGCCAAGAAGTGCGCGCCTCACACTGCAAAACGATTTAATGCCAAACCAATATTCGATTTTAACCCAATTACGAATTAAGAGATTATTCCCATGAAAATGTTATCTAAAATTATCGCTGCTGTTGCTCTGACTGCTGGCGCTACTGCTGCCTTTGCTGATGTATCCTGCCAAACCGTCAACCCAAATGCTTATGTAACCGGCGTTCCAATGGGCTCTAAGCCGGCTACATCACTAGCCGCGTTTACACATTAAACAGTGCCGCCAACGGCACCGGCACGCCACGCGGCAACATCTCAATTATCGGCCTGAATGGTCAGAAACTTTCTACCGGCGACGACCTTGGCAATTTGGTTGTTCAACTGGAGAACTCCATCTTAACTGGCCAAAAGCTGGGTTTTGTTAATACGCAAACTGGCAACGTTTCGATATACATTTATGGCGCCACAGCTTGTGCTAACTCGACTCCACTGAGCGGAACCCAAAGAGTTAGCATCGGCGTTAGCTCAGGCTAGTCGGGTTCTTGGACTCAATTCTTCTTCAGCAAGTAAACAATAAGTCGGAGCATTGTCACTGCTAGAGTTCAACTCACTAGCAGTGAC
>CAMCXE010000196.1 GCA_945882995.1 Thalassocella blandensis | reverse complement strand
CGCCCTGTCGTCTGAGGAATCAGCGCAATGCCGCTAACCACGCCAACCCTATTACACGCCATCGACACCACCGGCCCCGGTGGCGCGGAGACCGTGTTCTTGCAGCTGGCCGAGCACCTGCGCTTACCTGGGCTGAATAACTTAGCGATTATCAAAGGTCCAGGCTGGGTAGAAGACCAACTTAAAGCCCGCGGCCTAGACTATCTCATCGTAAAACCCAGCGGCTTTTTGTCCATCCCCTACTACGCCAAGCTCGTCAGCATCATTCATCAGCGCAAAGTTAAGTTGATTCAAGCCAACTTGTTAGGCTCTGCCCTCACCTACGCCATCGTCAGCTTAGTCACCCGCACCCCGTTGGTGGCCACCTTGCACGGCCGTGTGGATATCAACCCGCAGGAGCGCTTTGTGGCCATCAAAAACCTGATTATGCGTATGGGGATAAATCAGCTAGTCGCTGTCAGCCAAGATCTCGCCAATTATATTCAGGCCCGCAAATTATTTAACCGCAGCAAAATTTCCGTAATTTATAACGGCATTGCCACAGAAGCTTACGGCAAAAGCACTCAACAAACCTTGCGCGCATCGCTAAGCCTAAAAACCGACGACCTGCTCATTGGCAGTGTCGGCAATGTTCGGCCCGCCAAGGACTACGCCAACCTAGTTAACGCCGCTCAACAGGTTGTAGCCAAATTCCCTAATGCCCATTTTGTTATCGCCGGGCATCAAAAACCCGACCTAACGGCCCAGCTGGATCAACAAATAGCATCGCTACAACTCTCAGCCAACGTGCATTTTGTGGGCTTTCAAAACAGCGCGGAATTTTTAAGCCAAGTAGATTTCTTTGCGCTCAGCTCAAGTACCGAAGGCTTTTCCATTGCCACTATCGAGGCCATGGCCACCGGCTTGCCGGTTGTAGCCACCGCATGCGGCGGGCCCCAGGAAATACTCGAAGACAATACAACCGGAAGGCTGGTGCCCATAGCCAACCCCGCTGCGCTGGCACAAGCACTTATAGAATTTATAGAAAATCCAAGCCTCGCTAGCAGCCTAGCCACAGCCGGCACCGCCCACGCTAAAGACTCCTTTTCCGCTGACATCATGCTCCAACGCTACGGGCACCTATACAAACAGTTAGCTCAAACTGGCTCCGCGACGGCACACTCATGAATATTGTTCATTCGAGGCTTAGCGCCGCTATCGATGCTTTGGAATTGTGGATTAAACGGTTGTACGGCTCTAAAAAAGGCCTCCGCAATAAAATCATTTACTCGCTACTACTGCGGATTGGCTTATTTAGCAGCACCAAAAAGGTGGACTTCACCAAAATTAAACGCTTAATATTTATCTGTGAAGGCAACATTTGCCGCAGTCCGCTGGGAGAAGCCTGCGCACGTAGACACCTCGTGGCGACAGAATCATTTGGCTTAGGCTGCAGTAACGGTCATCCCGCAGACCCAAGAGCCGTAAGTTTTGCTCAAACAATGCTCCTCGATTTAACCAATCACAAAACACGTCATATCGATCACTATGTACCACAAACCGGTGATCTATTAATTTGTACGGAGCCCCGACACCTGAGAATCCTCCAACAACGCCTTGGCGCAACAATCCCTATAACGCTCGCTGGATTATGGATAACCCCTGCAATAGCCTATATTCATGACCCCTACAATTGCTGTGAGGCCTATTTCACCCTTTGCGAAGAGCGAGTAGCGGCAGCGGCAGGTAATTTAGTGAAAAACATACAGCCGAAAACTACAGACATATAACAGCAACCAGACCATAAGCCTGAGCCCCGAATTCCCAATAACCGGTATCACCGAGTAGCCGGAGCGCAACTTGTAACCTTTAAGCGCCAACATTAGGCCATTATGACAACGCACTCTCCACCTTGCCAACGTTCGCCCCAATAATGAACCTACGAAAAGACAAGCTAATTCATCACCGGTCCGAGCCGCTGAACTCCAAAAAACGTAGGCAAATCCGTTTGATCCAAAGATAATTTTCACTGAATTCAACAAGAAATACAGGCCCAAGAGGATCCTATGATTTTAACGAATTTTGCCTTACCAGACTGCGCCATGAGCGAATGGCGACAAGGACTTGTAATAGGCAGCCCAAACCGACAGCCACTAAAAACATGCCCATTTATTCTGCGCAACCGCCGAAAAATCGAAGCCATTCTGAACGCCAACCCATCCATCTTCAGTGTGCTATTGCTCGCCACATTCAAATACATCTTTCTACGAAATACGCCAACTGTACTTTTCGACCTAATCCTAAAAAACCCCGTGGGCATAACTGAAAATATCATCGCCAAATTTAAGGGAATATTTTTGCGAAAATTTGACCACATTATAGCAATTCATAAAGACACATCCGGCTACGAAAAAAAATACGGTCTAGAGCCGCGGCAATTCATTTATATCCCATTCAAAGCGAATAATTTCGACACCGCAAACGAATCTACAATCATTGATGGAGACTATTTGGTGGCGCTAGGGGCTAGCCAGCGTGACTACCCCACTTTTTTGAAAGCGGTAAAAGATATAAACCTCAAGTCCATAATCGTCTGCTCCAATGCGGGTGCAATCGCCAACAACGCCAACGTAGGTGATGTTAGTCAATATCCTGCAAATACGACACGCATCACCCACCACGTACCTACAGACGAATGGTACCGATGGATAGCGCAAAGTAAATTTGTAGTTGTGCCCATTAAAGACTGCGCCATTCAGCCTGCAGGGATTAGCGTATACTTAGAATCTATACGCCTACGAAAGGCCACAATTGTGTCGGCAGGAGCATCGGCAAATGGAATATTAGAGCACGGCAAAACAGCGCTCGTCGTCCCTGCCGCTGACTCCGCTGCCCTGCATTCAGCCATTAAACAACTCATTGATGACCCCGAGCTCAGACAACAAATCGCCACCAACGGCTACGCCTACGCTATGCATCTAAGGAACGACCAGCGTCTGCGTAAAGATATAGCCGAAACCATAATTAAGATAATTGAAACTAGACGCTAACAAGTCTATGAGCATTAGCAGGCTATCAAAAAAATTAACGCTCAACGCGATGTCAATAGGGTCGTAATTGAGGGAGGGCTACTACGCATTTTCATCCGTAAACATAGTGCAGCCTACAGCTGCCCAAACTCCGAATTATAACTCGGCTGAATATTACGCAACCTGCACAAGCCTACCTTTGTCAGATTCACTTCTGAGGTCCTAAATGCCCAACATCATTATTGTGCTACACACCAAGTCTAACACGGGCTACGCTATAGCCCCACTGGAAACAACGTTTTACAAAATGGCGTATGCACTAACGCAGAATGCTGAGCGCATCCATTTTGCCTATAAAAACCTTAACGACGGCAAGCCCACCAGTCTTCCCGACGGATTCGAAAATGTCATAGCCATCGATAACGACGATGCAACAACATTCGGCCCAGCATTGCATTACATTAAGCAACGCAATGTACAATATGCATTCTGCTTTGACCTTCCAGTAAGATCTGCGCTGGTAACACTGTTACGTGATGCAGGAATCCAGAGAATCATATCCTACTGGGGCGCCACCATGAGTTCGGAAAATACTGGCGTAAAACTACTAGCCAAAAAAATGGAGGTCTTTCTAAGTCGGTCAAAACCCAACCATTTTATTTTCGAATCAGAGGCCATGCGCCACTTGGCAGTACAGGGCAGAGGCGTTGCCCGACGCGCAACCTCAGTAATACCTACAGGCATAGACACGGACAAATACCACCCCAACCATGCAGACCCAAACCGTTTAAACCAATTATTTGCGATCCCCGCAGGGGCCAAAGTCATATTTTACAGCGGCCATATGGAGCCAAGAAAAGGCGTACATGTCATCATCGATGCGGCCTTGGCACTTACTGACGAATTCCAACGCGAAGACATCTATTTCCTAATCACGGGTAACAAGCCAGGAGAAGAGTTGCCCTTTCTACAGCAGCTTGGCAACCATAGCGCTAAATCACGTGTAATTTTTGCAGGCTACCGAACCGATCTACACCTCATAATGCCTTGCTGTACACTTGGCACCATAGCATCCACAGGCTGGGACTCTTTCCCCATGTCAAGCATTGAAATGGCAAGCTGCGGTTTGCCGCTTGTAGTGTCCAGCTTGCAAGGCCTGAACGAGACAATCGAAGACGGCATTACCGGGCTAAAATTCCCGCCGGGTGATCACCGCACTATGGCCAAGCACATAGTCGAGCTTATAAATTCACCAGAGCGATGCGCAGCCTTTTCGCAGGCAGCCAGACTTCGAGCGGTGAGCGGGTTTAGCAACGAACATCAGCTGACCCGATTAATCAGTTGCTGTACGGAGTTTTTCAAGTGATGCCGCGTGATAATTCGCCGGAGGTCGCCTCAAAAATGACGATCAGGAATCACTCAACCATCCACAAACTCATTAATTCATGCCCACTTACGAGGCAAGCCCATGTCGGCAAAACTAACCGTTAATGATTTTTACGCATTTAAAGTTGGCGCCATGTGGCAGTACTTCAAAGGCGAGCACTTCGCGTTTAAAATGATTTGCGGGTACCTATTTTTCGAATTCACTCGGCTGCAATCCATATTCCCCTCAATCGACATCTTGCCGTGGCCACGACTCTGTCTTATTGGCGCAATTATTGGCGCATTTGTTGACCCAAGTGTACGCTGGACAAGATCACCGGCAAATAAATGGATGGCACTTTTCCTGATTGGGGTCATTTGCGCTACAGCGACTGCAACGTATCGGGATGTGGCGTGGAAACATTTCATGGATTTCTTTATGTGGTTCGTGATTTATTTCCTCATCATCAATATTGTCAACACTAAGGAACGGCTCTACATTTTTCTAATGATTTTTCTGATAGCGGCCGCCAAAATTGCATTTGGCACCTCTAAAAGTTGGGCCGGCAGGGGGTTTTCATTCGCAGCTGAAGGACTGTTGGGCCCCAAGGGGCCATTTCAGAATTCGGGTGAACTTTCGATTCTAATGCTGACGTTATTTCCCCTGCCGTTGTTGATGGTCCGCGCACTGGGCTCCGCGATAAAACGCTGGGAAAAAGTCCTGCTCACATTATTCTGGATCATGCCCATAATGACGATTACTGGCGCGAGTAGTCGGGGTGCACAGGTAGCACTAGCATGTCAGCTGTTAATACTATTTAGAAAGAGCGCCTTTAAAATTAAGCCGCTGGTTGTTTCCAGTATTGTGGTGTTGGGACTGGTCACGTTAATGCCGCAAAAACAGCTCGATAGATTTTCCGAGTCAGGGGAAGACAAAACGTCCCAGCAGCGGCTCCTATATTGGAAACGCGGTAGAGAAATGATTGCCGATCATCCGGTTTTCGGCGTCGGTTTCTACAATTTCGCTCCCCAATTTGAAAGCCGCTATTCCGCCGATGCGCTATATGGCAAAGCCCAGCTGCCGCACAATATTCTTATACAGGTGGGTACAGATGGTGGAATTCCGCTAATGATTTATTTGTTAGCCCTAATAACGTTTTGCTTCACGACGGCTATAAAGATTGCGCGCAATACCGCCACCGATCCACTATGGAGAAGTGTGGCTGCCGCATTAGGCTATGGCGTGCTGGGATTTTTTATAGCGGGACAATTTGTCACTGTGACCTATTACCCATTTCTATGGATACACCTCGCCATGCTGGCGGCGGCACGCAATATCTTGTTAGGCGAGCCAGCAACGACTCCTCCGCAAAAACAAGCCATCGCCCCACCCCGATAACAGTGACATATTGGCGATATTTAGCCGTGCGGGCCGGAGCTACCAATGAAATAAAATTACCGACAAACGCCAAAAGCTTTTTGCAAAATTAGTAATGCCGAACGTAGGCCGAGTGGTTTGGTTTGAAATACAAAAAATCACCCACAAATTATGCGTAAAAATTAAATGGAAGCTTCGCCCACGACCGCACTGAATGTGCCAGATTTTTTTGAGTGACAATTAGCCGATAAGCAAACGCACACTCAAACTTACCATCAATGACCCCACGAGTTTATTTGGGCCATAAATCGCTTCGCTGCCCATTATAGTTTAGGGAAGTGGGCGCCGCGCTAAGATCATCTCGTAACCGAAGATTCAGGTTCTAGAACAAAAAATAATATATTCATTCAAAAACACTGAATAGATCCTAGCGTTTCCGATAAGTCGTATTTGGACTACAAGATTAGCAACGTGTGCTTTCCTCGGCTCACATCTTTCTACGTTTTAAATCACACTGGGCGTGCGGACAATACCTACTGACGACGCGCCACACCTGGCTACCACCAAAAGAAATCTCTGTTAAGTAATGACAAGGACAATCGGTGCGCCAAATTTGATGCATTTTATTGACGAACCTCTCATTAGTGATCATTAATTAGCCAGCAAACCCAAAAGCGACTAAAGTAAGTTTGTCACTTCGCTTTACGAGAAACCCAGAATGAAACTCCTGACTAAGCGCCATCCAGTAGCTACCCTGCTCTTTACCGCCACCACTATGCTTGCTGCCCACAATTGCTGGTCAGCGGTAACGGTGATTAGCACCGTCGACTTTGAGGATGGGGCACTCCCGACAACAAACAATTGGCAATTTGGTTCGCAACAAGGTGGGGTCATGGCGGTCTCCAAAGACCCGACACAAAACCACAACGGCAGCCGTGGCAGTGTGGTTGGTAAATATCCAGCCAGCGCAGCGGGTGGTATGTACCTTTGGGGTGCTTACGATATGGCGTCGATGAATCTCTCAGATGTCTACGTCGAGTGGTGGGCTAAAATGCCCGCTCAGAAACATGGTCTAAAATTTATGAAAATTTTTGGACAGGAGACCATCTACAACAATCTACACGGCAGCGCCAACACCACATTTGGGCTTGATTATACTGGCGGAGACAATGGCTCAATCTACGCCGTCTCATTTGGTGATGGAGCCACGGGGCCATCTAATGATACGCAGAACGTTATACTGTTTAGCGGAGCCAACAAAAATTGGGTTGGGCGTTCATATCCCGTTGCAACCATTGATACCCCTCAAAACGCGAGTTGGGCTTCCAAAAATTGGGACAACAATACATGGCACCACTTCCGCGCACACGTCAAATTTAACAGCGGCACCACGGCAGCCACAGAAAAGCCCGACGGCGAATATTATATGGAAATAGATGGTAAGGTTTACGCCGATGTTAAGGGGATTTTTAACCGGCACTTTTCCAATCTCCCGTTAAGTAAAATTGTATTTTTCGATTGGGTGCAGGGCAATCCGGCTTTCGAAGTCTGGTACGATGACATCACCATCTCCACCGGTGGATTTGTGGGTGCGGCAGCGGTTAACCCGCCAAAGCCACCCTCATTGCCAAAAATTAACAACCCAAAGTAGTCGCAAAAACGAAGCAGTGAGGGTTAAGCACAGTTCAGCCTTTGGTTAAACCTAGAATGCCCAGTTGAATAACCAAAATTTGCGCCCCCCCGCGGCCAATCGCACCAATGGATTGCATTGGCCGTTTATGCTCAACTAGGGTTTCTAGGTTACACTTTAGCCTGTTTTTGATCGGCGAAAATTTCGTTAGCCCGTGACTTTTTGCACTCAAAACCCTACCTAATTACCACTCAACCTAAGCCAACTTTCAATAATCTTTCTGGCATAGGCGGTGTCCGAAGAGCAACATAGACCAAACGAGAAACTATAGAAACCAAATCTGCTCGCCGATTAAATCGGTATTGAAATTCAGCCAGATAGCGCT
>CAMCXE010000195.1 GCA_945882995.1 Thalassocella blandensis | reverse complement strand
CAAAGATATTCCCGCGTTTGTAATGGCAACCGGAGCACCAGCAGAGCCGCGCAGTCTTAACGTTGAAGGCCTAAAACGGCGCGGCTTTTTTAAGGAAGACATCGCCATGTTGAACAAGGCATTTAAAACGATTTATCGGCGCGGACTCACCACTGAAGATGCTCTGGTGGAGCTAGACCTCATGCTACCCAGTTGCCCGCATATTCAACTGTTTATCGATTCCTTAAAAAGCTCATCTCGCGGCATAGTTCGCTAATCCCAAGGTTTCTGGGTGCAGGGCGGAAATAATAGACATTACTACCCAATGACCCCAAACACCCCCATACCCGCCACGCCGAGCCCTACAATGCGCGCAGAGCCTAGCACCGCCCCCTCAGTTTCAGCCGCATCGCAAAAACACATCGCCATAGTCGCCGGTGAGGAATCTGGTGACATACTGGGAG
The DNA here is from genome assembly GCA_945882995.1 of Thalassocella blandensis. Lineage (GTDB taxonomy): Bacteria > Pseudomonadota > Gammaproteobacteria > Pseudomonadales > Cellvibrionaceae > CAMCXE01. The sequence continues at coordinate 7,351 of CAMCXE010000195.1, read as the reverse complement.
CAGGCCTTATACGCGAACTTAAAAAGCGCTACCCGCAAGCCACTTTTTCAGGTGTCGGCGGGCAACGTATGCTCGCCGAGGGATTTCATTCCTTTTTTGCGCAGGACCGCCTAGCCGTCATGGGGTTTGTGGAACCGCTCAAGCGCCTACCCGAATTATTACGTATGCGCGCATTTTTAAAAAAATACTATATCAAAAATCCTCCCAATGTTTTTATTGGCATAGATTCCCCAGATTTTAATTTGAATTTGGAGTTAGCGTTACGAGCAAAGTCCATTAAAACAGCACACTATGTGAGCCCATCCGTTTGGGCTTGGCGCCAGGGACGCATCGCAAAAATCAAACAGGCGGTGGATTTAATGCTGACGCTGTTCCCTTTTGAAAATGCCATTTACGAACAACATGCAGTAAATGCGGTATGTGTGGGCCACCCGCTAGCTGACGAAATCGCCGTAGAAGAAAATACATTACAGGCACGAGACTCACTTGGGTTGCAGATTCCTCAACGCCATAAAATAGTGGCGCTACTGCCGGGTAGTCGACACTCTGAAGTCGCGCGTCTGGCGGCCGTATTTTTTGCAACCGCTCAACAATTACTTCAAACCATCCCCGATCTAAGTTTTGTTTGCCCAGCTGCCAATGCGGCTCGTCTACAACAATTACTGCAACTCAAAGCTCAATTTCCGAAGCTCCCCATACACATTGTTGACGGCGGTTCCCATAGCGTAATGGCAGCTGCAGACTTAGTCATCATGGCCTCAGGCACCACCACATTGGAGGCGATGTTATTTAAAAAGCCGATGATTATCGCCTACAAAGTCGCTCCGCTCAGTTATTGGATTTATCGCCAGTTAGTAAAAGTCAGCATGATTGGCTTGCCCAACCTGCTAGCAGGAAAATGCATAGTCCCAGAATTTATTCAGACTGAAGCGAATGAAGCTAACCTGACCCAAGTAGCGTTAGAATATTTGCAGAATACAATCGCCACGCAAACACTAAAACAAGAATTCACGCGCCTACATTTAGCATTACGCAAAAATGGCAATGTGGCGGCGGCCCATGCGCTGGCGCAACTCATCGAGAACACCTAAATGATTTTAATTGCCGGAGTAGATGAAGTCGGTCGCGGCCCCCTAGCGGGGAACGTAGTGGCTGCAGCCGTTATTTTAGACCCGCGCAAGCCTATCGCCGGGCTTAACGACTCAAAAAAATTATCCGAAAAAAAGCGCGCTGGACTGTACAGCATCATCATGGATCAAGCCTTGAGCTTTTCCATTGCCCGGGCCAGTGCAGAGGAGATAGACTCAATTAACATATTGCAGGCCAGCCTACTAGCCATGACTAGGGCCGTGGACAGCCTGAGTATTCAGCCGGATAAAGTCTTAGTGGATGGCAATCGACTGCCAAAATGGCGCTATCTATCGGAAGCTATTGTGCAAGGGGATAGTCTGATTGCTGAAATCAGCGCCGCATCCATACTGGCCAAAGTCACCCGCGACGCCGAAATGGATGCGTTGGATTTAATTTACCCCGGTTACGGCTTTGCGCAACACAAGGGTTACCCCACCAAAGCCCATATAGCGGCCATTGAAAAACAGGGCATTTGCGCGATTCATCGGCGCTCATTTGGGCCTGTTAAACGCTTTTTAGGGAGCTAAAGCAACGCACCGCGCCAAAACCTCAAAGCAACCGTGGTTTTTTCGGCTAAATTAGCCTATACATAAGGGGTATGGTTAATCTATGGCAACATAGACAGGAGCAGCGCGTGCTGGCGAACAGGTTACCCGAGATATTGTTTTGGAATCCATGGCTGGAGGCTTACTTCAAGTGGGTTAAAAGCCTACGCGATTTCGAACCCTCGTTTAAACACGGCTACCTGCAACATCCCTCAGAAGTGCCTCTCTACGCGAAACGCAAAAAATCCCGGCAGAAAGACACAACTTCGCAAGAGCAAACGGCTCTCAATACGGGTTTGTGCTTTCGAACGACTGACTCATTCGCGGCAGACACCACGATCGAAATTACTCTTTTTTTGAATGGCTCGGCACTAAATGCTGAAGCCCGCGTTGCATGGGTGGAAAAAGACGGCGACAGCCATTGGGTCGGCGTCAATTTCACCAATTCAGAATCCTCCTACACTATGCGTATGGCTGAGCAGATCTGCCAGATTGAGCACTACCGCCAAGATGTGTTAGCTACGCAAGGGCGCCGGCTTAGCCAAGAACAAGCTGCCGCGGAATGGGTGGAGCGTTATGCGGCACGTTTTCCAGCTACCATTTAACCTAGAAACCTCAGTTGGGCGCCAAAAAGCTGTGTAAACCATTGGTGTGATTAGTAAAGGTTAAAAATGACGGGCAACCTGGTTGGTTGTTCGTCATTTTTAACTTTTGCTAGGCGCGCCAAGGAGTTGCGCAGACTTTGGTGATCCAACTGAGGTTTCCAGGTTTAAGGTAACAACCGCTGTACGAAATTATGCCTAGAAGCCCTTGTTGAATCGCCACAGTCTGCGTCGCCTCGTGCGTCGACTAATCCTCAATTAGGCAACCCACTCTTTGGCTGCACGTGCTATTTGAGCTGTGCTAATCACACCAATGGATTACACAGCTTTTTGGCGCCCAACTGAGGTTTGTAGGTTAAAGTAAGCGATCGTATCGTTTACTTAACAACTCATAAAATTGCTCGCGCAATACCATAATTGAAGATTTGAGCTGAGCAATTTCTTGATCGCTAATATCTTGACGTCCTACGTACACCTGCTTACGAAATAGCGCAATTTTAGCGGCGTACATGCGCAAGGTTTTTTCCATGGTTTTTTCCCCGAGCATTAATAATTTCGCCTCGGCGTCCGCCAATTTATCAAACTCGCCCACCAAAACTTCGTTCACTCGCTCCAGCTCCATCCGCCGCGCGGCGGGCCAGGTTTTGCCGTAGCGGGTTGATTCGATAACCAGTGCAGAATATTTTGCAAAGTTGTGACTCACCTGACCAACATTGCCGGAAATATGCTCAAAAATTTCGAGGCGACGACCGGATGGACTGCCAGCCGCTCCCCTTCCAACCTTGTTTTTTTGAAATAGCCAAGCGGCACTTATGGCGATCACTCCGCCCAAGGCGACTTTCAGGGTGGTATCAATTAACATCCAGACGACTTCTACACTCATAACGCTCTTCTCTTAAGTCAAAATGCTGACTGTTCGCGATTTCAAAATGAGCACTGCAAGTAGTAAGCCAAAGCATTGGCAACACAAACGACAAAACCACCGGTAGACGGCATACCACCTAACTACGTCGGTGGTACCAATTCACGGGGCGCGCGTGAAGATCGACGGCATGGGCCACATCAAGAATCAACGCAAATAGGGCCATGCGCACGAGGATGCCATTATCCGCCTGTCGAAATATGGCTAAATTGGGGTTATGGTTAAGGTCGTTATCAAGCTCATTAGCCTCAGCGCGAGAATCCCGAGGCAAGGGGTGCATGATGACCGTATTAGGCTCGCAATATTGTGTGTAAGTGGCCTGATTTAGCCGAAAACGCCCACGGTACATAGCCGCCTCGGCCTTAGAGGCAAAGCGTTCTTCTTGGATACGTGTGGAATAAATAATATCCACTTGGGCAATACTGTCGGTAAGGTCCGTGGAAATGGTGACTTGATGGCCCGCCTGCCGCAGCAGCTCTATGTAGAGTTCAGGCATTGCTAGCTCCTGCGGTGACACCAATACCACCTTCACCTGCTTTAACAGAGTCAGCATCCGGCATAGCGAGTGCACGGTACGACCATGCTTTAAATCACCGATCATAGCAATGCGTAGCCCGTCCAATTCGCGCCCATGGTGGTGAAGCTCTTTGCGAATGGTATACAGATCAAGCAGCGCCTGACTGGGGTGCTCGTTAGCGCCGTCGCCACCGTTGATAACGGGCACACGGCTGGCCGCCGCAAATTCGGCCACCGAACCCGCCGTGGGGTGACGCATACAAATTATGTCGCTGTAGCCCGACAACACGCGGGCCGTATCGTAAATAGATTCCCCCTTCGCCAAAGACGTACTCTCCAGCCCGATGGTTTCCCGCACATTACCCCCCAACAAATTAAAGGCGCAGCCAAAACTGACGCGGGTGCGGGTGCTTGGCTCAAAAAACATATTGCCCAAAATGGCGCCTTCAAGCACACGCGTCACCTTTTGTCGCAAGGCATAGGGCGCCATGGCATCGGCCACAGCAAAAATACGGTCGATATCGCCCCGTTCAAACTGCTCTACGGATAATACATGGGTGCCGGCAAACTGCATGAAACCTCCTCGTGGAATGTGAATTGATGGCTATTGTAGGGACATGCAAATCAAGTGCAACCTAGGGGCGATCTGATTAATTGAAGAATTCCTAGGAAAGCTACAAACAACACTTAGGTTTTAATTGATGTTCACGGGCCAAATCATCGGCATAGCGGTAAAGTTGTTGGAGGACAATTTTTTGTGATTTAGTTAGGATTTGCGTTTCGTCTACGCTGCGAATGCGTTCTTTAAGCTGTGCAATGGATAAACAGCCTACATCGCCGTTCAACAATCGACCTTGGCAGAATTCTAACCAGGTGGAATTTTCCACTTCGGTTAAAATGTCAGGAAAGTTGCGGGCTTTATAGCGCAACAATATCTCGCGTAAACGTAGGTCCTGAAAATTGAACTGGCGACTTTGCAGTTGCTGGCCCGTGGCACCACGCACCGCATCGGCCATTCTTTTATCGGCTGGTGAAATAAATCCATCATACAACCGGCGCTCGGGGTCCTCACGGGGCGCGAAACCATTTAAACTAAATACGCGCTGGATTTTTTCCACCAAATTCACCGCTAACAGCGTTTGCCAATGCTGCTCACACTTAGCGCGATCAATGTTCAAGCGCTTGGCGGTTTTTGCGTCGAGCATTTTAGGTGTAATTAAAATTGGGCATTTATTCAGATGCACCGCTTTTAGGCCAATTCGCGCCCTCCCCTCAGGTAAATCCGCTTGCGCGGTAAATACGCGTTCCGCAATGTGTTCCGCATCCAGCGAAATTAAATCCTGCGGATCCTCCGCCAAATTCACCATAATTACCGCGTTTTTATTGAGCGGGTGATAGCACAGCGGCATCATCAAACCCGCGCATCCATTTTCCGCAGAAAACCGTGAGCTGATGTGCAACACGGGTTTACGCTGAGCTAAATCAATGAGTTCTACCGCCTTATTTTTATGCCTATGGGCGTACACATAGGCGTAAAGTTGCGGCTGCCGTTCACGGATGAGTTTGGCCAACGCAATAGTCGCCGCCACGTCCGAATAAGCATCATGGGCAGCGCCATGGTCAATATTATTGGCTTGCGTCAATAACTCCAATTTAAAACTTGGCTTGCCGTCTAATAGCGGCCACTCAAGCGTATTGGGCCTTAGTGCATAGCACAGCCGCACCATATCAATAATATCCCAGCGTCCGCAGCCATTTTTCCACTCGCGTTCGTAAGGGTCATAAAAGTTGCGAAATAAGGTGAAGCGCGTAACCTCATCGTCAAAACGCAGGCTGTTATAGCCCACCCCGCAGGTGCCAGCTCGTGCCAGCTCCTGATGAATACGGGCAATAAACTGGTGCTCCGGAAGGCCTTCTTGCAGGGCTTTTTGCGGGGAGATACCGGTAATTAAGCAGGCTTCGGGCGTTGGCAGCACATCCGGTGCTGGCCGGCAGAATAATTGCAAAGGTTCGCCAAGGATGTTCAAGTCCTCGTCGGTGCGCACACCCGCAAATTGACAAGGGCGATCTATGCTGGGGTCTACTCCCCAGGTTTCGTAGTCATGCCAATACAACGTTTGCATTCCGCCCCCTGAAATTTGCCGCCAAAGCGGTTAAAAAGTGGGGCATATTACCAGCTGGCAGGCGCATTGGTTATACTGCGCTGCAAAACGCACCGCGCCCCGCCTACAACAAGCTGGGCCAAATTTAGAGGCACGCTATGAGTGAATTAGGTTTTTTGTTCGAAAACAACACCCGCTGGGCCGAGGAAATAAAAGCGGAGGACCCCGAGTTTTTCAAAAAACTCGCGTCGCAACAGTCGCCCCAATTTTTATGGATCGGCTGTTCGGATAGCCGGGTTCCAGCCAATGAAATTGTTGGATTGCTTCCCGGCGAATTATTTGTACACCGCAACATTGCCAATGCCGTGGTGCACACTGACCTCAACTGCCTTTCGGTACTCTACTACGCCGTTTCGGTACTTAAAATTAAACACATTATCGTGTGTGGTCACTATGGCTGCGGCGGTATTCAAGCGGCCTTGGGGGATAAACAAATGGGTTTAGCCGATCATTGGCTGCGCAACATTCGCGATATTTATTACAACAAACGCGAGCAATTCGAGGATAGTTTAAGTGAGCGCGACCGCGTTAATTTGTTGTGTGAATTAAACGTGGCGCAGCAAGTGGCCAACGTTACCCACACCAGCATAGTGCAAAATGCCTGGGACCAAGGGCAGGATTTGTCCGTCCATGGCTGGATTTACGATATAGGCGACGGCCTATTAAAAAAACTCACGCCGGTTATCGATACTCTGGACAAAATTCCAGAGCAGTATCGCGTAAGAAAACAGCTCTAGCCGATTTGTTTCCAAGCGGAGCGCAAATCACCTAGGAGTGTTGCCGCTTCCTCCAATTGTGCGGGGTTATTTGTGATATGCGCCTTGGCCAAGATTGACTGGATGTACACATACAGGTTGTCAAGGTTAAAGGCTATATCCCCGCCCTCATCCGTATTCAGGCTTTCACGCAACCCGCCCACGATACTGATAGCGCTGTTAATCTTTTGTCCTTTCATCGCTATATTGCCGTACTGCATAGCGCCTTTAGCCTGAGTAATGCGCTCCAGCGCACCTTCGAACAACATATCAATCAAGCGGTGCGGCGACGCCACTTCCACATCAGTACGGTATTGGACTTTGGCGTAAGACTTTAAAGCGGATTGCGTATTCACATCTATCTCCTAACTCGGCGAGGAACAACTGGGCCTTCTAAAAAGGTTATCGACGGGTGAGGTAAAAACTTTAGGTGCGAGATGAGGTGAATTGCACTTATATGGAGCCCAAATGGCGCGGGCGTAAGCCGCTGTTAGCTGCACTTAAGTATCAATTTCGCCACCGTTCCCAATGTCACTAAGTTAAGGGTTTCGAGCTATTTTTCTAGGGAATTTCCTCTCATCCAGAAACCCCACCCCAACCAATGTCATTAAGTTAAGCCCTACCGCGCTCGTTTTGCACTGATATAGAAGCGTATTTTTCGAATTTTGGCATTGGATCTAACGAAGGATCGGCCGGGCCTTACGGCGCACACCGTATC
>CAMCXE010000194.1 GCA_945882995.1 Thalassocella blandensis | reverse complement strand
ACGCCAACGACTCCAAAGTGGCGCGCTTAATTTTCGTCAACAAGCTGGACCGCATTGGGGCAGACTTCTTAAAAGTTACCGCTCAAGTGAAAAAAGTATTGGGCGCAACGCCATTAATCATGACCTTGCCAATCGGCACCGAAGACACCTTTGTGGGCGTTGTGGACCTGTTGAGCCGTCAAGCCTATATTTGGGATGAAACTGGGCAGCCTGAAAACTACACTATCACTGAAATTCCAGCTGATATGGTCGACGACGTTGAAATGTATCGCGACCAACTGGTTGAAACCGCCGTGGAAATGGACGACGACTTGTTGATGGCTTATATGGAAGGTGAACAGCCTTCGTTAGAAGACATCAAACGTTGTGTGCGCAAGGGTACTCGCGAGCTGGCATTTTTCCCCACTTATTGCGGCTCTGCATTCAAAAATAAAGGCATGCAGCTATTGCTCGATGCCGTTGTTGAATACTTGCCTTCGCCTACCGAAGTTAACCCGCAACCTTTAGTAGATGAAGAAGGCAACGAAACCGGCAAATTCGCTCTGGTTTCTGCTGATGAGCCTTTTCGCGCTTTGGCATTTAAAATCATGGACGACCGTTTCGGCGCCTTGACTTTCGTACGTATCTACTCCGGTAAATTGGAGAAAGGCGATACGATAATGAATTCATTTACCGGCAAGTCCGAGCGTGTTGGACGCATGGTGGAGATGCAAGCCAATGAGCGTAACGAATTAAGTGGTGCTCAAGCCGGCGACATTATTGCCATCGTGGGTATGAAAAACGTACAAACCGGTCACACCCTCTGTGATCCAAAGTTCCCCTGCACCTTGGAGCCAATGGTTTTCCCTGAGCCCGTAATTTCTATTGCTGTTACCCCTAAAGACAAGGGTTCAACCGAGAAAATGGGTATCGCTATCGGCAAAATGGTGGCTGAAGATCCAACCTTCCGTGTTGAAACTGATATCGATTCTGGTGAGACCATTCTGCGCGGCATGGGTGAATTGCATCTCGACATTAAAGTGGATGTTTTGAAGCGTACCTACGGCGTTGAGTTGCAAGTGGGTCAACCACAGGTAGCCTACCGCGAAACCATCACCCGCGAAGTTGAAGATAGTTACACCCACAAAAAGCAATCGGGTGGTTCTGGTCAGTACGGTAAAATTGACTACACCATTAAGCCGGGCGAGAAAAATACGGGCTTCACTTTCACCACATCTTGTGTGGGCGGCAGCGTACCTAAGGAATTCTACCCAGCCATTGAGAAAGGTTTTAAGTCCATGATGTCCACCGGCACCTTGGCCGGGTTCCCCGTGTTAGATGTTGTGATTGATATTAACGATGGTGGTTTCCACGCCGTCGACTCCTCGGCAATTGCCTTTGAAATTGCGGCGAAGGGCGCATTCCGTCAATCCATTCCTAAAGCTGGCCCACAGTTGCTTGAGCCAATTATGAAAGTGGACGTATACAGCCCAGAAGATCACGTGGGTGATGTTATTGGTGACTTAAACCGTCGCCGCGGCATGATCTCAGGCCAAGAGCCGGGTGTTAGCGGTGTGCGTATTAAGGCAGATGTACCGCTTTCCGAAATGTTTGGCTACATCAGCACCTTGCGTACCATGACTTCGGGCCGCGGTCAGTTCTCCATGGAATTTTCGCATTACTCCCCATGCCCCAATAGCGTATCTGAAGCCGTAATCGCGAAAGAGAAAGAAAAGAAAGCCGCCGCCGCTAAATAGTTTTTGCGGATGGCCCTAAAAACCCTGCTCGGTTAAGCGAGCGGGGTTTTTTTTGGCTTGCTGGTTTCGTAACTATTCAGCCTATTTCCCCGTCATCCCCGCGCAGGCGGGGATCCAGTGGTCAACAGACGGTTTTTACTTGAGTGAATATCGTCATAGCGTCGGAGCAGTTGCAGTCTGGATCCCCGCCTGCGCGGGGATGACGTGAGAAAATGAAAATTGGGCTGAATAGTTACCTGGTTTCTAGGTTTAAGTCGGGACCGGCTACCCTGTGACATTTAGGGTTTGCCATCGGATTTTTCAGGGTCTTCCATGTCGGTCAGTTTAAGCTCCCCAAAACCCGACGCTGCCTCGGTGGAGGCAGAACCGCTCACTGGCGCACCGCTGTTGCCTTCTGCCAGCTTGACACGCAAACGTAAATTGTTGGGGGAGTCCGCGTTGGCGATGGCGTCATCGAAGCGGACTTTCCCTGCCATAAATAATTTGAATAAGGCTCCGTCGAACGTTTGCATGCCTAGGTTTTCAGATTTTTCCATAATTTCTTTAATCCTAGAAACCTCAGTTGGGCGCCAAAAAGCTGTGTAATCCATTGGTGTGATTAGTGAAAGTTAAAATTCACGGGCAACCTGGTTGGTTGTTCGTGATTTTTAACTTTTGCTAGGCGCGCCAAGGGGTTGCGCAGACTTTGGTGATCTAACTGAGGTTTCTAGGTTAATGTCATGCAAGCGGCCCTTAAGCACCATTTCCGAAATGGTTTTGGTGCCCAGCAACACTTCCACCGCCGCACAGCGTTTGCCTTCAATGGTTGGCACTAAACGTTGCGATACTATGGCGCGCATATTCTAGGCTAGCCCCATTAATAATTGCGGGCGCCGCTCCTCGGGAAATAAGTTGATTATGCGCTCCAAGGCTTGGTTGGCGTTGTTCGCGTGCAGCGTAGAAATCGCTAAATGACCAGTCTCGGCGAATTCCAGCGCGTGCTCCATGGTTTCGCGATCGCGGATTTCACCAATTAAAATTACGTCAGGTGCTTGGCGTAAGGTGTTTTTTAGGGCGTTGCGAAAACTGCGGGTATCCACGCACACTTCACGCTGATTAATTACGCTGCGTTTGTGGCGATGCACATATTCCACTGGATCTTCAATGGTAATAATGTGCCCCCCGAGACGAGCTATTGCGGTGATCAATTAAGGCCGCTAAGGAGGTGGACTTGCCGGAGCCTGTGCCGCCTACAAATAGCACTAAGCCGCGTTTGGTCATTACCACTTCTTTTAAAATTTCCGGCAGACCCAAATTATCAAAATTAGGAATTTCCGTATTGATATTGCGCGCCACTATGGCTACTTCATTGCGTTGTTTAAAAACATTGATTTCATTGCGTTGTTTAAAAATATTGATCCGAAAACGCCCCACGCCGGCAATGGAAATGGCGAGGTTCATCTCTAACTCCCGGGCAAATTCTTTGCGTTGTTCTTCGTCCATTAGCGCATTGGCGATAACTTCTAAGTCCCCGAATTTATAAGGTTCTTGCGCAAGGGGTTTAAGCGTGCCCTGAAATTTGGCGCAGGGGGGCGGGCCAGTACTCAGGTACAGATCCGAACTGTCTTTTTTGGCCAATATGTGTAGATATCCGTCAATGGGCGTAGACATAAAGCGTCGGATCCTAGGTTCAATTGATGCTAGCAAAGTATAGAAGGGAAGGGCTGCCTTGCCAGCCTTGAGGGCGCGGGGCGGCCAATGCGCTGCGTAAACTGGGGGGTTTGTATTGGCTCAAGCCTACGTGGCCTAGTGGCGTTGCTCACGAGAGCCTGCTTGCTGGGTTGCTCTCCACCAATAAATGGGTTCTCCGTTCACGCTTGGCGCCGTATATAACCTCAGGATAAGGAATGTGCCGTTTTAACAACGCAAAAATAGTTATCTAGGTCTATGCTCAGTTTGCCCCAGCTTGGTTTCTGGGGTGGCTTTTATAGCCAAATGGTATTGAATGCTGATTTTTTGCGTTAAGCGGTTTGTTAACACTGGCCGACTACGCATCTGAGGCTAGACTAAGGATTACACCCTTGAACCCAGCTCGAATCTGGAGGCTGCATTGGACAAAAATATGAAAATCCTCATCGTGGATGATTTTTCCACTATGCGTAGGATCATTAAAAACCTGCTGAGGGACCTTGGCTTCACTAACACGCACGAGGCTGACGATGGTGTAACCGCGCTGCCCATGTTGCGTAGTGGTGATTTTGCGTTTCTGGTTACCGATTGGAATATGCCGGGCATGACCGGTATAAACCTGCTTAAGGAAGTGCGCGCAGACCCCAAGCTGGCCAGCCTGCCGGTACTCATGGTAACGGCGGAAGCCAAGCGTGACCAGATTATTGAGGCGGCTCAGGCGGGGGTTAATGGTTACGTCGTAAAGCCATTTACTGCACAGGTACTGAAAGAAAAAATCGACAAGATATTCGAACGTGTCGGCGGCTAAATAACTCACTGGACCGGAAGGGTATCTGATGGAAGCACCTATTTCCTTACGTAATGGCGAGCAATTTGTGGCAGAGCTAAAAGACTGCGCTAAATTACTGGTCGAAAAATTACAGAATAATAATTTCGAAGAGGCTTCGACCTTAATTCACAACATGTACGAGGTTCGCGACCGGCATATTTTTAATTCGGTTGGGCAACTCACTCGCGCCTTGCATAGCGCCATTGTGAATTTTCACGTGGACTCGGCGGTACATGCCCATCAGCCTGGAGAGGCGCCATCTGAAATTAGTGACGCCACTGACCGTTTGCAATTTGTTATTCGCATGACGCAAGAAGCAGCTGAAAAGACCATGGATCGGGTTGAGGCGGCAGCGCCTATTGCCATGAATTTAGGGCGTGAAGCCACCATACTGCGCAAGGAATGGGAAAAAATGCGCCGCCGTGAAATCAATATTTCTGAATTCGGCGACTTGTATGAACGCGTGGGCGACTTTTTACTGCAAATGAATGAAGGGGCCGATCTGCTGAGTGAAAATTTGCAGGCCATTATTTTGGAACAGGGATTTCAAGATTTAACAGGTCAAGTACTTAGGAAAGTCATTGGTTTGGTCACAGACGTCGAATGCGAATTGGTCAATCTAATGCGTATTGCGTGTCAAGTCGAAAAAATCACGGGTATTTCTCATGAGGTTGCCGAAGCTGATGGCAACGTTAAAAAAACCGATGCGGAAGGCCCACAGATTCACGCTGCTAAGCGCGATGATGTTGTTAGTGGGCAAGACGACGTCGATGATTTATTGTCAAGCCTAGGTTTTTAGGAGCGCTGAATGTCGTTCGGAGAAGATGATGATATTCTGCAAGACTTTTTAGTCGAAGCGGGAGAGATTCTCGATAAATTGTCGGAGCAGCTGGTAGATCTCGAGCAGCGCCCTGACGATCGCAACTTATTAAACGCTATTTTTCGTGGGTTCCACACCGTTAAAGGCGGAGCTGGTTTCTTGCAGCTTAATGCCATGGTGGCCTGCTGTCATATAACGGAAAATTTGTTCGACATTTTGCGCAATGGCCAACGCACCGTTACGCCGGAATTAATGGACGTGGTGCTGCAGGCCCTGGATACCGTTAATGCCCAATTTGCACAGACGTCGGCACGCGAGGAACCCATTCCGGCGTCGCCGCAGTTAATTGCGCGGCTTGAGCGGCTGGTCAGTTGTGAGGATCTACTCGATGCTCCAGCCCCTGTGGCCGCCGCACCTAGCGCCCCAGTCGCCGCGACGCCTGCTAGCGCCACTATCGTCCTCAGCGATGACGAGTTTGAAAATTTATTAGACTCGGTAAGCGCTGACAAACCCACCGCTGCGAAAGCGACAGCGGCCGCTCAGCCTGTGGTGCCTGCGCCAGTTCCCGCTCCAGCCGCAAAAAGCAGCGCCAGTTCAGAAGATATTTCTGAAGATGAATTTGAATCGCTACTGGACCAATTGCATGGCGCCGGTAAAAGCCCCAGTGCGTCTAAACCCGCTCCAGCCGTTGCCGCACCTCCATTGGTTAAACCCGCTGTTAGCGCGGTGGCCTCCAACGAAATTTCCGATAGTGAATTTGAATCCTTATTGGATCAGCTGCACGGCGCCGGCAAAGGCCCAGCCAACAAACCGGCGGCAGCCAAACCCGTTTCAGTGGCAGGCATGTCTAGCGACGTCATTACGGACGATGAATTTGAAAATCTACTGGATCAATTGCACGGCTCGGGTAAAGGGCCTGCAACCAAAGTAGCCGCCGCGCCAAGCGCGCCAGTTGCGGCACCGAAACCCGAGGCACCGCGCGCCCCAGAGGCTATGGCCGCGAAAGCACACTCTTCGGCGCCCGCCGCGCCAGCGGTGCGTGCCGCCCCAGCGGTGCGTGCCGCGCCGCAACGGGTTGAGCCCCCGGCGGAGGAGGCGGCTGACTTCGCACAAAAAAATCGGGATGGCGTAGGCAACTCCACTGCTAACGCCGCTACTGAAACCACGGTGCGTGTGGACACCCAGCGCCTCGACGACATTATGAACATGGTGGGTGAGTTGGTGTTGGTGCGTAATCGCTTAGTGCGCTTAGGTGCCGACTCCAATGACGAAGCCCTCTCTAAAGCCGTAGGCAATTTAGATGTTGTCACCGCCGATTTGCAGACGGCAGTGATGAAAACCCGCATGCAGCCCATTAAAAAGGTGTTTGGGCGATTCCCTCGTGTGGTACGCGACCTAGCGCGCAACCTGAAAAAAGAAATTAATTTAGATTTAGTGGGCGAAGAAACGGATTTAGATAAAAACTTGGTGGAAGCGCTGGCCGACCCCTTAGTCCACTTAGTGCGCAATTCCGTGGATCACGGTATCGAGCTGCCCGCCGAACGTGAAGCCAAGGGCAAACCGCGCACAGGCAAAATCGTACTCTCCGCCGAACAAGAGGGCGACCACATACTTTTGTCTATTACCGACGACGGCGCCGGCATGGACCCCAATCGGTTGCGGGAAAAGGCCGTGGAAAAGGGTATTTTGGAGCCAGAAGCGGCTTCCCGTCTTTCCGATTTTGAAGCCTTTAATTTAATTTTCGCGCCTGGCTTTTCGACTAAAAATGAAATTTCCGATGTGTCTGGCCGCGGCGTTGGAATGGATGTTGTTAAAACCAAAATCAGCCAGCTGAATGGCTCTATCGAAATTTATTCAAAAGTGGGGGAGGGTACACGTTTCGCCATTAAAGTGCCGCTCACCTTGGCCATTATGCCTACACTGATGATAATGCTGGGCAAACAAACTTTTGCCTTGCCGTTGGTGAGCGTCAACGAAATATTTCACATGGATTTAACGAAATCCCACGTAGTGGACGGGCAAGAATGCGTAACCGTGCGCGCTAAGGCTATACCCATTTTTCATTTAAAACGCTGGTTGGTGAAGGGGGTATCCTTTCAACGGCCCAAGGAAGGCCACGTGGTTATCGTAAATGTGGGCACCCGCCGCGTGGGTTTTGTAGTGGACCAATTAATTGGCCAAGAAGAAGTGGTAATAAAACCCTTAGGTAAAATGTTGCATGGCACGCCAGGCATGGCGGGCGCAACCATTACGGGTGATGGCACCATCGCACTGATATTGGACGTACCGAGTATGCTAAAACGCTACGCAGGTAGCATGTAATTTACGCATAGGCCCAGCATAATCTGACTTATTGCGCGGCAAGCCAGATCCGAATAGGTGTTAATTCAGCCTGAGCCAATAAGGGGAATCGGTGGTTTATAAAGTGCTCATCGTGGATGATTCAAATTTCTTTCAAGCGCGCTTGAAAGAAATTATTAATGAACATCCCGAACTGGAAGTGGTGGGCCTAGCCGCAAACGGTCAAGAAGCTGTGGAAATGGCGCAGAAACTACGCCCCGATATTATTTCCATGGACTATGAAATGCCCTACATGGATGGAGTAACTGCCGTAAAACACATTTTGGCAGAGCGCCGCGTGCCCATCGTGATGTTTTCGTCGCTAACGTACGAAGGTGCAAAAATCACCCTGGATGCTTTGGCCGCCGGCGCAGTGGATTTTATTCCTAAGAATTTTGCCGAGGTTTCGCGTAATTCCGCCAACCTTAAAAAAAAGCTGCACGATACTCTGCTGACATTCGCCAAAAAAGCCAATATACAAACA
>CAMCXE010000193.1 GCA_945882995.1 Thalassocella blandensis | reverse complement strand
CGTATATAACGAAATAAAATCACAATTTTCTTTAGAAGAAAATGAATATCAACTACTTGCGATAAATGGCAACGTCGCCCTCCATGAGATTATCGAAATCTCATCAAAAATTGAGAATTGCAACCTAGTATCCATTTCGCTTCCATCTGAAATTGTAAATTTAATGGATCGTCGTCACGGATTTTCAACCGGCTTAACCATCGTTGATCTAAGTAAATTTTTGTGTCGCGGCTATGATGTATGTGACTACAATGGATTTTTCTCCATAATAGGTCACCCAAATCTAGATCCCAATTACCTAAGCATGGCCAGCGAAGACGAATTAATCAAGGCGCTTTCACTGGTACAAATAGCAAATGCCTTTGACCCGCAGCATGCCCCCTATGTGGCGGTGAAAATTCACACACTGAAATAGCTGCATAATCAATGGGGTCAAATCAACACAATCAATTGGTTCAGACTCAATTGATTTTCTTCTTTTTCTGTTTTACTCAAAAAAACCTCCCAAACTACCGCGAGGCTTTTTGTCAGTAAATGATTGCGCCAAATCAATCGCGTGAGGGAGCTGCTCGATGATTAAGGTGGTTGGTCGGAGTCATTCGTTTATGCAGCACGCCAAAAACGATAATCTGTTCGCTGTGCTGCAAGTAATAAATGACGTGACTAGCGCAAGGAAAGCTAAATGCGCCCGATACAACATCCGGCCTTAGCTTGCCAAGGGTTGGCGTTTCAGCGAGTACCTGTAGAGTCTGTTGCATTTCTGCGAGGTATTTTTGCGACTGTTGGGCTCCCCAGTGCGCCAAGGTATAACGGCGAATCTCGATGAGGTCAGTCTGGGCGTCTGAGGTTAAGCGATAAGCGGACATAAAGTTTCAGTTAATCATGCTGGCCAGCGGCTAGTGCCTCAAAAAATGCGTTGCCATCCACAGTGTTGCCTGCTTGGATATCTGCTTTCGCCTTGTCAACTCTTGCCTGTAATAGACGCAGTTTCATTACTTCGATTCCTTCATACTCATCTATCGACATAACAATGGCGATAGGCTTACCGTTCTTGTTAATTTGCACTGGCGCGCGCTGAGCCTTTAGCAGCATCTCACCGAATTGTGATTTAGCTTCATTGGCAGAGAGTGATTCCATTGTTGCATCCTCGTTTCATCGTTCAGTTTATTCTAGACGAATCGGACGAAATGTGCGATTTAAACGCTGTTGTAGTGCGCCAGTTTTTGACGCACAGCTTCTGTGTAACACTGCATACCCCATTTGTGATAAACGACCGAACGACCGAACATCCACAAATTAAACAACCCTTTACAACCCAACCAGTAGGTTAGCCACCCCCTTAGCGGAAACCACCCCATGCCCCATGCCCAACGCCTAGTGAACCAACAGCTGGCCTTTGCCAAGTATCAAGCGCAGCAACTCACTCAAGCTCAAGCCTCAGCCTTTGCCGAGCGCTGCCACAGCCAAGCAGCGCTCCTACAACTCGCCTTGGGCTTAAGCGCTTACGCGGCGGAATTACTGAGCAAAATTGGACTGCAACCCATCTCGCATCAGCCACTGCCCAGCCCACGCCTCTTTCGCGAGGCACTGGCACAAGCCACCGCCGCACATAAAACCTCAAGCGATCTCAACGAGTGCGCCCAGCTGGAGCAAGAGCCCACGTGGCTGGCCAGTGCCCTCGCACAAATCGCGGCGCTAGGTGCGCACAAACCTGCCAGAATCCAAAGCCAGATGTTGCAACACACCAGCCTGCTGTCAGAAGAAGCGCCCTCACTTATTGCCAGCAGCGGCGCCAACCCGCAAAATGCCCACCCCGTTTTCAGCGTCGCCACAATTTTGGCGGAGCTGGAAGCGCTAATTGAGCGCCACCGCGCTGACACCTCTGAATATTGATGGTTTTATACTTCCGAGCCCAACATGCCTAAAACTCGCACAGCGCTTCTCGAAATAGTTGAATTGGCCAGCGGCGAAATCGCCCTACGCCGCCCCGAGGACACTAACAACCCCTTAGTGGCCATCCGGTTTTCAGCGGAATCTATCGAATACTTAGGCGAAGCTCGACACCTCATCGCCAAAGCCATGATCGAAGCGGGGCTTGAAGCCGTGCATGACTTACGCGAACAAGGGCTAGACTCCGCTTTGGAGGACATTGAAGAAATTGACGATCACGACGAATTCGACACCCTAGACGGCGCACCGGTCCTGCATTAACCGATCGACCGGATTTAGCTAGCGACAAGGTTTACACTCCCCTACCCTTCAGACGCTGAGCCACCATGATGACACTCCTCGAGCAGTGTTTTAACTCCCCCGAGCAGCCCGCCCTGCCTGCGCTCGGGCCGCTGTTTGCGCAACTTCAAGCCCACGCCGAGCTTCCCGTTCAGCTACTTCTAGAAGGCCAGCTGCAACAACATCCGGCACTACCCAACCAGTTGCGTAAAATTCTGTTCGGCAGTCAATTTGCCGCGTTATGGCTGTGCGCACACCCCAACCATTTACTGGAATTGCTTACCAGCCCCAGCAGCAACGCCAACTGGCGGCACCAAGACTACCAGCAGACCATTGCCGCACAACTTCAGCACCCGCGGGACGAAATCGAACTGAATCGCGTGCTGCGGCAACATCGCAATCGCTACCTAGTGGAAATTATTTGGCGCGACTTCAACCGCCTCAACACCACCCAAGAAACCTGCACCCAACTCACCGCGCTGGCGGAAGGCTGCCTGCAACTGAGCCTAGAATTTCATTACGCCAGCCTGTGCCGCGAATTTGGCACCCCCTTAAATGCAGCTGGCGAACCCCAACCCTTCCTGATTATTGGCATGGGAAAATTGGGTGCAGCGGAATTAAATTTATCCTCGGATATCGATTTAATTTTTGCCTTCCCAGATGCCGGCCAAACCAGCGGCGGCGTAAAAGCCAGCATCGACAATCAAACCTTTTTTATCAAACTCGGGCAAAAATTAATTAGCTCGCTAGACGCCACAACGGCAGACGGTTTTGTATTTCGCGTGGATATGCGCTTGCGGCCATTTGGGCAAAGCGGTGCATTAGCCAGTAATTTTGACGCCTTGGAAGATTATTACCACAACCAAGGCCGCGAGTGGGAACGCTTCGCCATGGTCAAAGCCCGCGTGGTGGCCCACAACGCGCCAGCCGCCACGGTGGATTATTTACACCAACTGTTGCGCGGCTTTACTTACAGACGCTATGTGGATTTTTCCGTAATTGCCGCACTGCGCAATTTAAAATTAATGATCCAACGGGAAGTGAGTAAAAAAGGCAAAAACAACGATATAAAACTGGGGCGCGGCGGCATCCGTGAAATTGAATTTATCGCCCAAGTGTTTCAGCTGATCCACGGCGGGCGCGACATCCAATTACAAGATCGCCGACTCATTCCCACCCTGCGCCAATTACGCCAATTAAATTGTTTACCCCACACCATCGACGAACAATTAATTCAAGCCTATTACTTTTTACGCAACACAGAACACGCCCTGCAAGGCTACCAAGACCGCCAAACCCAACAGCTGCCCGACTCGCCAGAAGCCCAAGCACGCCTAGCCTGGGTAATGGGCTACGCCAGTTGGGATGAATTTTGGCAGCAGCTTGAAAACCATCGGCTGTGCGTAGCCGGTGAATTTCAAGCGGTTATTGCCCCCGCGGAAGGCCCCAGCGAGCAGCCCGAAGGCCAACTTACCCCCTGGCGCACACTCTGGCTTAACATCCTGGGTGATGAAGCCAGCCGACTGCAGGACCTTCAGCAACTCGGCTTCGACGAGCCAGCGGCCAGCCTGAACCTACTGCGTCAACTCCAAGAAAATTCCGCCGTGCTCGCCATGCAAGCCCAAAGCCGCGAACGGCTGGACGACTTTATGCCGCGCCTGCTGCTCGGGCTTGTATCCGGTGCAACCCCCAGCCAAACCCTTGCCCGCCTCACCCCCTTTAGTCTGGCCGTGGCTAGGCGCAGCGCCTATTTAGTGCTGCTCATTGAAAACCCCCAAGCCTTAGCGCAGCTCATTACACTCTGCGAAGGCAGCGTGTGGATCGCTCAACGCCTCAGCCAACACCCCGCACTGCTCGACGAATTGCTCGACCCCAACGCCCTTTATACTGTCCCCAGCAAAGCCGAACTAGCCCAAGAGTTACGCCAATCTATGCTGCGCATTGAAGAAGGCGACCTAGAGGGGCAAATGGAAAACCTGCGCTACTTTCGCTGGGCACAAACCCTAAAAGCCGCCGCCTGTGAAGTGACGGGGCACCTGCCCTTAATGCGCGTCAGCGATTATCTCAGCTACCTAGCAGAAGCCATTTTGGAATATGTACTCCACCTCTGCTGGCGCACCATGGTGGAAAAACACGGCTACCCGGACGGCACCCCAAGCGCCGACCCCGCCTTTATTGTGTTGGCTTACGGCAAACTGGGTGGCCTAGAACTCGGCCACGGCTCAGACCTCGATTTAGTATTTATCCATAACGCCAGCAGCAACGGCCAGAGCGCTGGCATAGGCCCGGTTAAATCCTTAGAAAACGGCCTGTTTTACACCCGTCTAGCGCAAAAAATTATTCATATCCTCGCCACCAAAACCGCCTCTGGCGAGTTATATGAAGTGGATGTGCGCCTGCGCCCCTCGGGCAACTCAGGCCTATTAGTCAGCAGCCTCAGCGCCTTCGCAAAATACCAGCAGGAGTCCGCCTGGACCTGGGAGCACCAAGCCCTAGTGCGGGCCCGTGTAGTGGCCGGCAGCCCGCCGTTGGCGGAAGCCTTCAATCAGCTGCGCGACTCCATTCTGCAACTGCCCCGCAACCTGCCTACACTGCAACAAGACGTGCGCGACATGCGCCAAAAAATGCGTGAACAGTTAGGTAGCAAACCCAGCGACCAAACGGCCGGATTATTCCACCTCAAGCAGGATGCCGGCGGTATCGTCGATATAGAATTTATGGTTCAATACGGCGTACTGGCCTGGGCACACGCCAACCCAACCCTCACGCGTTATACGGACAACATCCGTATCCTGGACAGTTTAGTAACCACCGGCAAGCTGGACGCCCAACAGGCAAACCAGCTCATCGCAGCCTATAAACACTACAGAACCATAGGCCACCGTTTAGCCCTGCAGCAGGCGCCGTCACTGATTCCACGCGAGCCGCTAACCCAGCAGATTGCGCAAGTTACGCAACTTTGGCAGCAACTTCTTGGCCCCGAATAACTCGCGTTAACCTATTATTTAACTGCCCCCAACTTTAGCCACAGGCTTACTGGAGAATTTTATGTCATTTGCCGACCGAGACGGCGTAATCTGGTTCGATGGCGAACTAGTCCCCTGGCGCGACGCCAAGGTTCACGTATTAACCCACACCCTGCACTACGGCATGGGCGTCTTCGAAGGCGTGCGCGCCTACGCCACCGCGCAACACGGCACCGCCGTATTTCGCTTAACCGAACACACCAATCGCTTATTTAATTCTGCGCACATCATGAATATGCCCATGCCCTACAGCAAAGAGCAAATTAATGACGCCCACAAACAAGTGATCCGCGAAAACAATTTAACCGAAGCCTATTTACGCCCCATGGCCTTTTACGGCTCCGAAGGCATGGGCCTGCGCGCCGACAACCTGCAAACCCACGTGATAGTCGCCGCTTGGAATTGGCCCTCGTACATGTCCCCCGAAGCCAAAGAAGTGGGCATCAAAGTGCGCACCAGCAGCTACACGCGCCACCACGTAAATATTTCCATGACTAAAGCCAAAGCCAACGGCAACTACATCAACTCCATGTTAGCCCTGCGCGAAGCGCTGGATTGCGGCTGCGAAGAAGCCCTACTCCTCGACCCCGAAGGCTATGTAGCTGAAGGCAGCGGTGAAAATATTTTCATCATCCGCGACGGCATACTCTACACACCGGAACTCACCAGCTGCCTAGACGGCATCACCCGCAACACCATTTTCCACTTGGCTGCCGACTGCGGTTTAACCATCAAAGAAAAACGCATCACCCGCGACGAAGTGTACATAGCGGACGAAGCCTTTTTTACCGGCACGGCGGCAGAAGTATTACCCATCCGCATGCTGGACGGCCGCAACATAGGCGCAGGCAAACGCGGGCCAATAACCACTAAATTGCAGGCCATGTATTTTGATGCGGTGAAGGGGCGGTTGGACAATCACTTTGAATGGTTGGCGCCGGTTAAATAGGGTTTTTGAGGGGTTTTTCCAAAAGGCCGCAATTGAGAAATTGCGGCCTTTTTCGAAGGAGCAATGAGAAGTGACAGACGCAACCAGATATTGGGAAGAAAATGACAGCCTCGACAGAAAATCCGAAGCTAATGATGTCATCCATATGCTGCGAAGCATGCATGCATGGAGCGATTCACCCACCGACACCAGCCATCACAGCCGCAAACACTTCACATTAAACATTAACGCGCCCTGGGGCGCTGGCAAGACGTTTTTTCTAAAGGGCCTGCAAAAGGAGCTGGAGAAAACCAATGTGGTCGTGTACTTCGACGCGTGGAAAAATGATTTGGTCGCAGACCCTATAGGGTCGTTTTTATCGCATATCGCGAAATCGTTGCAGGATAACTTCAAACCAAAATTCAAAAATAAAATCGCAAAATCCACAACAAAACTTATTAAGGCATTACTTCCAGTCGCGGCGGAGCAACTTACAAAAAAATTCCTTGGCGTAACCCTCAAAGAAATTGAAGAACACTACGACATCTCTCTCACAGAAGACCAAATATCCAAAGTAGGATCAGCTGCAAGCAAGGCCGCAAAAAGCCTACTTGATGAACACACAAAAAAGCAAACGGCGATTCAAGAATTTAAACAATGCATCAGCGAAATATCAGACAAAATATTTAGCGACCGCAATAAGAAAATGCCCATTTTCATCATCGTGGACGAACTAGACAGATGCAGACCCACCTACGCCGTACAACTACTTGAATGCGCCAAGCATATTTTCGAAACCGATGGCGTTTATATCATTTTTGGAACCAATAAAGACGAACTTATCCATACCATCAATCAAGTCTATGGAGCCAAGTTCAGCGCGAGCGCCTACCTTAGACGATTTTTCGACATGGAGTACGCGCTTGACACACCAACAACTAAGTCCCTAGCACCAAAGCTTTTCGAAAGGGAGTCAGCGGTATTCGAAAAGACCCAATATCCAAACTCACCACAGCTAAACCTAAACACCAGCCCAGCAAGCCTATTTCATGACCTGATGTTAGCGTTTTCTGTGCAGCCACGAGAGCAGGAACGAATTTTTTTCATACTGAAGTGCGCATGTCATGCAGTAATGGAAGGCGAACCTAAATGGGTACACCTATTTCCTCTGGCAATTTTAGCCATATCGATTGTGGTATTTGAGGGCGAGTTCAAAACGGCAAAAGACACCATCAGATATAGCAAAGAAAATATAAAGCTCAGCGAATTTTTGGGTAAAGGAAGTTTAGGGAACAAATCGATATTTGAGGGCCGAGCAATCCGTGAATGGATGGAGCACTACGACATCCTAGACCGGCATACTGATGCCATCATTCCCCGCTGGGGCGAAACTAGTAGCGCCACCCACTGGATTAATTCCACGCTTGCAATCAGTCCTGTCGCGAGCAGTATTCACACAGAAAAAGTCCCTCGGATTGGACGCCACCTCAATTTGATATTGCGCGCGTCTAGATTCAGCACCTAACCAGAGGGCAGCCTTGTAGGGCGGGTCGCGACCCGCGCGGTGGATTTCTGGCTATCTCGCTGCCGCACCATTTAATTGTTGCAGATTATTTTTTGCGTTAGTGCTCGAGCGTAAATTGAAGATGGCGGGTTACAACCAGCCCGGTGCTCCGCGCGCTCCACAGGAGACTAATTCGCAGGTCGGGTTTTAACCCGACAAGGTAGGGGTGCAGTGCCTGCGCCCGGTGTTGAACAAGTTCGTAGGGTGGGC
>CAMCXE010000192.1 GCA_945882995.1 Thalassocella blandensis | reverse complement strand
CAGGATTGCAGTGTTTAATCACTACCTTGCCTTGCAGCATATTCCCCTTGGAGTATTCACCGAAGTAGCAGGTGTTGGTTTTGGGGTCGAAATTTTCAACCCATAAATGGTCGTCTTTCCAGGTTATGCCTATATGTATCTGCCCGTTGGGTACGCTAATGCTCATAGTGCCGCCGAGGTTTTTTACGAAGTATTGCTCGTATTTAAAATAAAACAGCGCCCAAGCACCAAAAAGAATTGTTGCGCCGATTGTTGCGCCGGTTTTCCAAAAGCGTGTTTTTACGGTAAAAAATGCCACGCAAAATAGAACTGCAAATATGACTAGCCAATACACATAATTAATCATGGGGTAACTCCAGTTGAGCGTTGTATAACATAGGGGGTTAGGGTGTAGCCGTTTTTCTTGAGCTGGTTTATGAGGCTGTCGGGGCCCGTAAAGTGGATCACGTCCAGCAGCACCAATTCAACACTGGGGGTTGCTGCAAGTTTTGCCAGTGTGGGCAGCCAAGCTTGATGACGTTTTACCACTAAGGCTTGATACATATTGGGTGTGACGCTGCGCATTTTGCCATTAAATAGCGGTTCGAGCCCGTTTAATTTACCGCTGCGCCATAGGGGTTCGGCTTTGCTGATGGTGGCGGCTAAATTGCCTAGCTCGGTTAGGGTGGATTTAATCAGTTGGTTCGGATTTTCGGTGTTGAGGGTTTGCAGTAGCACAATTTGTTGGTCTAGTGTTTCTAAAGTGCCCACGGGTTTTTTAGCTTCTTTGGCTTGATAATAAAAATGGGTGTCCACGCCATAGACAAACCCAGCGCGCGCGCTTGCGGCAGCGGAGAGGGTAACCAGCGTAAACGCCGGTTTAAACATGGCCAAACCAAATGTCGGCACATCTAGGCTGCCGGCAAATTTATCTAAATTGGCGTAGTTTTCCGGGGTTAATTCGGTTTTTAAATTGCGCCCATCGCTATACATCATTTCCTGCATTACCCGCGTGCCAAATTCCGGCGCGCTTATGGCATCAATATCCCGCTCAACATAGAGTTTGTCTGCGCGTTTAAAAGCGTCTTCGAACTCCTTGGGTAGGGGATAGTGCTTTTGCTGCAGCACATTCAGGCTGGCCCCTAAATAAAAGTGATTGCCGCCTTTACTAACGTCCCACAGGGAGGTGGCGGCAATGGCCGGGGCCGCGTTTAGGAGCAGTAATAAACAGCTGTAAAGTTTGCGCATAGTAGGTACCGGTAAATGTTGAAAGTGTAGTGTGCAGCCTAGTGGCGGGGTACGCAATGCGGCCGCTAGGCATCCGGTGGGTAAGTTGTGAGACGCTTCCCACTTTGGGCTGAGCCTGGCCGGGAGCATCCGCGGTTGGCTGACAAGCGAGGGAGCAGCAAGATTGCTCGGATTTAGCTCCCCGCGTCACCAAGTTGAGGGTTTTTGCCGCTTTTTCCGGTGACTTTTCCTTCGGCAAGCAACCCCCTCTCAGCCTTAATAGGGGGGGGGAGAATAAGCCTGCGAACCAAGGAATCGGCTTGTTTTTAATGCTGTTCTGCTCCCTCCCCTTTTCAAGGGGAGGGTCGGGGTGGGGTTTCTGGATGAGAGTCGGAAAAACCGCTCGAAACCCTGAGCCAACTGTCATTGCGCACTTCACTGGCAAAAAGGCTAGGGCGCAGCAAGCGGCGCCCCTACGACAACCCAAATCCTTCACTGAATGACATCACGCCACAGGCGTTCGCCTAGCCGGTGGAAGTTCTATTGCCATTCAATGTCTTGCTATTAATTTCCCCTGTGGGCCTGTCGCGTCAAACATCTATTTATGCCAGTCGGGTAATTTGTACGATTTTACGAGCCGGGGGCTGCAGGTAAACCGGATTTTAATAGATGTTTTTATTCGAATATAGTGTGTTGGTTTTGTTTTATGTTTGTGCAGGGTTTTGATATTTTGTGTATGTTTGCAAGGTCTATTTGATGTTGGTTTTTTGGGCTAACGTAATAGTGGAGGCAGCAATGGATACTATTTTGCACAATGTGAACAATCTATTTGCGCAGTTAGGTTTGGCTACTGAAGAGTCGGAAATTCAAGCGTTTATTGAGGCGCACCGCCCATTGGAAAGCCGCATAGCATTGAGTCAAGCGCCATTTTGGACGGTTTCCCAAGCGCGGTTTTTACGCGAGCAAATTGCCAACGACGCCGATTGGGCGCAAGTGGTGGATAAATTAGATGTGTCTTTGCGCGAATAATTTAACCTAGAAACCTCCCAACTGAGGTTTCTAGGTTAAACCCCCGTTAAATTTCGCGGGTTCAGTAGGCGAGCTAATTCAGCCGGCTGAAGGTCTGTTTCTTCCGTGGCTACGTCAATTATTGACCTGCCTTCTGCATAGGCTTTTTTGGCAATTGCGGCAGCTTTTTCATAGCCAATTAACGAATTAAGCGCGGTGACTAACATAGGGTTGCTAGCAAGGGCCGTGTCGATGTGTGGGTAATTTAGGGTAAACGATGCTATAGCTTTGTCCGCTAGGTGATTGCAGGCATTCGCCAGCAGCTGGATGGATTGCAATAAATTGTAGGCAATTAGCGGTAGCATCACATTTAATTGAAAATTGCCCGATTGCCCGGCAATGCTGATGGTGGTGTCATTGCCGATTACTTGTGCACACACCATGCATACCGCTTCAGGAATTACCGGGTTCACTTTGCCGGGCATTATGGATGAGCCGGGTTGCAAGGCTTCTAGCTGGATTTCGTTAAGGCCGGCCAGCGGGCCGGAATTCATCCAGCGTAAATCGTTGGCAATTTTCATTAAACTAATGGCGAGGGTTTTTAATTGGCCGGAGGCGGCAACCGCCGTATCCTGCGTACTGATACGCGCAAAAAAATTTGTGGCGGGCACCAGTGGCAGGCTGGTATTGGCGCGGAGCTGCTGCGCAATACGCGCTGGGAAATCGGGGTGAGTATTTACGCCTGTGCCTACCGCCGTGCCACCCTGGGCCAATTCACACAACGCCGGCAGCGTCGCGACTAAACGTTGAAAATTCTCGTCAATTTGCGCCGCCCAGCCGCCCAGTTCCTGCCCAAATGTCACGGGCAGCGCGTCCATTAAATGGGTGCGTCCCGTTTTAACTATTTGCTGCAAGGCTGCGGCTTTTGTTAAAAGCGTTGTATGTAAATGCCGAACCGCGGGTAATAGGTGTTGCTGTAAAGCCAAGGCGGCGCTGATATGTATAGCGCTGGGAATACAGTCATTACTGCTTTGGCTCATATTCACATGATCATTCGCGTGAATAGTTTGCCCTGTGGACTGGCTAGCTAAACGGGCTATGACCTCGTTCACATTCATATTGGTGCTAGTGCCAGAACCGGTTTGAAATACATCGATGGGAAATTGATCGGCGTGTTTTCCGGCAATCAGTGCGTCGGCGGCATCAATAATTCCACGCGCAATCTGGCCATCTAATAAGCCCAATCGAGCATTACTTTGCGCAGCCGCTTTTTTAATGTGGGCTATGGCGCATATAAATTGCGGTGGCAGGGGCAGGCCACTGATGGCAAAATTCTGAATAGCGCGCTGGGTTTGGGGGCCATAAAGTGCACTGGCTGGCACTTGAATGTTGCCTAGGGTGTCGTGTTCGATGCGAAAATCAGTCATGGGACGTCTCCGCTAGTGTTGTGGTTTTGTGTGGCGGTGGTGATTGTGTAGTGGCGTTTGTGGTGGGTGTTGACGGTGTGGATTTACACTGTGAATTGGTTGCAGATTATAGTAATTTCGATCGCGGAGGCTATTATTTTTGTTGGCGGGCAATTTGCTATTTGAGAAGAGCTTGGCAGCACGTGTTGATGATAAACGAGCGCCCCAAATTTTTCTAAAAATGTGCAGTGCCCTAACCAGTGCGATGATCATGCTAATGGGCGGTTAAACGCCCAGGTCACACCTGAAATATATCATTCAATTCGTTGAACATAGCGATGCTGTCGTGGCGGATTTTGGTCATCTGGCGATAATCGACGATTATGCCGTGGTGCGCGGCTCTGTTGCGTAGTTCCTGTAAATAGTTCATGCGCGCAGCCACAGAATTGATGGTTTTTGAGTCCGCTTTGCTCATCGCGTCGTTAGGTAAAATTGACTCGTATTCCGTTCCGCAACTCGAAAAGGTTCGTCCAAATACTAACAAAATAACGGCCCATGCACGCAGGCCATCTATTTGGCGGTAGCGTTCCTGCATGATTTTTCCGTTCATGATGGCGCTGGTTAAGGTTGCCAATTTGTGGGATGGGAAATCGGCGGTTGTGAAGTTTTCTTCCACGGCTAATAATTTTAGTAGTGTCAGCGGCGGGATGTTTTTGTCTTCGATGCCTAGTGCCATAATGCGGTTTTGCATGGCGAGGAGTAGAGAGTCGTTGCGTTGATGAAAAAGTTTTTCACCAATGTGCTCTTGCAGTAATAAATCGGCCGATTTTGTGTATTGCACCAGCATGGTGGATTTGTCGACGTTGTCATCAAACAATTCTTTATGTTGCCATGTTAATTCGGCATTGCGCAAAATGGTGCGTACTGACTCGTTGTAATGGGCAAAGCCGCCAATCTCGCGGGTAAGGGCTTCATCCTGCTGGTGCAGATCCTGCGGTGTTTGGTCGTTGCTGATATCCTCTGCCTTGCAGTAGTGTACCTGTAGGGTATCGCATAGCGAGATAAGCTCTTGCATTAATTGGTCATCCACAAATGGGCCTGCAGGTATTTCTATAAATGCCTGCAGTTGCCGCACTACGGCGAGGTAGGATTCACTTTCTTTAGGCGTTAGGCAACGCAATATTTTGTGGGCGGTTTCGCTATTAAAGGCATATTGATGAAACCAGCTAAATAGCTCGGCGTGTTGTTTGGCATTGCCTTTAACGCACAGGCTATGCAGCGCCCGAGCGCGCAATTGCGCAGAGGCGCTGTGCAAAAACGGAAATAATTGTTTGCACAAGTCTTTAGACGCATTGGTGGCAATGGCGGCTACGGCCAATAATTGTTTGGCGAGGTCCTCGGTTTGTAACATCTTGCTGATAAAGCCGTCAAACCCTGAGACGCGGTTAAATACCAGTATTTTGAGAATATCCATGTCGAGAGTGACTGGACTCGGTTGTTGCAGTCGGGCAATAACGCTGGGGTTTTCCAGCGTCCCTAATTCACTCAATCGATAGAGCGAGTTGGCAATTTCTTGTTGGTGTTCGCGTTTAATCACTGTGTCGAGGCGTTCGATAAGTACGCGCTCCGAAACGGCGCGGGGAATTAAGCCCAAGCAGTAATAGGCCCCAGAATTATCTGGGCTATTTAATGCGTCGCGCAGGTCGTTACTAAAATTGCGTTTGGTGTAGGACAGCTGCGCCAAGCCGCGCATCATCCGGCCGGCGAGTGGTTGGCTGTTGGCAATTTTGTATTGTTTGTACAGCCATTCGCAGTGCGCTTCGTTGGCGTTGCCGGTCATAAAATTTTGCGCAATTAGGGCATCTGCAAAATTCAATTTTTGTGTGTCATCCGCGGCGGTAAATAGCACTGGCTCAAGGTCCAGTAGCGCTGGCCAGCGTACGCATTTAAGGAGTTCACAGGCGTATTCTGGACGGAATTGTAGGAAGACATTTTCGTTTAACCAGTCCAAACACAGGCGCAATAAGTTGGCTGCGCAGCTCACGTCTATGCGGTTTTGCTGCCGCTGCAAAAATGCAAAATCTTCGGCGCAGCGCTCTGGGCAAAAAGTGGCGGCGCGAATTAGGCATTCGTTGTTGGGGGAAATATCGTCACGCAGCAGCTCGAAAACTTCCCAAATTTTTTCGGGGGGATATTCTTTGATAATACGAAAACTGGTATGCCAACCGCGTTGGGTGTTGGTCAGTGCGCTGACTACCATGTCGTCGATGTTGTCTTGTGCACGCAGATGCACTTTGTCTTCCACGTACAGTGCCAATTCGCTTAATAATAAATTGCGGTGGGTGTTGGCGGACTGGAGAATTTCACCAATAGTGTTCGCGTCGGCGAGGTGCCCTATGGCCAATAGGCAGGCATTGGCCACGGATTCATGCTTGGAATGCAATTTATCCAGAATGCAGGGCAGGGCACTGCGGGCGCAGCGTCTACCCAAGGCTACTATGGCTGCACTTTGCAAATTGGGATTGTCATCCGCGCCCTTGATAATGGTGGCTAATAAGGCGTCGCAGGGGAAATGCGGCATGGCCGCTAGGCCTGCTATGGCCTCTCGGCGGAGGCCATGGTTTTCATCTTTAACGATGGACAGCAGAAATTCCCCAGCTAAATGGGAGCCAGCGCTACCCAATGCGAGCACCGCTTCGGCGGCTAGCGGCAAATCGTCTTGCTGACGCACAAACCGAATTAGAAATTCCACCCCGCGGCGCTCGCTGGTCCCGCCGATGGCGCGCAGTAGGGCAATAGTGTTATGCCGCCACATACTGTAATGCAGTAGAGCGATGAGTAAGCGTGCTCGGTCGGCTTCCTGACTGGCGACAATGGCTTCTAAGGCTTGTTGTTGCGTGGCTTGGTCAGTGCTGCTGGTGAATTGGTCCACCAAGGCTAGGGTTGCTGGTGAGTAATAGTTGGCAAATTGTCGCATGCGAAGCCTAGTGAGGAAGCGGGTTGTGTTTCCAGTCTAGTCGGTAGAATTGGGAGGTGAATGGCGCGGTGGTCAATTGGGTTGCTAGGATCGTAGGCGTTAGGCCCTGAAACGGTGATGATCAGGCTGGGTCTGTGGCGGTCTGGTGTTGATAGTTTGGGTGGGTATTGGTATTTGGAAAGGGGGCATCCCGTGTCATTAGATTAAGCCCAATATTGGCTTTTCGAGTGGTTTTTAGCCTTTCTTTCGCCCTCCTGGGCGAGTAACTTTTTCTTTGCGTGGCCAAAGAAAAAGTCACCAAAAAGAAAGGCCACCCGACTTTTTGGTTTTTGCTACGCAAAAATCCCCTCCCTCCGAGGCGATTTTGAGGGTCGCCGTGGCGTGACATCCTGTCCCGTCACGGCTCAAATGGACGTCCTGTCCATTTGCCCCTAAAAATCACCTCTCCACTCGGCCAAAAAACGGGCTGGTCCCGCTTCGGCAGGATCGTGGTTGTAAGGTTGGAAAGCATTTTTGTAAGGCTAAAATGCTTAAGTTAATGGCATTGGTATGGGGAGGCATGCACGTTGGGTATGTTCCCTAGTTATGCTGAACCTGTTTGTTGACCAACGTTGGAGATTTAAATGCTATTCAGTGGCCAGATAACGCAGCTGACAATTTACCCGGTTAAGGCTTTAGCGGGCATTGCCCTGAGTGCGGCGAAGGTGACGCCCATGGGGTTGGAGGGCGACCGGGAGTGGATGCTGGTCAATACTCAGGGGCGTTTTGTCACTCAGCGTAGTTTGCCGCGGTTGGCGGCTATTGCGTCGGTGTTGCGTAATGGCGAGGTCTGGTTGCAGGCGCCACAGCTGGGTGAGGTTCGCCTTGCCCCGCCGCCCCTGGATGCTGAACCTATACAGGTGCAGGTGTGGAAAGATACCTGCTTAGCGCAGGCGGCAGATGAGGCCACGAATACCTGGGTAACCCAAGCGGCGCAGAGTAGCGAACCGCTACGTTTAGTTAAGTTGGCGCCAGGCTTTGTGCGTGCCGCCAATATTGCGCGCTTTGGCGAGGGCAGCCATACACAGTTTGCCGATGCCGCGCCTTATTTAATTGGTCATGAGGCCTCGTTGGTGGCAATGAATTTAGCGCTGCTGGCGGCGGGGGAGGCGCCGGTGGACAGTCGCCGTTTTCGCGCCAACGTTACGGTGGGTGGCGGTGAGGCATTCGCGGAGCACCATTGGCCCAGCTTGCGCACGGAGGGCGGGGTGGTATGGGGATTAAAGGATCATTGCCAGCGATGCAGCGTGATTACGGTTGACCCTGATCTCGGTACATTTAGCCTTGGTGCCGTGCCATTTGGCATTTTGGCTGGCCTTAATGCCATGCCAAACAATTCCCAAGCGCCGGCCTTTGGTGTTAA
>CAMCXE010000191.1 GCA_945882995.1 Thalassocella blandensis | reverse complement strand
GTTTGCGGTAAAGGCCTTAGGGTGAACAGCGGTGGTCGGGGAAAAAGGCCTAAGCCCACACAGCACGGGCTTAGGCCTAAGCGACATCAGTTAGCCCGCAAAACGGTTTTCCACCAGCCCCGGCACATCCACTCGGACTTTAAACAGCGCGCCAGAGAGAGGGAAGTCTGCCAGTTCGGCTTCTGGGCGGGCACTGGCCGTGGTGATGTACAGCGTTTTGAGGTCTGCGTCGCCGAATGCCGCCATGGTGGGGCAACGGGCGGGCAGGTGAATTTCCTGCAGAATTTCGCCTTCCGGGCTCAAGCGCACTATGCGGCCGCCCTCATAAAGCGCCGTCCAGTAGCAGCCTTCTACGTCCACAGCGGCGCCGTCAGGGCGACCATTACCCAGCGGAAATTGATGAAATAGGCTCGAGTTAGAAACCGTGCCGGAGGCTAAGTCGTAATCGCACACTTGGATGGCGTGGCTGGGGGTATCGGCATAATAGAAACGGGTATTATCGGGGCTAAATGCGATGCCGTTAGACGTGACTAGGCCTTCCACCCAGCGCTTGGCTTCACCTTCAGGGGAAATACTGTAAATGTTGGCCTGTGTGAGTACTTTAGGTTCGTAAATACTGCCCGTGAAGTAACGGCCCATGGCGTCACAGCGGCCGTCATTAAAGCGGTTGTCATCTTGGCCAGCTTCCGGGTCCACCAAGGGTTGCAGCTCGGCATTCCAATCGGCCAGGGTATAAATGCCGTGGCGCATCCCCAGTACAAAACCCCCTTGTCGGCGCAGGCTGACGCAGCCGATGGATTGGTCGAAGCTGCGCACATCGTCTTGCCCTGTTGCTGGGTTAAAGCGGTGTAATTCTTTTTGGTTGATGTCCACCCAATACAGCAGCTGGCTTTGTTCATCCCAGCGCGGGCTTTCGCCAAGGCTGGCTTTTACTGCGAGTGCTACTTCAACTTGATGCATACCATACTCCGCCATTGAAACTAAAGGGGCGCCATAATCGCACAATTTTGCGCGCCTGCCCAAAATGGCCGCTGACATCAGCCCTAGGGGCGTCGCTGCAATTGGTAACTTCGAAACTGTGGCTGCAGGTAAGCTAACTGGTCACCTAAAATTCGCTCGCTGTTGGTGAGTGCTAGGTATTCAGAGGCGTTGGGGCAATAGGGTAGGGCGAGCAGTTCGAGGCCAATTTCGCTGAGTAAGTGACTGCCTTTAAAGTGGTTGCAGCGCTTGCAGGCAGCAACCAAGTTTTCCCAGCGCGTTACGCCGCCTCGCGAGCTGGGCACCACGTGGTCGCGCGACAAAGCCTCGTAATGAAAATACCGCCCGCAATACAAACACTGGTGATTATCACGGCGAAATAGGGCGCTGTTGCTCAGCGGCGGCCGCTGCCGCACCGGCGCTAAACGCTGGCCTTCACAGGCAATAATGGCAGGCAATTCCAGGTGACTGCTAACGCCTGTGAGACGGGAAACACCGCCGCGCACACGCTTCACAACGTTGCCTAGCGTCCAGCCCACTTGGCCGCGGGCATAAAGCGTTGCCGCCTCCTGCCAAGGCATCCAAGCGATGGGCTGCCCGGCCATATTCAAACGAAGAATCCGCGCATCCATGGTTGTTACCTGTTAGTTAGTGGTGCTTGACCACCCCACCACAAAAAACCCCGCCGAGGGTGACTGGGCGGGGTTTGCTGGGGGAGTGGGCCGAAAGAAGAATTTTTAGCAATCAATAGGTTTGATTGAAGCGAGTGCAGGGACCCGTAGCAGGAGGGGTAAAGCGGTTTGGTACCTAAACCCAAATTGATTTGGCTATAGTAGTTGAAAGCGCGTCTCCTCATAGATGTGGAAGCTTAAAGCGATACTACGCTTGCAAAATGCCGCTGCCAAGGGCTTTTATAAAGGGATTTTATGACGCTGGTGTGACAGCGCAAACCGCGCTGGAGGCTTGGATGCGGTTGATTGAGATGCGGTGAGCCCTGGGTGAAACCATCGCGCATAAAAAAGCCGCAGGGGTTAAAAACCCCTGCGGCCAATCTCACAGGTAGAAGCTCCATACATCGCTCGGCTTGCGTCCTGGGGGTCCTTGCCACTACGTCCGGTGTAGGCATGTCCGTCGTTGGCGCCATTTTAGACGTTCTACTTTGTGCACCCAGTGGCAAAAGCCTATTGGATCTTGTGCGAGATCTCGCACAAGAAATTTAGTTTTTGAGCGGATTATGGCGTTCCCTGAGCAGCTGACGCTGGCGCTGCAGCATGTGCTGTATCAGCAGTTCTTGCTGCGGTGGGCTGATATCGGCGAAGTCGATACGCCAATAGAAACTCCCGTCCTCTAGCGGGCGGCAGTCCACCAATATGCCCTGTGCAACGACGCGATCGGGTTTCGGTAGCAGGTGGAGCTCCAGTGCCAGCAGTGTTCCGGCGGGTAGCGGCTCGTCGTGGCTAAAGGCGAGTCCACAGGCGCTAATGTTCACCTCTTGGACGCGGTGTGCGATGCGCTCCACCAAGCGGGTTTCCAGCATCATTTGGTTGGTGATGCGCTCCAACTTTTGGTTAAACGCGCTAACCAGTGCTGCCACCTTGGGCGACTCTTCAGCAACCTCTAGCAGTAGGCGATTGATTTTGGCATCGGTTTCGGTGAGTAGGTCGAAAATATCGACACCCGGCAGGGTATTCCCGTTGGTGTGTGTATCGGCGGGGATTACCTTGTAAGTAATCCCAAGCCGGTCGGTGATGCGGAAAAAACGTCGACGTTCGTTGGTCATGGGATGGTTCTCAAAGACGGTCTAGAAAATGTTCTGGGGTAGGCCGAGGGTTTTGCGGCCGGGCTGAATGTCCAGCTGCCGCATAATTTTGTCGCCGCCCTGTTTGTTAAGTAGGTTTTTATCGTCATCACTCAGTGCTGCGTCTAAATCCTGTGAAATAACCACCTCCACCCGCCGATTGCGGGCGCGATTTTCCGCTGAGGTGTTGTCCACCAGTGGGCGTGTGTCGGCAAGGCCAGTAACTTCAAAGCGGTTTTGCGCCACCTGCCCAGCCTGCATTAACTCCTCCGCCACGGCTACCGCGCGGACGGCGGACAACTCCCAGTTAGAGCGAAAACGCGCCGTTTTAATTGGCCGGTCATCGGTGTGGCCCTGCACTAAAATTCCGCCCGGCTTACTCACCAATACTTCGCGGATACGGGCCAAAACCGCCCGTGAACTTGGGCTCAATTCGGCGGATGCCGAGTCGAATGAGCCCTGTTCGCGCAGCCGCACAATGATGTCTCGGCCTTTGGTGTCGATTTCCAACTGGCCTGCCTGAACTTGGGGTTCAAGTGCCTGTGATAACTTGAATGCGTCCTCACGGGTTTCCTGCACTAGGCCCGCCAATTTTTGGCGAATCACCTGCACGGCTAGGGTGTCGTCATTCGCGGGTATGTCGGGCGCGGGCGGCTGGTCGCTGGGCACCTGTTGTGGCAGTGGTGTGGGTGGTTGTGGCACCGGCAGCTCCAGGGGGCTGACGCTGGGGTTTGAGCCCACCGGCAAGGCTGGTGCCGGCCCCAAGCTCTGCTGCATGGAAGCCGCCATTTGCCGAAATTTCTCCGCGTCCATTTCCGAGTAGGACAGCAGCAGCACAAAAAAACACATGAGCAGGGACATCAAGTCCGCAAAAGTGATCACCCAAGCGGGTGCTTTCGTGTGGGCGATTTCTGGCTCCCCAGGCTGCCAGTCCATAGTTAGCCTCGACGCTGAGTTTCAGGCAGATAGGAACGCAACATGGTGTCCACAATACGAGGATTTTGGCCGCCCTGAATGGCCAGAATGCCGTCAATCATGAGGCTTTTGGTGGCAGCTTCCTCACCGGCGCGGAGCTTGAGCTTATCCGCTAGGGGAATAAAAATGCAGTTGGCCATGACGGCGCCATAGAGGGTGGTTAGCAAGGCAATCGCCATGGCAGGCCCAATGGCTTTCGGATCGGACATATTGCCTAGCATGGTCACCAAACCCACTAGCGTACCGATCATGCCCATACCCGGTGCCACGTCGCCGAAAGCCGCTAACACCTGCGCCGCGCGGGAGTGACGGTTGGAGGCCTCCTGCTTTTCCCGCACCAATAACAACTGCACCACATCGGGTTCACTGCCATCCACTAATAATTCAATCCCTCTTTTTAAGAACGGATTGGATACTCGGCGCTCTTCTAGGGCTAAAAAACCGCCGCGGCGTGCTAATTCAGCCAGTCCCACCAGCTCAACGATTAAATCGTTGAGCACCAGGGTTTTAACGGTTAAGGCCCGACCCGCAACCTTGCCGGCACTTAAAAATTGGGACATGCCGAATTTGGTCATCACCACAAAAAACGAGCCGACCACCACAATTAAAAACGCCGCTAGGTCAAAAAACATGGCGGCCCCGCCGCCGATCAAAGCGGAGTAGCCCAATAAAAGGGCTACGCCAGCCAAGCCTATTAAGGTTGCTTTATCCACAGTGTGTTATCCGCCAGCAGATAGTTTGAAAAGGAAGTAAGCTCGGTTGAGCGTCACACATTCGCGTGGCAACCGACAGCCGACCTTATGCTAGAGCGCCGAGTTTGGTCATGCAGCCGAAGGTTCTAGGCGTCTCAAAATGCGGTTGCGCAACAGGGCTGAAGCGTTTTGAGCTCCTTAAGCTTAGACATAAAAATGCCCATTCACCGACCTAGTCGTTATGAGGGTAAAAAATGCCTCCGCAACTTGCGAGCGCCGA
Source organism: Thalassocella blandensis (assembly GCA_945882995.1). Taxonomy (GTDB): domain Bacteria; phylum Pseudomonadota; class Gammaproteobacteria; order Pseudomonadales; family Cellvibrionaceae; genus CAMCXE01. The sequence goes on along the minus strand of CAMCXE010000191.1, from coordinate 3,298 downwards.
TGCCGCGCGCTACTGTGCCGGCCTGAGTCGGAGACCTAACAATGAGCAGTAAAGCGGCAAGCAAAAAAGCAGTAAAAGTGGAGTTTGAAAAATCCCTGGCGGACTTGGAAGCCCTAGTCAACGCCATGGAAAAAGGCAATTTGAGCCTCGAGGATTCTTTAAAAGCTTTCGAGGAGGGGGTGAAACTCTCGCGTGATTGCCAACAGGCACTGAAAGACGCCGAACAAAAGGTGGAAATATTGCTAGGTAAAGATGGGCAGACACAGCCATTCAACACTGAGGCCCCTTAAGCGTGGTTCTGACCTTTTCCGAGTATGTGCAGCAACAGACATTGCACATTAATGGGCAACTTACGGCTTTTTTGCCCAAGGCGGTACCCGGTGCCGAGCGCCTCAACCAAGCTATGGCTTATAGCCTGCTGCAAGGCGGTAAACGTGTGCGTCCTTTACTGGCCTATGCCAGTGCCGAAACCCTCGGCGGGCCCACCGCGGCCACAGCCGCCGCGGCTTGCGCACTGGAGGCGATTCACGCCTACAGCTTGATCCACGATGACTTGCCGGCCATGGACAATGACGACCTGCGCCGAGGACAACCCACCTGCCACCGCGCCTTCGATGAGGCGACCGCCATTCTGGCCGGAGATGCGCTGCAAACCTTAGCATTTGAAACCCTGCTTCAGGCCGCAGACGTTACCCCCTCGTTGACGTTGGAACTCCTCCGCGAATTGGCGGGCGCCGCGGGGGCAAGCGGCATGGTTGCCGGGCAGGCGATAGATCTTTACGCGGTGAATCAGTCCATTGGCTTGGACGTACTGGAAACCATGCACAGCCACAAAACGGGCGCTCTAATCGAGGCCGCGGTGGTAATGGGTGCTTTAAGTACCGGCCAAGCTAACCCGACTCAAATAATGGCACTGCGCAACTACGCTCGCGCCATCGGCTTAGCTTTCCAAGTGCAGGATGACATCCTTGATGTGGTTGGTGACACCGTGACTTTGGGCAAGCAACAGGGGGCCGATGTCCAGCTTAACAAGCCTACCTACGTGACGCTCTTGGGGCTGGCTGAGGCTCAAGCCTTGGCGAAAAGCCTTTACGCTCAAGCCATCACGGCGCTGGAAGGTTTTGATGACAAGGCGCTGCGATTGCGGGAGTTGGCGGCTTATATTGTTGAACGAAAATATTAGCTGTAGAAGTTGTTGGACCGCGTTTGTGCTACTCGCATAATCGTTATTTTTCCGTTGGCAAGGAATAAAATGCTAAAGAAATTTTTCGCAAAATATTTTGATAATACACTGTATATCCAGCTGTCTTCGAACTGTCTTAAAGTAATCGATGTTAATTCCGGGTTTGAATTTAATCAGGCGTCATTTATTGCAATTGAAAGAGCCGGTAGTGGTAAAGCCACGGATAAAGCGGTCGGGAATGAAGCCCACGCTTTACTTGGCGTTGCCAGCTTAGAAGTTGAAAATCCATTTTTACATCCACGGCAGCTTATCGCTAATTTTCAAAAAGCTGAGAAGGTGTTGCAGCATGCTATTCGTATTGCTTGCGGTAAAAATTTATTTACTCCTTCACCTAGGGTTGTGCTGCAGCCAATGGAAAAACTTGAAGGTGGGTTAACTGAGGTTGAAGTTAGAGCTTTTCGGGAGTTACGTTTAGGTGCGGGTGCTAGAGAAGTTGTTATTTATGTGGGTTCTCCCCTGTTGACTCATTCGTTTAACTTTGAAGAAATAAAGCGGCAAGGCATTTAAGCAAAAAATTCGCTGAGATATCGCGCACTTCTTGCGTTCGGCGGTTTTTACGTTTCGGTTTTGTGGTGATCCAGTGGAGGTTTCTAGGAATATGCCGGCGCGCACATAGCTGGCGAGTGTCTATGTGTATGCCTGTCGTTAGTGTCAATCGTTCTCTTTTTCAGTTATGGTTTGGTAAAAATGTCCAATTTGTTCCATGGAAAACCCGCGATACAGTAAAAACTGCGTTTGCTTGCGTTTTTCTAACGGGGTATTTGGTTTGCGGGAAAATTTTTTGCGCCAGGCCATGTGTAGTGAACTTATGTCTGAGTTGTCTATGCCTGTTAGCAATTCCGCAATCAACACTCGCTCAACGCCCTTGGCTTGTAACTCATTGCGAATACGCGCCGGGCCAACCCCCCTTTGTTGCCGTGAGGCGAGTAGGCATTCAGCGAAGCGTCGATCAGACTGAAATTCTTCTTCACGCAGGCGATTTATGACTGAAGCAATTACTGATGGTGCTAGAGGGAAACGCTTGCGGAGTTTTCCGGATAATTCATGGACCGAATGTTCTCTTCGAGCCAATAAACTCAGCGCACACTGGTAGATTGGCACAAATTCGGCTGTTGTTTCACCGGCCATTATTGTTGCGGCGCTGAAAACATGGGCTGTTGGCATCTTGTTTTTTTACGTCTTCGGTTGTGCTAATCCTATTGGCTAGCGCCCCAGTTTTTCACGTGAAATCCACATCTCATCAATTGTGGCTGCTTAATCCCATGCATATTCAGCGTGAAAATGTAATTTTGGTGTAACTGGTATTGTGCGCAATCGGGTGCAGATGCGCTTAAAGATTGTATTTCCTGCTACGCGTGAGGCGCATCCCTGCGCCTGCAAAATCTAAAATGGAAATTCACGGATTTGCCTGTGAATATTAATGCCGATTTTTGCCGGACGCACAGCGGATCGGCAAGAACGTCAGTTTAGGCATTTTTTCGCTCAGTTACGGTTAAGTATTGCTCATATTTTGCTTTGCTAAAACCCGACAACTCCAAAATATATGACGCAGCAACAAATTTTATGGAATTCTCATTCAGCAAAGTTATTGTAAACCGACTACGATTTTCAGCCACATCAAAAGACTCAATATCCAAAATCGTTTCCAAGTACGATTCAAGAGTAAATCCTGGTTTTTTCAATTTAATCTCGAGATCACTGACGTTTTGAAAGCTCAACTTTGCAGGGGAGATTACAAACTGAAAGGTATCACCACTTGGAACCCATTCTATTATATGGTCAATGTCTAATAACAGAGTTGTTTCATAGTCTTCATCTACGAACTCAATAGAGTGAATTCTATTATCGTGACTAGAGATTAGAGTCTCAAACCCGAAAAAAATTTAAAATAATGCTGGACAATGGCGGCCAAAAAAATTTCGTGCTCTGAATAACATTTTAAAAAATGTTATTCAGAGCACGTCCTTCAGAAAGTTTTCGACAACTATTCTGGAGGACAAATGAAAGCCAAAGAATCTACAGCCATACTAGCCGAGATTTGTGATTGGATCACAA
>CAMCXE010000190.1 GCA_945882995.1 Thalassocella blandensis | reverse complement strand
GGGGTGTGTGGACTTTGGTGGTTCCACCAAAAAGCCATTTTAGCCTGCCCCGTTACGGCACTAATGTACGTCTCGGCAACTGTTCCTCGGTCGGGCCTCCTGCGTTGCTCTAGCCCATTAATCCATGCGGCTCCTGTCCATTCCCCCTCAAATTCTGACTGAAATTTCTATATATATTTCTGTATCTTTTGTTCTAGAAACCGCCATTTGCCGGGTCGCCGGTTACGCAGTAAGCTGCCGCTCTGTTTTACGAGGGCTATATGATGAAGACACTGGAACTGATCCGCGCCGACGAGCCGCAGCTGATTCCCCTATTGCGAGCCATGAAGCTGAAGGAGTTGGAAAAACACGCGGAAAATTTGGTGCGTATTTTGGGGGGCGGTAATACCTACCCACGCGTGCTGAGAGAGGTGATTAAGGCCTTGCCCCAACTGCCAGAAACCGCTGAACGTTTTGCGTTGCTGCAGGAGGTGCTGTTGCGCTTCGTACCACGCGCCGCTGAGCAGAAAGACCTGCTAGTGAAGTTGGCGGTAATAATGAGCTTGATAGTAGCCCTGAAATTTAAGGAAATTCATTCCGGCCGATAGGGCTTTGCATTGTGGTTTGAATTGGCGTTACCCACCTTGTGCGGTTGCGCGGCCCCAGTGGGTCTTATGTTTCGACCCAGATGCCCATTATGTTCATGGCAAGCCCTTGAACCTAGAAATCTCAGTTGGATCACCAAAGTCTGCGCAACCCCCGGGCAGCGCCTAGCAAAAGTTAAAAATCAAGAACAACCAACCCGATTGCCCGTGATTTTTAACTTTCACTAATCACACCAATGGATTACACAGCTTTTTGGTCCCCAACTGAGGTTTCGGGTTGATGTGGTTACGGCAAAAATTCAACCTGTGTTTGTCAGCTTAGAAAACACACGGGCAATTTTGGATAGATGTTGTTCCCTCACCCCGGCGTGTAAGGGGAGGGTAATCAACCGTTGTGCGAAGTCAGTGGCGTGCACTGGTGGATTAAATTGGCGAATTTTACTTGCCACGCCATCCAGCATGGCAAGGGGCAATTGATATAACGGCGAAGCTCCTAGCCCTTGCGCGTTTAGCGCGTGGAGCAGCGCATCCCGCTGGGGCTGGTTGGCGCACAGCAGCGGATAGCGCAATAGACGCCCTTGGCGTGGGGTGTGTAGCCCTAGGTAACTGGATTGAAACCCTGCGGCTTGTAACAGTTGTTGGTATTGCACTTCCAAATGCCGGCTGCGCTGGCGATAGGCTACGAAGTTGCTACCCAGCAGGGATTGGCGACGCGAGTCCAAGCTGTGCAGGCTATTTAGCTCATGAAAGCGCGTTTGCCCTAGGTGTAATAAAGGGTTGTGGTTCAAAAACCAATAACAATTCGGCTGTAGCAATAGGTTGTAGGCACGACACTTCAACTCGTCAAACCTATCCGATACAGCTGGGCCAATGGCGCCGAGTGCCGGCGCGGACAGCTGTTCGCGACTAAAAAGGGCGCCGCCGCCCAAAAGGCTTAAGGGTTTGCCCCGGCCGAAGGAAAATACTAGGTAATCCGCCCCAAAATCTTCCCCGCCGGTAAGGTCCGGAAACCATTGGGCGTTATCTTCTATTAATGCCACCCTAGGGTGCTGCTCGCGCATGAACGGTAGCAGCTGCGGCCAATTTTCACGTATGCCCAAAAAAGTCATGGCCACTAGGGCCAGAGTTTGCGGGGTGATGGCCGCGCTTAGGCTGTGTAGGTTGAAAGCGGTATCCCCCGGCGACACGTCCACCACCACGGGAATTACGCCCGCGAACTCCGCGGCGGCCACTAAGTCGGGGCAGCAATAGGCAGGAATAATCACCTCGGGCGCCTTCAGGTCGGGCCGTTTGGCTTTGGTGTCCAACAGTGCCAGTGCCAAGGCGGAGGTCCCACTGTCAACCCAGGTTGGGCAGTAGCCCGGCAGTGTGGGAGGGGGCGCAGCGCCTTGTAAAATTACCGGGTGGCCTACTGGCGGTAGGTCCCCGGCTATTAACGAGCGGAGGGCTTCCATGTGGTCATTCTCTGGCCCGCCAAAAATTTAATGGCGGCATCCAGCAGCGCTACGTTCACTTGCACAAAAAAATAAATAATTTTGATGGGGCCCATGTCGCGCAGGTTGGGCAAAAATTGTGCGGCCAAGGCAGTGCCGTAAAAGGCTAGCTGAGCCACAAAAGCCAAGCTATAGAAGGAGCTAGTGCCGGCTATCATGGCATTAACAATAAACAGGCCGATAAAAAACCAAGGCGCCAGCCAACGCATCAATTTGTGGGATATCACCTGAAACGCGAAAAGGCCAAATTTACCGGGGTTTAATACGTCTTTATGTCGCGCAAGGCCCGTCATGCCGCGAATAACCGTGCGAATTTTGCGCGCATATTCTTTGGCGGGGTCTTTTAAGTCCTGGTAGAAGCCCAGCACATCCGGGGCGGTTACCGCACGCAGGCCAAGCCGTGCGGCGTTTAAGGCGGTATTGAAGTCGCTGGGGGAGTGAATATCCCAGTGTTCACACACCTCGCGACGGGCCGCGAAAAAAGAGCCGCTCAGCCCCACCAGACCGCCCAATTGGGATTCTAGCTGCCGCAACCACATTTCGTATTTAACGTAGGCGCCTTCCCCGGCCACGATGCCGTCGTGGCTGATAAAGCGGTCTTCACTGGATACCGCGCCTATACTGGGGTCGCTAAAATAGGCTTCCAAATGTTGCAGGGCGTCCGCCGGGATTTCCGTCGCCACATCAGAAAACACGATAATGTCGCCGGTGGCTTCACGAATTGCTGTGAGCTGGGCGTTTTCCTTCCCTAAGCGCTCCTCGGCGCGCACCAAGCGCACCCCTTGCTCTGCATATCCCCGTACTATGTCATCCGTTCCGTCGTCGGAGGCGTCGGACGCCACAATAAGCTCCAGCCGAGCGGGTGCAAAATCAATGCGGAGCGTGTTTTCTATCTTGTGTTGAATACGCCCCTGTTCGTTGTAGGCAGTAACAATCAAGCTGAAGGTTTTGGCGCTGGCATCCGAGGGGTTAGGGGCTTTTGTGCCGCGCAGACTTAGCAATTTTAAGGCTAGCGGGTAGATAAAATAGCTATAAACCGCCGCTAGAGTGAATATCCAAAACAAACAGATGAGCATGAGCTATCCTCTTTGGCTTTGCTTGATTGACGTAAGTGAGTAAAATCCACGGCCCTTGGTGCAGGCGGGCAGCCTCAAAACCGCATTGGTAGAGCCTGTAGCGTCGCCGAACGGCGCCCCTAAACCGATAATGGCGCAGGAGTCCCTATGAAGAGTTTAACCCGACCTTTGCGCGTAATGCACATTATATCTGGCGATTTGTGGGCTGGCGCTGAAGTGCAAGCCTATACCTTACTCAAACAGCTTCAGCAACATGTGCAACTTAAAGTAATTTTGTTAAATGAAGGCGAGTTGGCGATTAAATTGCGCCAACTGGGCATTGAGCTGATTATTCTGCCGGAAGCTAACATGAATAGTTTACGGTTATTTTTTGGGGTCTTTTGGCAAATATTTAAATTCAACCCCAATATTTTACACACACATCGCCAGAAGGAAAATATTCTGGGCGGGATTGCTAATTTTTTGAGTGGGTTGTTTGGTCGCGGTGGTAAAAGTCTACGTACAGCACACGGCGCGCCGGAATTTAGGCCGCTAGGCCTGCAGCGTTTGCAAATGTTGCTGGATTTGGCGGTGGGTCGGTGTTTGCAGCGCGCGGTAATTGCAGTATCAAAAGAGTTAAAGATCAAGTTGAGGGGATTTTACTCTGAGAAAAAAATTCACATCATTCAAAACGGTGTTGATATAGAAGCGCTTCGAAATACTGTGTTGCCGATTAATTTTGTTGGGGATGTAAACACCAAACACCTAGGAATAATCGGGCGGCTAGAGCCAGTCAAGCGAATAGACCTATTTTTGCGGACGGCGGCTGAGTTGCAAGGCACATCGTGCGGAGGTGAAAACTGGCATTTTCATGTTATCGGTGATGGCGGCCGCAAAGGCGAGCTTGTCGATTTGGCACAGCAATTAGGCTTATCCAGAGTTGTTACGTTTCATGGACATCGGCACGATGTTGCAAATTGTATCGCAGGATTGGATGCCGTAGTGATGTGCTCTGATCACGAGGGAATGCCTATGGTGGCGCTAGAAACCCTTGCATTGGGGGTGCCGCTTATTGCGCACAATGTGGGCGGGCTGCGGGAATTATTAGCAGGCTTCCCCGATTTAGCCGTTGATGACCATCGAGCCGAGGCCTATGCGAGTTGTTTGCAGCGAGTTTGTAAACAAAAGCCAGCCTTAAACGTGCATCTGGATGAGGACTATAGTGCCCAGGACAACTGCCGTAAAACACTGGAGCTGTATCGACGCTTATTTACCGTTTGATTTCACTCATTCATCTTCTGGCCTTAGATACGCAGGGCCACAGTGTGTGCATACAGCCGCTACGGTCAATAGTTTGGCGCTGGGTTTCGGGTACACAATTTCGTGGTTAAATGTTGATGGTTCAATCTGGAGTTGGCTATGAAAAAACCAAAATTACTGCTGTGTCTCGAAGATTTTCCATTTCCAGCGAGAAGAAACGGCTTCTCAATACGTTATTTTCCAATTATTGAGCACTTTAGTCGTAAATTTGACATTGATATTTTCGCCATCGTCCCTGTGACGCCGAGCGAGGACGAAATAGTCAGCGCCAAAAACTTTTGCGAAAAGGTCACCATTTATCAGCGAGTAAAATGCAGAGTTGGTCTGCCAAGGAAAATTGCCACACGAATTGTTTCGTTACTCCCTTTTGCAAAGCCCTATGATTGTGTTCGCTACGACCAGCGCTATATCGAGCAGGCATTTATTCAAGACCACAGTGGTGTGCAGTACGACTTGACCGTCTGCACATCCATTTCGCTTTCTCTAATAGTTCGAAAATTCGGGTCCACTAAACGCTTATCAATTGATGTAATTGACTCACCTTACTTATTAAAATTGCGGCCAGCTGTGACGCTTCTGCAAAAATATGACGCGTTCATGATTAAACTGTGGGAGCGACGATCTGTAGCTAAAGCCGATTGTGCGGCGTATATTTCGCCATTAGATCGTGAGCTTGGGGGCGGCAAGCAATGTGATCAAAACAAGGTGCTAGTCATTCCCAACGGGGTGTATCTAAAAGACTCCAGTAGCGAGGTGGTTAATTTTCACGGGCCAACGATAGGCTACTTGGGGCACATGGCGTACCCACCGAATATTCAAGCTGCAAAAACTCTACACAGAATATTTGCTAAGATTAGTGTGGTCAGACCGGATGTGAAGTTAGTAATAGTTGGACGGGACCCGGCACCCGAGATTGTGTCGCTCGGTGCGACACCCAACGTTATCGTGACTGGCACAGTGGAAAATATTTGGCCGTACGTCAATGGTATTGATTTGTTTGTTTTTCCGATGGACACCGGTAGTGGGCAGCAAAACAAATTACTGGAAGCCATGGCAGCGGCAAAACCCGTCATTAGTACCCAGCTCGGCAATAGCGGTGTGGGTGCAGTGCATGGCGAGAGCTTGATCATTGCCGATACTGAAGATGTCATAGCCGAGAATATTCTAAAACTCATGGACTCAGCCGCTGAACGGGAGCGTATTGGGCGCAATGGCTTAATGTTTGTTCGTGAGACATACAGCTGGGCTAGTGTTTTTAAACAATTTGAAAACAGCCTTTTTGCGGTTGGCATTTGATGCTTCAGGACCATAACCTAGCGGAACCACGCTTATGTATGTATTAAAAATCATTTTCGCCATTTTTACAGTTATCGAAGGGCGACGGCGGGTAGAGTTGTATTTTCTGCTAGCATTCTTCCTGGTTTCAGCCTGTGTGCAGGTTGTGGGCGTGGCAAGTATCTCGCCTTTTGTGACCTTGCTTTCAGACCCCGAAATAGTCAATAAAAGCCATTTTTTTAAAATGGCGTATTCCTTTTCCGGCGCGAATACCATCAGTGAATTCACGATCATGTTCGCCTTCGTCTCTCTCGTTATGATAGTCCTTTCTAACGCGTCTTCCGCGTTGAGCTTCTGGGTTTTGGTTAAGTACTCGATTTTCGTAGGCGGTGAACTTCAAGAGCGATTGTATCGTAGCTTTCTGCTGCGCGATTATGTGTTTCACAAAAGCACCAATTACAACAAAATTATTGCCTTAATTACCGCCGAGGCACCTAGATTTGTCTATATGGTTCTGCAGCCGTTTTTAGTACTAATCAGTCAGCTACTGGTGGCGTTAATCATTGTTGGAGGGTTGCTCGCTATAAACCCTTTGACTGCGGTTCTGTCGGCGATGTTGATCGGTGGCGCCTACCTATTGACTTATGTCCTCGTCAGGAAATATTTGGTTATTCATGGGCAACGGGTCACCCAGCGGGGGCATGCAGTACAGCGCATTTTGTCCGAATCGTTTATTGGTATCAAAGATATAAAAATTACTGGCATGGAGTCGCTGTATTTGGATAAATTTGAGCGCGCCAACTCCAAGGGCCTAAACTCGGCGGCGGCGATTTCTTTGGCTGGAGATTTGCCGCGTTTTCTAATCGAGACAATTTCATTTGGTGCCATAATCAGTATGGCGATTGTTTTACTACTGGAGGGAAACTCGCCTAGCTATGTGTTTTCACTATTGAGTGTTTATGCGCTGGCCGGTTATAAACTATTGCCAACACTTCAACAGATCTACAAATCCGTATCTTCACTTAGTGCAAACGGCGCCGTCATTTATGCACTAACGCACGAGCTAAACCAGCTTACTTTGGTACCTGTTGCGCAGGATATGGAAGGTCTTCTCTTTATTGATCGGCTTGAATTGCAGAAGCTGGTTTATGCGTATCCTAACGCGGAGACGGCGGCAGTTCGAGAGGTTTCAATTACTTTTGAAAGAGGGGCGCTTAATACCATTGCAGGGCATTCCGGTTCCGGAAAATCTACTTTGGCGGATATCATGCTTGCACTGTTGCATGCTCAGTCCGGAGCCATTTATATCAATCAGCGTCTGGCCGAAGGTGAGCACATGGGGATGTACCAGCGTTCGGTGGGTTATGTGCCGCAAAATATCTTTATCCTAGATGATTCGGTGGTTGCCAACGTGGCTTTTGGCGTGCCTAGTGAAGCCGTTGACGAGCCCCGGGTCAAGGCAGCATTGCAAGATGCTAATGCGTGGGAATTCGTGGAACGCTTGCCCCTGGGCATCAATTCCGGATTGGGGCAAGATGGAAAGATGTTAAGCGGTGGACAGCGTCAGCGCATTGGTATTGCAAGGGCGCTGTATCGTCAGTCGCGCGTGCTTATCTTGGACGAGCCGACCAGTGCGCTGGATATAGACTCTGAGTTTCAGTTAATGAGTTTGCTTGGGGCAATAAAAAATAAAGTGCTAATCATCGTTATTTCGCACCGTCCTGCGGCCATTAAAATGTCCGATAAGATCACTATTTTGGAGCAAGGCATTGTGGTCGCTGACGGAAAATATGCAGACTTGATTAAGGAGAACGCACATTTTCGTGAGATGTTAGAAAAAGGAATGTTATGACGATTAAGTTGGAATAAGAGGGTTTTGAGTAGGGCGGCATTTGGGGCGCAATAGTGTTGTAAAACCAGGTGTTAGTTATTGTTGGACTTTGTCGCTCGAAATTTTTCTTATCTTCAATATCTACACTGTGAACTTCAATAGCCAGTGAGTGATCGCATTCTGCTCGGTGCCGAGCGGAGTAGTTTTTGGATTTTTCTCATTGTGGTCAGCTTGGTCCATGGATTACGGTGCGGTAGACAACGTCGATGTTTTTATAACTGCGGTGCACATGGTGCCCGCCGCCAAATTTTCTTGCTGGATATTGGTAATGGCAATTTCTATTATAATTCCCGCTCATAACGAAGCAAATTCCTTAGGAAATTTGTTGCTTTCGATCAGGCGCTACTTGACTATTGCTTGTGAGGTCATCGTTGTTGACAACGGCTCTACCGATAGTACAGCAGATG
>CAMCXE010000189.1 GCA_945882995.1 Thalassocella blandensis | reverse complement strand
AGGTATTTGGGATAGTTATTTATTTCCACGGCCCTAACATGCAACAGGTCATGGCTAAATTCGGGCGTTTAGCGGTAGCGCTAGTGGCTGTAGTTTTAGCCTCTGGCGTTACTATGGCTTGTCTACTGCTTAAAGAATTCCAAAACCTTATTGCCACGGGCTATGGTGTTGGTTTATTGGTAAAGCTTGGCTGTGTTAGTGCACTGTTACTCGTGGCTGCAACAAATAAATGGTGGACGGTGCCACGCTTGCAGTTAACCCATTATAGCCACCGCCTGTCCTTGGCTATTGTGGTTGAAATTATTTTCGGTATTGCAATTTTTACTGTAACCGCAGTAATAACCGGCGTTATTGGTATTGACGTTGGCTAATTCGCTGACGTTTTACTACTAGCCAGCCCATTAACTTTCGGCGGATCCCAACAATAAATTTGCAGCCTCACGCAATTTTTCATTCAAATCCTCATTTTTCAATTTGCCAGCCGCAACATCAAAATTATCGTTAAAACTCGGCACTGCAAGGCTTGCCAATACCACCCCACCAAAACGAGGCACCGCATCTGTAGCGGCGGCCAATACACTCGCCCCACCCCGTGCGCCCGGCGAGGTAGAAAGCAACACAATCGGCTTGTTCTGAAATACCTTAGTGTTAATTCGTGAACACCAATCAAACAGATTTTTATAGGCCGCGGTGTAAGCGCCATTGTGTTCCGAAAAAGAAATCATCAGCGCGTCACACTCCGTAATTTTAAATAAAAAAGCCTTGGCCAGTTCTGGCTGACCCAGTTCCGATTCTCTATCTACACTGAATAGCGGCATTTCGTAGTCGTTCAAATCCAAAACTTCCACAGTTGCCCCTTGCACCAAATGACAGGCGTAAGTGACCAACTGTTTATTAATGGAATTTTTGCTGCTGGATGCGGCGAAGGCTAAAAGTTTCATGGGGGATAACCTCTTGGTGATTGAGTAATAAGGGGCAACGGGTTCAGCTAATGACTCTAACATGCCTGTTAGGTGATGGACAGGCGTTATTACGCTGGGTAAAATCCAACGATTAGAGAAAATTCCCAGGCACACCACAATGAATCACAGCGGCTTAGCGCAGTGGTTGCCATCTATAAACACTCGCCCGTGCTTTCTTTCAGCCAAGGCGATTTATAACCAGCTTACGACAAACTACCTATGATGAAATCCTCAAGTCCAGTTTTTGTAATATTACTAAACACGTCCTGCGCATGGCAGGGCAGTCAGCCGGCCACACAATTTAAAATTAACCCTTCCGCCATCGGTGAAGCCGGGACCAAGAGTCTTCAGGTTCCTAATCCCGGATATACACACATTGAAGGACACCAAATAGCCAGCGGCCCTTCCCAACAAATATATGTGAGATTTTCACAATTCCGGAATTCCACAGTGTTCACGCTAGCCCTTGAAGCGCGCCAATCCTGTGATCAAGGCTATGAAGGTGAGGCGACGTATCGAGTGAAAAACAATGAATACCTACATGACTATTTTGCTGAAACCGCTGTTAATAATCGTAACCTAGTTTTGGATGCCAGCTGGGCAGGTAAGACGCTGCAAATTAGCGTCAACGGTGCTGCAAAGACATTTGAGCTGGATGCCGCCGTTAACTCCATTGAGTTGCATACCAATGGTGGTAAATTTATTATTAGCGAGGGAAAACAATGAATTCACAAACAATATTGAAGATTTTTTGTTCACATATCCTTTTGTGCTCAGCTTTTGCGCGAGCCGATTTTGAGCTGGGAATGCAGTATTGCCTAAATAAGGAATTTGAAAAGGCTTATGTAGAGTTCACCTTATCCGCCGAGCTCGGCGATGTTGAATCACAATACAATGTAGGCGTTATGCAGTATCGAGGCGACTATGCGGCTAAAGATTTGGTGAGTGCTTATGCATGGCTGAAGCTGGCTCAAAGCAATAAATCCGAACTCGCCACCAAAACTATGGCCCTTGTGGAATCAAAAATGTCCGCCCAACAAAAACAGCTGGGTGAGCGGGCTTATCTCACTCTCGGCGAGCGATTATCGACGGCAAATATTCAAAAGCGCCTCGCCCAAATAGCCCCAATTGGCACTGGTGAGTTCACTAAACCGAAGGAACTAAAATCAAAAGCCACCACAATCAGCGAATCACGCCGCATGAAACTAGGCGAATTCAATATTGAATTGTCCTACACAGTGGCGACAGACGGCTCAGTTCGTGACATTAGCATCGAAAAGGATGAGCCAGCCTACACAATGGCATTTGTTAAATCGTTGCGCCAAACACAATTCGCCCCAGCAACGCATCGAGGGAAACCTATATCTGCTTATGGTGAAAAATCCCAAATACGAATTTCCACCACTATGGAGGGTGAAAAGCTCAACACCGAAAAGCTAATAATGCGTCTTAATAGTTCCAAACAAAAAGCAGAGCAAGGTGATGGAGCTTCGATTTTTGCTTACGCATACCAAACTGAATTTGCGCGAAGCTTTTATGAAAATAAAATGCGCGAAGCAAATCAAGATTTAAAATTCGACGACCCTAACACTTGGTACCTTAAATCAGCTCAGGCAGGATTTTCGTTAGGCGAATATAAAATTGGCAGCAATATGCTTGCCGGACACCAATGTGATGCTAACCCAGCTCAAGGCCTTGCGTGGCTGGAGCGTTCAGCCTCTCGCGGAATTCTCGATGCGCAATTTTTGCTTGGAGCTGAATACTATTCTGGTGAAAAGGTACCTCGCGATACCACCAAGGGCTTGTACTGGCTAGAGCGCGCCAGCGCTGGGCATTATAACAACGCCAGCATTAAACTCGCTTGGATTTACGCCACTTCGCCGGACGATAGAATTCGTAATAGGCAAAAAAGTCTGGAGCACTTAAAAGCCGTCCCCGACACGCATCTCGATGAGTTAAGTTTCTGGGAAACGTCAGCTGCAGTTTTTGCCCTCAACGACGATTTTAAGGCGGCGATTAAGGCGCAAAAAAAAGCGATGTCTACGGCTAAGGATTATGGTTTGGAATTGCCCAAGCAGGCCCAGCAACTATTCAACTACGAAGCTAAAAAAATCTGGCTTGAACCCATTTAGCGTTTCTAACCTCAACCGGAACTAAAAATCAGGATTCAGTACCAAAACCCGCTGCAATTCATGGGTGCGATTGAAGGAGTATAAACATGACCGGCAACCCAATGAGTTGTTCGTCATGTTTTGGTGATCTAGCTGCAATTTATAGGGAATATTGGATTCAACAGAGACGACTGAGCGTCGTACGATATTTTTGTGTGTAGTCAGCCTTGCTTATCGACGGCGCAAGGCGATTACGCCGGCCTTGCGGAAAATTCTATAAACCAAAATTAGTGCTCTAATCGCAGCGCAAACTTTTCACTAAACATTTGCAAAAGCTCGGGCTGAGCGCGAATCACCACATCCAATCCCAGTGCGGGCTTATCCGATTTAGCAAGGCGATATTCGGTTAAGGGGTCCTCCACGTTGCTCTGTGACTGCCCATCCATCGGCGCTTCAAGCGCGTAGGAAAAACTCAAATTGTAGGCGCCCTCTTCTAAGCCCGCTAATGCCAGGGCCTGGTCGGAATTGTGCAGCAGCGTGACCATTTCCCCTGCTTTTAAGCTAACACCCAGCTCCTTTGCCAAGCGCGGCAATATTACCGGATAGAGTAACCCGGCCAGCTGCGCTAACAGGCTTTCTTGATCTGCCGACGATTTGCAGTCGCGATCCATGATTTCCGCAAAGGCTTGCAGATAATGTTGGCTAATCAGCAGCAGAATTGCCCCCTGCTCACCTAGGCAATCAAAACGTTGTAGAACCCTGTGCCCCTGTTGCGCTTCCAAATGACGGCAAATAGTGGGCAATTGCGGAACACTAACATTGCTGATTTGCGGCACGCTCAACACCACAAAACGCTGGGTATAGTTGCCTAGCGCCTTCGCGCCATCGCCCATGGCCAAGTTAACCAGTTCTTTAAGTTGGTCAATCTGGTTGTCATCTAACGTCAAATCACTCGTCATTACGCAAACTCCTTTTATAGCAAACCAAATTTTTCGAGCGTCGACATTAGCTTTTCCGGGCTAACCGGCTTTTTAATGAAGTCCAGCGCCCCTAAGGCCATCACACGCTCTCGCGCTACGGGCTGGATGTCGCCGGAGATAACGATCACAACGGTATTAAGGTCTTGTTTACGAATGTTTTCCAACACTTCAAAACCATCCATTTCGGGCATGGTAAGGTCTAAAAACATCATCTCCGCTTTGCCTTCACGTATGGCCACTAAGGCCTCTAGTCCGTTTGTGGCGTAGGTAATGTCGACTTCCCAGCCTTCAGGCAGGGAGCGGGCGACCTGTTTGCGGGCCATGCTGGAGTCGTCACATATTAGTAGTGGTATCGCCATGAGCCAATAATCATCCACGGGATTGGGTTTATCCACTGAGTATAGACAGCTTGGGAAAAATGGTGCGGCAACCTAAAATTTTTCACACAGCGTATGACGGGGACCGATCGGGCGGAAAGCCGGCCCGCTAAAAACGCCGTAGTGCTAGAATGCCCAACCCGCAATCTTGGAGTAAACCGCTGATGGCAGCCGGTCTGCGCATTTATCATAATCCTCGCTGTTCCAAATCTCGCGATACCCTCGCCCTGCTGCAGGCCGCTGGGGCTTCACCAGAGATTGTGCTCTACCTTGAATTACCGCCCAGCCCCCCGGAGCTAAAAACTCTAATCAAAGCCTTAGGTTTTGGCTCTGCGCGTGAATTGCTGCGCAAAGGTGAAGACGCCTACAAGGCCCTAGGGCTGGCCGACCCTAGCCTCAGTGAGGAAACCCTGCTGGAGGCCATGCATAACAACCCAAAATTAATTGAGCGCCCCATAGTGGTTAAAGGGCGCAAAGCCGTGCTAGGGCGCCCGCCCGAAAACGTTCAACAGTTGCTGTGAGGCACGAATGACAACTCCCTATTTACTGGTGCTGTATTACAGCCAAAATGGCAGCACAGCCCGCATGGCGAAGATGATTGCGCGGGGTATTGAACAGGTTCCCGGTATCGAGGCACGCCTGCGCACGGTGCCTAAGGTGTCCCCTAATACCTTGGCTACAGACCCAGAAGTGCCCATGGAAGGTGACATTTATTGCACCCATGATGATCTAAAACACTGCGCCGGTTTGGCACTAGGCAGCCCAACGCGATTTGGCAATATGGCAGCGGCCATGAAATATTTTTGGGATGGCACCGCTAGCAGTTGGTTAAATGGCGACTTAATTGGTAAACCTGCCGGCGTGTTTACCTCCACCAGCAGCCTACACGGCGGGCAAGAATCCACGCTTCTATCGATGATGTTGCCGCTGCTACACCAGGGCATGCTTATCGCTGGCATTCCCTACAGCGAAGCCGATTTGCACAGCACCCAAAGTGGGGGCACACCTTATGGCGCGTCGCACACCGCCACTGGTAGTGAGCCGGCCACATTGACGGAAGCCGAGGCCAATCTGTGCCGCGCCCAAGGCAAACGGTTGGCGCGTCTAGCCTTAAAGTTGGGTGTATAAATATGCTTCCCTCCGTGCGATTTTTACAATATGCCCTTTTGGCCGCCATAGTTGCCCTATTTCTGGCTTTAACTTTTTATCAATTCACTCGCCCTCAGGGCATTAATACTGTCGTGTTGTGCCTACAGTCAATCCCGCTACTTATTGTGCTGCCTGGCATTATTAAGCTGCAGCGCCGCAGCTTTCAATGGTGCGGCTTTATTATCCTCATTTATTTCATGCGCAGTGTTATTGGGGTATTTTCTCCCGCCATGCAATGGATAGACATTACGCAACTGGTGTTAAGCATCGCAATGTTTTTCATTGGCCTACTTGGCAGCCGCCAACTTGGGGCCACTTCTACAATTTCTCATTAAGGGTTTATATGGCCACTCAGCACACGCGCAGTTTTCCCCTGCGCCTATGGTCCGGCTTTTGGAATTTCATTGGCGTTTTGCGCCGCGGGTTTTTTAATTTTATTTTTCTATTCGTTTTGATTGCGCTAGTAGCGGCAATGGTAAGCGGGCGCCAACACCCCCTACCCGCCCAAGCGCCACTCTATATAGCGCCTATGGGCCATCTAGTGGACCAATTTAGCTACCGGGACCCGGCGGCACTATTAATGGGTGGGCAAGATCACCGCGCCACGGAAACTCGCGTGGCTGATCTGGTGCGTGCAATTGATGCCGCAGGCAGCGATAGCCGTATTTCCGCTCTGGTTTTACACTTGGATTATTTAAACGATAGCGGCACCAGTAAAATTGCTGAAGTTGCTGAAGCCATCATGCGTTTTAAAACCAGTAAAAAACCGGTTATCGCCTATGCCGACAATTACAGTCAACAGCAATATTTTTTGGCAGCCCACGCGGATGAGGTTTACCTCAACGATATGGGGTCGGTAATGCTCACGGGCTTGGGTATTTACCGCAATTATTACAAAACGGTTATCGATAAATTATCGGTGAATTTTCACGTTTTTCGCGTGGGTAATTTTAAAGATTTTGTAGAACCTTATACCCGTACCGACATGTCCGCCGCCTCCCGCCAGCACAATAGCGAGTGGATGCAAGAACTATGGGGGCTATACACTAACCGCGTAGAGTTACAACGCCATTTAGCCAGCGGCAGTTTAAATACGCTAATTGACGACATGCACAACCAACTTACCCTAACCCACGGCGACCCAGCACAACTGGCCTTAAAGAATAAATTAGTGGATAAAATTGGCAGCCGCGTAGCGCGTATGGATGAATTAATTAAACGTTTTGGTGAAGATAAAACCGACAAAGGCGTATACCAGCACGTGGAGTTGGGGCGTTATCTAGACGAGCTGGACAGCCATGACAACCCAACAGAGCCCGGCAATATCGGCCTAATCGTAGCCCAAGGCACAATTTCAGATGGCGACCAGCCGGCCGGCAGTATTGGCGGTGATTCTTTATCTCGGTTACTACGCCAGGCTAAACAAGATGACGATATTAAAGCCTTGGTGGTGCGTGTAGACAGCGGCGGCGGCAGCGCTTTTGCCTCTGAACTTATTCGGCAAGAATTGCAGGCCGTGCGCGATGCCGGCAAGCCAGTGTTTATTTCCATGGGGTCCGTGGCCGCTTCTGGCGGTTATTGGATGGCCATGGCCGCCGATCAAGTCTGGGCCACACCCAGCACCATTACCGGCTCCATCGGGGTATTTGGTTTGTTCCCTACATTTGAAGATTCTCTGGAGAAAATTGGGGTGAATACCGACGGCATAGCCACTAACGAACTCGCCGGCGCCATGCGTTTAGACCGCCCCTTAAGCCCCATGGTGGAAAAAGTCGTGCAGCAAGGCGTGGAATCCATTTATCACCGCTTTTTAACCTTAGTGGGCAAAGCCCGCAACCATACGCCGGAAGAAATTAACGAAATCGCTCAAGGCCGCGTGTGGACCGGCGGCCGCGCACAAGCCTTGGGGCTGGTGGATAACCTCGGCTACTTAACCGATGTTGTGAAAGCCTGCGCTGACTTCGCAAAAATTGACCACTACAAAATTAAATTAATTGAAAAAGAATTAACGCCACAGGAACGCTTAATGCGCACACTTTTGGCAGAAACTCAAACTTGGCAAGGGGCGCGCAGTGGTGCTACACAGCAGATGCTAAATACCTTAGCCAAACTACCCTGGGCCGAATTGGAACCCTTAATACAAACTAGCCAAGGCATACGCCCAATTACCATAATGGCCCAGTGTTTAGACTGTGTAGCGCCATAACCAACGTCATTAAGTTAAGGGGAAATGTAGGGGCGCTGCTTGCTGCGCCCTGCGTTGGACGGCGAGAAACTCAGGGTTCTATATGGCTTTGGGGCAATTAGGGCGCAGCAAGCAGCGTCCCTACGTCAACCAAAATACTTAACCTAACCTAATTACCACTATCCCTAAGCCGCACAATGCTGTATATTTAACCAGCATAAGCAGCATTCTCGCAAGGGGTAATTTATGGCTCGTAACAAAATCCAGTTCCAGAAGGGGTTCGGTCTGGTCGACTTCCTGAAGGCGTACGGTAC
>CAMCXE010000188.1 GCA_945882995.1 Thalassocella blandensis | reverse complement strand
ATTGGGCACCCACACTGGCATCAAAGTGACCATGATGTTGGAAGAGTTGCTGGCACTTGGGAACGCAGGCTCCGAATACGATGCTAAGACTAGTTATTAGTGGTTCGTGAACACGAAACCGTCTCTTCAAAAATCGCCCCGCATAAAAGGGGATTAAGACGCCCTCAACCTCGATTGGGTTGCCGTTTTCGTCGTCTTCAAAAATCGCCCCGCATAAAAGGGGATTAAGACCGCCTCCATGTTTAATCCCTTTGCGCGTGATAGCTTCAAAAATCGCCCCGCATAAAAGGGGACGACCAATCTATAAATTCCATAATGGCATCATTAGAGTCCCAATCTAATGCCTCCAACCTAATTGCAAACCGCTCAGGAAAACTAAAAACCCTAGCTGCTGGGAAAACACAGGAGGCTAACTTGGCACAGTAACCCGGGCCATTTAGAGAAAGTCAATCATCGAATCCTCTAGGTCATTTTCGGTTTTCAATATTTGCGAGTCAGCCCAAGCTACTACTTCTTTTTCAGAAAAATAGCCCTCCTCCCATAACGCCATGACAGTTGAAATACTTTTCATATTAGTGCCACACATTGAAACGAGAAACCTCTGCTTGATCACAAGCAGCCACATTGGCGCAGGGCTGTCAAAACCCCATTTTCCGACAATTGCCCAGCAATTAAATAGCCATTTTTGGCGATAGGCTCTACTGACCTGCATACATAAATAGGGCTTTGCGAAAGCCTCTGCAGATCAGTTAAAACGTCTTCAAATACTCCAACAAATCCCTACGCTCCTCCTCGCTTAATTTTGGGCCAATAATTCCCGCGCCCTGCCCATCGTTAAATTCGTGTCCGGTATTGTGGTTACCTTCGGTGTGGGTATCAAATGGGTAGGCTTCTGCACTGGCGTCAGGAAAATAACCGACATTCACAGGATCATAGAGGCGTGCGCCAACGCCAAACACGCTGGGGCGCTCACTCACGGGCGAGAGCAGTGCATACAGCGAAGGCACGGAGCCATTGTGTAAATAAGGCGGCGTGGCCCAAATACCGCTGAGCGGCACAGCGTTATAACCCACCGTAATGTGCTGCTCATCCACAGCAACTTTGTGCCCATTGCCCCACTCAATTTGTTGCGCATCGGAAATATTATTGGCTATAAAATAGCGCTCGGCTACTTGCTGTGTAATAAAATCCAGCGCTGTAAATAGGCTCATTTCGCTCACCACAGTGGCGCCAACAGCCGCGCCTAAATTCACGGTATTGCGCGAAAAACCCAAGGCTTGTTGTGGGTCTGTGCCTATGGTTTCCAAGGGAATATTGGCAATGCGCAATAGCGGCAGCCCTAAGTGATTTTGCGACGTCCAATACACAGGCGCTTCAGAATCCGCGTCGGCCAACAGCACGCCTTTGGAGGGTAAATGGCAGCTCGCGCAATATTGCGCATACAGCCGTGCGCCATTGGCCGCTTTAGCTTGATCAATAGCGCCGAGTGTGGCCTCTGGCCAAGCGGGAGAATGTAAACCGCGGTAGGGTGCATCGCCCGACAATAAAGATTCGATGGCAAATAAGCTGTCCAATTGCGCCGCCGATTTAAAACGATTTTGAGCGTCGCCGGTTAACACCACTGGCGTTTTTGCCCAAAGCGCCTTCACCAAATTCCGCAGTAAGGGGTTAAGTGCCGAGCCGTTGTAATGCCCATAGTCAAACCAGGGCGTTTCCCAGATGGGCGGAAAATTCACCGGCGCATTGCTCAAGGTATTATCCACACGACCATAAGGAACATTCATCAGTGTGTTGGCAATGCGGTTCAAGGTATCCAAGCGCCCAAAACCGGGGCCAGGATGGGTTTTAGCAAACTCGACAAACAACTGTTTTTCGTGGCGAATTTTATCGAGGCGCGCGTCGAATTCTTGCTTTAATGCGGCTTTAGTTTGACGGCTATATTTATCCCCCAACACTCGCTCTGCAAAACGTTCAAATCGCAACGGCATTTGATCGGTGAATAATAGGGCTTCGTTCAACGCGGCTTCAAAACTGTTCAAATCTAATTGTGCGGAGCCTCCATCAATGCGCAGACCAATGCGCTGCTGATCCGCCGCCATTACCTCTAGCTGACCGGTGTGGCAGGCCGCACAGGTTAAACCGAGAGTAGTACGCGCCTGCCCCGTTTGCGGGTCTACAAAACGCTCATCTTTCACCAAGCCGACGGGTAAGCCTTGTGCATTCGGCACGGCGGGGTCGGCGGGCAAAAAGCCAAAACGGCGCAGATTATTGAGCTCCGCAAAGCGGGGAATTTCCGCAAACGGATTTAAGCTCCACTGCGGCTGCTCTAGCGCCGCAAACCACGCATAAGGCAGAATTTCCGAGCCTATGGACTGCTGGTAATAAGCTTGCCGCGTCTGGGGCGACCAATTTTGCTGCAGGGCCTGCACGCTAACTGTAGGCGGTGCATTGGCGGGCTTGCCGGAGCAGGCCATCAACATCGAGCACAGAAACAAAAAAATTAAACGCTGTTGCATAACAATTACCTATACAGAATTAGCGGACCAGCACCGCGGCATTGTGGCAGTAGCGGCAAAATTACCGCCGCTCGCCAAACAAGCACCCATTTACAACTTTCAGTTTAGCAGCCTAAGCCGTTAATTATCGGCTGCGGCCGGCGCAGGTTCAAAGCCTTCCATAAAATCCAGCATGGCTTGGTGGCGTATGGTTTTGCGGTGATGAGCCCAAAGGTTCTTGATCTGTTCGCTGTTACACACCTTGCGGTCCACCAACACCCGCGTTTTCAGCTCACCCACCGCTTCGTGGGTTGGACATTTGGTGAATACAAATTGGTTGGAAATAATGTCCAGAAACGGGCCAGATTTACTGGTAGGCATAATAAACAATAACTGCAGCCCCAAACTTTCGGTTAAGTAGCGTATTACCTCTCGGGAGCGGCCTTCGTCCATTTTGGAAAATGCCTCGTCCACCATCACCATACGCATATGGCTTTTGCCTTCGTTAAAACGGAACGCCGAGGTAACTGCGGCAGAGCGAATAATATAGGCTGGCGTTTCCAGCTGCCCGCCGGAGCCAGTACCGTATTGGCTAAGGGCAATGGGGCTTTTATTTTCAGGGTGTTTGTAAATTTCGTAACGGCGATAATTGCGGTAATCGCTGATGCGCGCCAACTCGCGGTGCGCGGTTTGCTCGTCCGTATCCAGCAACATACTCAATAATTGGTCGCGAGTGCGTGCAAATTTCGGCGGTAACTCCACGTCAAACAGCGTGGAGCCCTCACCCAAATTAGGCAGATTAATCAGCGTCTTAAAAAACTGCCAATATTCTTGATATTCCGGCACCCAGTCCACATCAAAATAAAAGGTCTCCCGGTCGGCACCAAAACGGTGGTGCTGCAGCTCCTTATTCAGCTCGTCCAAAATGCGCTTGCCTTCATTAATCGCCTGATAAATGGAATGGCAAAGGTTGCTCACAAACGCGGTATTAAAGCTGTCCTTCAATTGCACAAGCTGACGGTGTTTTTCCACCAGAATATTATTTTTTAAACGGTTGTGCAGTTGCTCCAAGGTGCCACCCAAATTCACCAAGTGTTTAAAAAATTCGGGGCTATGGGGGCTGGCGTAACCCGTATCGTAGACGAGTTTATCGCCCAGCGCAGCGCTCACATTGTGGTCTTGAATCGCTTCAAATAATTGCCGCTCTTTACGGTTTAAAGTGTCTTGCAGGGTTTTCAGTTGGTCGGCAAAGGTAATCTCAACCCCTGCTTGCTCAGCACTTTTTTCGCACTGCGCCACTTCCTGTTCAGCGTCAAAACGCGGATACAAACTGGAGGCTTGATACACCAATTGCTCTAGCGCCTCTTTATTGAGAATCAGCCGCTCTTGCTCCGCGCCACACAGCTCCACGCGTTTATCATCTTGCTTTTGTTTTTCAAACAGGCGGCCTAAATCCTGTTCAAACTGCCGGCCCTGATTTTCGTGCTGCAAAAACTCCTGCTGACTACCAGATAACTGCGCTTCTAACTCCCGACTATCGCCTAAATCCAGTGCGTTCAATCGCGCCTCGTGGCCCTGTAATTCCCTTGCGGCATCCAGCATGGTGTGCATGGTTTGGGTTAATTCCAAGCGCCCTATTTTGGCCACAATGTCATGTAGAGCTTGCGCGTCCTGCCGAGATTTTTCGGCTTGAGCGTACTGTTGGGTAATTTTTTCCAATTCTTTTTCTTTAGCTTTTAGTGCCCGCAAGCGTGCACCTTGGCCGAATACCAATTCGCTGTCGTCTAGGTCGCAGCGGAATAAACTGTAGTTGCCGCTGCCCATACCCTCTGGCGAAATGCCACGCGCCGTATGGCGCAATTCTTCCGCCGTGGTGACGCGCAACACATTGCCGTAAGACGCCTGAATATAGGCTTGCGCCGTGGCATGAGAAAATTGCATCACGTCTAAAATTGAATGTTTTGGTGTGCCGAGTTTATCCGCATCACGCTGCGCTTTACTGCCCTGAATAATGCGGGCAGTGTTGCGGCGGTCACTTTTCATATTACGCAGGGTGCGAATGGCATCCGCTTCGTATTGTGCATCCACAATAATGGAAAAACGCGCCCCGCCAATATAGCCTTCTATGGCCATTTGCCAGGCTTCGTCAGTCACCTCCACATAGTCACACAATACCCGGGCATCGGCCTGCGGCAATTGTTCTTGCAGCATGCGCAGTGCTTGCTCCACATACGCGGGGTAATTTAATTGCTGATTATGGCGCAGGTTGATTTCATGCGTAAGGCGGCGAATTTCCGCGGCCAATTTGTCGCGGCTAGCGGCCCGCGACTCCACCAATTGTTTAATTTGTTCCCGCAAATTTGCATGCTGCGAAGACGCAGCAAGATCCCATGCATCAACCCACAAATTATGCTGGGATTGGATGGATAAAACCTGATCCAAATTGGCCTCTAGCGGGCTTACGTCAATCCAATCACGATTGATGAGTTTTTGAAAATCCAATTCGGCAGCGATTTTATTATGTGCAATCTGTTTAGTTTGCTGCACAAAACTGGGCTTTTCCAGCGCGGAAATATCCGCACCTATGGAGTGTTGCTGCAAAAAGGTTAACAGCTCCTCTCCGCCTCGCAAATTATTTTTCAGCTGCTGCACTTGTTGTAACAGGGGCGCCGCATTATCCGCTAGGCGTTTTTGCTGCTGCGCAATGGCTTGGTTTAAAGCATCTTTATCGCGCAGGCTTTGAATACCTTGGCGCTGCGCTTGCAGCTCCACCATACGCTCTAAAATGTGCTGTTTGCGCTCGGCGGCAATTTGGTTGCGCTCTTGGCATTCTTCAATTAACTGGCGGTTCACCGCCTGTTGATTTTTGGCGGTAAGGTACAGTTGTTGATTAACCCAAGCCTGCCGACAGGCCTCGGTATAATGCAGGGCTTGTTGCTCCAACCAATGCTGCACATAGGAACCGGCCAAACTGCGCGCATCCTCGAGGGTTTCGATGGACGCTTTAATACTGGCGGCGTTGGCCTCCATGCTGCCGATGGTTTTCATTAAATCCGAAACGCTGCGAATGGCCTCGCCCAAATCCCGGGGCTCTAAAATTTCCTGCGCTACAAAGTCGTGAATACTTTTTACAGGCTTATACGCCATAAAACCCGCGAAGGTGCGCGCGGCATGTTTGGCTTCCCGGTCGCTGACGGAATCTTTTTTACCGCGCAAAGCGCCATATAAACGGCGCAAATAACTGCCTTTTTTCTCGTAATATTCAATACCGTCGAATTGCTTTTTCAATTCCGCTTCAATTTTGGTGATAGGCGTAAGGTGTTTGCTGCCATCGGTGTCGCGAATAAAGTCGCCTAGGGTTAATGCCTCGCCGGCCACCAGCAGAAAAAACACATCGTCCAACCGCGCCTGTTTGGCTTGGCCGGATTTTTCGAGGTGGCCGCGCATGGCCAGCACAGCGGTAAAGACTTCACTTACCTCGCCGGTGGTAGGGTGAAACACCCCGGCTACATAACCATCCGTGTCCTCAAGGCGTGCGTAGCTGCCATCATCACAGCCCAATAAATAGGACGCCAAGGTACGCACTTGTTTACCACCGCGGCCACGTTGCGTGGTTTCATCTTGCCCGGGGTTAAAGGCGAATAAATTTTCATGCGCTGCGGTCATCAAGGCCTGAATGGCATCGGCGGCTGTAGTTTTACCCGAACCATTACCGCCGGAAAATAAATTCACCGGGCCAAATTCGAGTTCCAACTTAGGGATATTGCCCCAATTGATGAGGATTAAACGCTTTAAAAACATAGGCGAGAAAATTCAATGATGAATAATTGGCGAAAATAAGAGTGTGTTGCGGCCTTGGCCCGAAGGGCAATTTTTTCAACCAATTGCCGCTGAATATTCCAACGGCAATTGCCGCGCGCAACAGGGTTTACGCAAAGGTGTTGGGTTGCGAAATTACTTACAACACCAATTTGCGGTGGCTAGCCTTAATAAATTCCAGCTTCAAATCGTCATAAGTATGTACAGCAGGGAATTGTGGAAACTCACGAATCACATTTTCCGGCGCATGAAATAATATGCCGGCATCGGCCTCGGCCAACATGGTGGTGTCGTTGTAGGAGTCGCCGCAGGCTATGGTGCGGTAATACAGAGATTTAAGCGCAACTATGGCTTGGCGCTTGGGGTTAACTTGGCGCAGGTTGTAATCAGTCACGCGGCCCGCTTCGTTCACCGTTAATTTATGACACAAAAGCGTGGGGTAACCCAATTGGGCCATTAAGGGCCCGGCAAATTCATAAAATGTGTCGGATAAAATTACCACTTGAAAACGCTCGCGCAACCAATTCACAAATTCGTGGGCGCCTTCTAATGGCTGTAAAGTGGCAATCACCTCCTGAATTTCCCGCAAACCTAAATTGTGTTTGGCCAAAATATCTAAGCGCATCTTCATCAGCACGTCGTAATCCGGGATGTCCCGCGTGGTGGCGCGCAACTCGGCGATGCCGGTTTTTTGGGAGAATTTAATCCAGATTTCGGGCACCAACACCCCTTCAAGATCTAGGCAAGCAATTTCCACGGTCAATTCCTCTTCAGCGATTGTGCAAAGTACAGCGGCGCCGCGTTGCGCCGCAGGTAAAAGCCCGCCAATCTACCGGCTTCGCGGGTGGGATGCAATTTCAATCGGGCCGGCGGTGCCGGTTACCGCCGGCCTCTGGTATCCTGCCGGCCTAGCTCCCCTACCCGCCACAGGCCTACCATGACCCTCAACTTTGTCGACCTAGACGCCCAGCTGCAAAAATCCTCGCCGTTCACCATTATGGAATACGCCCTTGCGCAGTTCCCCAACATCGCCATCTCCTTCAGCGGCGCGGAGGACGTGGCGCTGATCGACATAGCCACCAAAATTCGCCCAGACGTTGGCGTATTTTGCCTAGATACCGGGCGCCTACACCCCGAAACCTACCAATTCATTGACGAAGTGCGCCGCCACTACCAAATCACCATTGACGTGCTCTCCCCTAATGGCGAGGCAGTACGCCAGCTGGTAAGCCAAAAAGGCTTATTCAGCTTCTACGAAGACGATCATAAAGAATGCTGCGGCATACGCAAAATTGCGCCGCTACGCACTAAATTGCACACGCTGGACGCCTGGATAACCGGCCAACGCCGCGACCAAAGCCCCGGCACCCGCGCCGGCATTGCCGTGATTGAAGACGACAAAACCTTCGCCCGCCCCGGCGCCAGCCTCACCAAATTTAACCCACTGGCCAACTGGAACTCGCAAGAAGTTTGGGACTACATCCGCGCCTACAGCGTGCCCTTTAATGCACTGCACGAACGCGGCTTCACCTCCATCGGCTGCGAACCCTGCACCCGCCCCATAGGCCCAGGCCAACACGAACGCGAAGGCCGCTGGTGGTGGGAAGAAGCCACCAAGAAGGAGTGTGGGTTGCATGGGGGGAATATTGGGGGGCAACGGTGTCCGGCCCTTACGCTCCCCCTTTAAATACAGCGCTCGCCAGCGCCGATCAGGCTCCGGATAAAATGCGTAAGCTGCCTAAATATAAAAATTTTGACCGCAAAATATTACACCCCACAAACGCCCTCCAAGATCGCCCAAA
>CAMCXE010000187.1 GCA_945882995.1 Thalassocella blandensis | reverse complement strand
CTCGGCAACTTCTTAAACTTGGTTTACTACTACCCGATTTCCTGTCGCCAGCGCGGTTTATCGATGCAATGGAGAAAATACACGGCTATCAAAACAAGGTGTTTTCGGGATGACTTTGTGGGGATACCTCAGAGTCTGACCCCATTGATTTCTATGAAACACAACACCACCCACCGTCTCGTCGAACTCAGTCGTGATCAATGGAGTCTGACCCCATTGATCCGCTTACAGGCAATGCCTTTTTCGCCAAGGCGGCCATCTCTGGCAAGGTTCTTAATACGCCGTAAATATCAAAAGCATTTTTCCCAAACACAACTCCAGCAGTAAAATTGTTCCCTTGAGCATATTCACTCGTGGCGCCATCGAGCTGAGCTTTATAGAGGATCAATGGGGTCAGACTCCATTGATTCACATTGATCCCTCATTGATTAACACCACTTGACCCCAGTATAACCGAGGATTTTGCAGATCAATGGAGTCTGACCCCATTGATCTTTTTCGCGAATCCGCCTTACGGGTTCACTCACTTCCCACAAATCGCCTCAAAAATGGCGTCCTCATCAAACCCTTCCGTGCGCATCTTGGCACGAACTTTAAGCATAATGTCGTCACTTTCACAGGCTTGCGGCGCTTGCAGTTTGCCCAGTGTGGTATTCATCAAAAAAAAAAGGACATCCACAAACTTGACGGTTGTTTGGGTTGTTGGGTTGTTGGGTTGTTGGGTTGTTGGGTGGTTGGGTGGTTGGGTGGTTGGGTGGTTGGGTAGTGGTGGTGTTGAATCTGAATTTGGGCGGGTTTTTCGAGGGGATTTTGTTTGTGGGGGTCTGGTTCTTCTGTGGGGAGGCGTCTTCCTCAATTTTTACTGGTTTTGATCGGGTACTTCCAGTGTGGTGCCCTAGTTGTAATGTTGCCGGCAGCGCCGGTTAGGGCGCAGGGTTTATTGAGTGAGGCGGCAGATTTTTTGGGTTGTCAAGGGTTCCTTAGTTTTTGGATGTCCAGTAGTTTTCTGTTGGCTATACCCAACTCAGCAGCCGCTCGCATGGCGCGAATGGCGATTTCGCTGCGGCTGGCTACCAATAATTTGCGGATTTTGAGTTTTGGCGACTCCATGGCTGGGCCCTCTGGAATTGGCTAAGGCGTTAGGGAATAGCGGGTTTTACTTAGCAATTTTTGTGCAATTGCTTGGGTGGGCTCCGCGATGCCCAACTGGGGCGCGTTTTAGTGGTTCAGTGTAGTCTGAATTTGTTGGGGTTTGGGTGGTTGGGTGGTTGGGTGGCTGGGTGGTTGGGTAGTGGTGGTGTTGAATCTGAATTTGGGCGGGTTTTTCGAGGGGATTTTGTTTGTGGGGGTCTGGTTCTTCTGTGGGGAGGCGTCTTCCTCAATTTTTACTGGTTTTGATCGGGTACTTCCAGTGGGATGATCTGGATGTAATGGTGCCGGCAGCGCCGGTTAGGGCGCAGGGTTTATTGAGCGGCGGGGGATGTTTTTGGGTTGTCAAGGGTTGTTTAATTTGTGGAGTAAAATTGGGAGTAAAATTGGAGGGAGTAAAATTGGACCTCCACAAACTTGACAAGGAAAATTGGTGAAATTGCCATTTTTAACGAAGATTATTTCTAACCCGTAAAGGGAAGAAGGGGACATCGGCGCTCTGCCTCAAGAAAACGACCAGATTCAGAGGTCGTTCATTCAAACACCTCAGCCCCTTTCCCCCTCCAGCTTTGGTAGACTGCGCGGCCTAATTAAGTCAGCGTCTAACCCGAGCCCCTCATGCCCAGTACTCCCGCCGCCCGCAGCAAAGCCCGTCACTACGCCACTCAAGCCCTGTATCAATGGCAGATGACTAAAAATCCCGTGCTTGGCATCTTGTCTGAATATTTTGAGGACAACGACATGAGCGTGGTGGACGTGGATTATTTCCGTGAAATTGTTACCAAGGTGCCGGACGAATTGAGCACCCTCGAAACCGATTTTTTACCCTTTGTGACCGATATGAGCTTGGCGCAAATCGACCCCATTACCCTTGCAGTGTTGAGGCTTTCCACCTATGAATTGCGCCATCGCCTAGACGTGCCTTACCGCGTAGTGATCAACGAGGGTGTGAATTTAGCCAAAAAGT
Organism: Thalassocella blandensis; assembly: GCA_945882995.1. Lineage (GTDB taxonomy): Bacteria > Pseudomonadota > Gammaproteobacteria > Pseudomonadales > Cellvibrionaceae > CAMCXE01. The sequence goes on along the minus strand of CAMCXE010000187.1, from coordinate 6,088 downwards.
TTGGCGCCACTGACAGCTACAAATTTGTGAACGGTGTGTTGGATAAGGTTGCTCCTCGCCTGCGCGCTGCTGAAGTTCAAGCGAAGCGCTCCTAGGCTGCAATGCCATGGATGAATTTTCGCTAATTCGTCGCTATTTTGCGCAAGGCCCGGTGGGGCCGGATGTGGTGCTGGGTATCGGCGATGATTGCGCGCTTTTGCAGGTGCCACCTGGCCAGTGTTTGGCGGTGTCTTTGGATACCTTGGTGGCAGGCGTGCATTTCCCTGTGGATGCCAAGCCTTACGACATCGCCAGCCGCGCCATTTGCACGGCTTTGAGCGATTTGGCGGCCATGGGTGCGCGCCCACTGTGGATAACCCTCGGCCTAACTATGCCGAGTGCAGACGAGCCGTGGATGCGTGACTTTTGCGCTGGCCTGTTTGCCACCGCGGTGCAATACCAAGTTGCGCTAGTGGGGGGCGATACCACCCGTGGCCCCTTAACCATAAGCGTACAAGTTCACGGTGCCGTGGCGCCGCAGCGCGCACTGCGGCGCAGTGGCGCCAAACCGGGGGATAGTATTTACGTTACCGGAACCCTCGGCGATGGCGCCGCGGCCTTAGCGCTTATCCAACAGGAGTTTGAGGTAACGCCTGCGGCACGGGACTATTTGCTGGAGCGGTTCTATCGGCCGAGCCCACAATTAGCGGCCGGCCAAGCCTTAGCCGGGCTGGCCAGTGCCTGTATTGATGTTTCCGATGGCCTCTGTGCCGACCTTGGGCACCTGTGTACCGCCAGTGGTGTGGGCGCCCGTGTGGATGCTGACCGCTTGCCTATTGCGGCGGTGTGGCGGGAAGTGGCTTCTGCCCAGCAGCGCATCCACTGGGCCTTAAGTGGCGGTGATGATTATCAATTGTGTTTTACCGTACCCGCACACCGGCTACCCGAAGTCGAGGCCTTGCAGCAGCAAGGGATTATTCAGGCTACCGCCATCGGCACAATCACTCACGCCCTTGGCGTAGTGGTGACGCAAGCGGGGGAACCTTTTGCCTTGGCCCACACAGGTTATAACCACTTCAATGCGTGCTGAATCCCTAACTTCGCCCATTACGCCCAGCTGGGCCTATCTCCTGCGCCACCCTAGGGCCTTGCTGGCTTTTGGGTTCGGCTCTGGGCTTTCGCCTATTATGCCCGGCACCTGCGGTACGCTTGCCGCTGTGCCGTTTTTTCTGCTGTTGGCCCAGTTACCCATCTATGCTTATTTGGCGGTAGTGGTGCTGGCCTTTGTGGTGGGTATTCACCTGTGTGGCAAAACCGCGCAGGAGATGGAGTTAGAGGACCCAGGCGGCATAGTCTGGGACGAATTCGTAGGGCTGTGGATAGCGCTCATTGGCGCCCCAGCGGGTTGGCACTGGCTGGTCTTGGGTTTTGTATTATTTAGAGTATTCGACATGCTTAAACCCTGGCCTATTTCCTTGGCCGATAAACACCTGAAGGGTGGGTTTGGCATTATGTTTGATGACGTATTAGCGGGTATAGCGGCTTGGGCCTGCTTGCAGGGGGTGGTTTTATGGTTGGGTTGAAACTGGCAGCGGCTTGCCTACTGCTATTGGCGAGCGCTGCACAGGCTGGCACTGCGTTACAACCCGGTGTGGTTGTTCAGGCCGCTGCGCCAGCGGTTAAGGTGCCCAAGGTTGCGGTTATGGGGTTATTTTCCAATTCCGCCGTGGTGCAAATCGACGGCCGTGAACGCATTCTCAAACTGGGTAAAGCTTCGCCGGAAGGCGTAACGCTTTTGTCAGCCGATTCCAAGCAAGCGGAGATTGATAATAACGGTCACCGTCAGACTCTCGTGCTAAACCGCGGTGTAGGCACCCGTTTTAGCGAACCCACCATTAATACCGTACGTATTGCCAGCCAGCTCAGCGGCCATTATTTAACACCGGGCCGCATCAACAACCGAGCCGTAGAATTTTTGGTAGATACAGGCGCTACCAGCATCGCCATGAATGCCAGCACGGCGAAACGTCTGGGCCTGGATTTAAACCCCGCTCAAGAGATTCAAGTGCAAACCGCACAAGGTACCGCCAAAGCCTATGCCATCACCCTAGAAAGCGCGGCGGTAGGCACCGTGGCCATATTCAACCTAGAGGCGGTGGTAATGGAAGGCGACTACCCGCAGGTCATTTTATTGGGCAACAGCTTTTTAAGCCGTGTAGACATGAAAGTGGAGCAAGGCGTTATGGTGTTGCAAACCAAATTTTAAACCGAGGTTGCGCAGTGACAATTGATTATGTGGAATCCTGCAAACTGCCCACTCCCTTTGGGTTGTTTTGTTTGCACGGCTTTACCGACTCCGCCAGCGACAAAGAACATGTGGTGTTGACGTTGGGCGATGTGAGCAGCGACGAACCTGTACTGACCCGCATCCATTCCGAATGCCTGACGGGGGACTGCCTATTCAGCCTACGTTGCGATTGCGGCGCGCAATTACAGGCGGCTATGCACAAAATTTCCGTGGTTGGGCGCGGTGCTATTTTTTATCTGCGCCAAGAGGGTCGCGGTATCGGCTTAATTAATAAAATTCGCGCCTACCGTTTACAAGACCAGGGCGCGGACACCGTAGAAGCTAACGAGCAATTGGGTTTTGGCGCCGACATGCGCGATTATTCCCTGCTTAAACCCATGTTTGCGCACTTTAAAATTACGCGTGTCAATTTGCTCACTAATAATCCTCGTAAAATTAAAGCCATTACCGAATTAGGTATTACCGTCGAAACACGCCTGCCCCACGAAACAGGCCGCAATCCACACAATTATGAATATTTATTAACCAAGAAAGGGAAGTTGGGGCATTTGTTGGAGGAGGGTTAACAGGCCTGCCGCATGCCGCGAATCAAAATACTTCGCGGCCTACTGCCATTTTTCGGTCCTTCCTTTTTACCCTTAGGAAGAAATCGAGTGGGCATTTTTGTTTGGTAATGTTACGGCTGACGTGACGGCCTTAAGGGTGCCATTGCTGTTATAATAAACCCTCAGTCGTCCATTTTTTACATGGGGCAATTAAGCGATATTTTTTAAGTTGCTGCAGTAGCAGGGCGAGGGATTTTTGAAAATTATTTTTTTGAAAAAAACCATCAACCACGTACAGTATTTTCCCTTCACGATATTCATATGGATTTAATACGTGAGTGTGGTTTTCGGCAAGTAACCTAAGTGTGTATTTAGAAATTTTGGCAAACGCGATGCTTGCCAGGGGCTCGTCTTTTTCGGATTTGGCTATAATTATCTGCCTGTGGACGCTTGCTTCCAATAGCTTCTGAAGGTGATCAGCATCAACTCCCGCGCCATTCAAAACCCGCAGCGCTAGAGCTTCGTTTAATAAATCTGCACCGTAATGTTCAACAAAATACATTTTTCACTCCATTAAAAGTGTTTTCTATGCGGCCATCTATGAGTGCAAATAGTTTAGTTAAATAGGGTCGAAAATCATAATTGTATAGAATGTAGTCGCTTTTGTTTGCGTCTAAAATTGCTTGTAGCGGTAGGGTATCGTTGAAGTGGTTCTCCATGCCCGCTTTGTCGCGATATATGAATAGATCTATCGCGCTGCTGTATTCAATTGATACACCATTGCCAGAATAAAGAGTGCTGGATTCCGACAATAAGTTTTCGTATATCCATGCAGCGATATGATCATGGTCGTCAATAATTTTCGCGGTGTGATCGATGTGTCCGGCGGCGTAATTATCATCAATCGTACGGCCAATATATGTGATAAAAAAGTAGCTGCTAAGGATGGCTCTTTTAATGGCTTGTATAGTGAAAGATTTGTAGAAAGTCTGATCGCTCTGCCCGTGCCACCTCAAGGACCCAGCCATCATAGCAATTAGCAAGTTGAGATCCTGGCTGAATTCAGCCAAAAATTTATTGGTTCTATTTATCTCACGATTGTTTAATATTGAATAGAGGCTAGCCGTTAGAATGTCGTTGACGAAATCCACCGCATCCACGGTAGGCAATGTGCTGGTTTTTATCTGAGAGCCCATCGACAACAGTGACAGCAAGCGCGATGCCACTCGTCGCCACTCCAAAGTGCCAGAAAGCTTTGTGGACATCTCTCTGTCCAGTCCAAACATGAACCCCATATTGACGCAGGCATATTGAAGGAACTTCTCTTCGTAAAGCTTCAAAAAGTGCTCTTCAACAGGTTCTTCCTTTAAAAATTTGTTGATTAGATAAAACCATTCCTTCGCTATCAGCACGGGTATTGATGGTTCCTCAAAGAAGCTGGTGACCTGCCCATAATTACTTCCAGATACCACAAAACTGCAAAGTGCTGTATCCAACACGCGACCATCCATGCTGATATTAGAAGGGGACAACGCATTATGGGAAAGGCGGGCCATCCTGAAAAAGGCTAGCTGATCTGCACACTTATCCAAGAAATGCTGTATCAGCGTATAAAATTCAGAAAGCAAAGCCTGTTTGCCGATACTTTTATAAATACTAAGCACTCTGGAATAATCTGATCGCATAAGCGCGCGATGTTCTGGTTTTAGCCTGAAGTTGATGCAGGGTAAAAAGTGACTCGGCCTTGCTATAAGTTCTCTTACCATAAGTACACTGGGCGCATTACTATCATTGTGTAGGGCAGAAGTCTGATCCAGATAAATCAAGCCGTAGATACTTTGCACCCCAACGGGCGATATTGTATTTAGCAGTCGCGAATAGATGATCTCTTTTACCGCACGGTGTATATCCAATCCTCCGTAGGAGTGTGATTTAAGTGCGCCATGGCCAGCCAATGCATTGGCGCCAACACCTTCTATTTGTGCGCCGTTGATATTGACTACCTGGGCACCGCCACCATTGGTGCCTATACCAAACCCACCATAGCGCTCCGCAAACATGGTTAGCGTGGTGGCTGGCTGGATTCTGGATTCATCGGCAAAGAAATTGTTCTTTACAACCCACGAATAATCATCAATGAACTGGCTATCTGGCATGCCGCCATTACTGCTGATTGGGTTGTCTCGCCATAATAGATGTGTGCCAGAAATTCTATTCACTTCTACGGGTAGTTTATTAAAAGACTCGGCCAACTCAAATAACATGCATGTAATCCTTAGGCGTTTAGTGACAGGAGGTGCTGTACTGAAGATTCCGTCTCATCTGTGGTTAGGGCTTGATATTTTTTGACATTTTCTTTGATGCTCGCTGATGACATCAGATCGCCAATAGTGTTGGCGATCTGATCAACTGAATCGTTTAAAAAGTCAATCGCATTGCTAATGCCCAATTGCCAGAGCAAAAAGGCATTGTCAGGTTGGTCAAAGGTGTAAGGGGAAAGGATTTGTGGTACGCCAGCGGCCAGCGCCTGTGCACAAGTGCCTATGCCACCGTGATGTATAACTAGCGCGGAGCGAGAGAATAAGTAACTGAAGGGAGCTGATGCCAAAGTCAACACAGGAAATTCGCCATTATCAAACAACTTTTCTTGTTGTGAGTGAGCAACAAACACACCGGGCTTGCCGACTACGCGACAGAGGTGTCTGATTTTATCGATTAATAGACTGGTAACGGGAATTCCTGTACCAAAGGTAAATACCAACGGGCTACCATGCCGGCCTATAAATTCGTCTAGTTGCTTGTCGCTATGGGTATGCAATGTGTCGCCCAAAATAAAACCGGTATTAACCAATTGTGTGGGCCAATCGCCGGGGTTAGGCTTAAGCCACTCGGGGAACAAGGCCAGCACTGAAGGGCTGGTTTCCATATTGGGCAAATCTTGTGGTGACCATGGCGCTAACCCTAGCTCTTTCCTTGCAGGGTTTATTAATGGTCTTACCAGTCTCTCAAATGTATCTTTCTTCGCTTTCTCTCTTATTTGGCGAAATATTTCACCCCAAAGACGTTCTTCGACCTGCCTGCACATTGGGTAAGATGGTTTTAGCATTGTATAGTGGATCCACAATTTCACACACCCATTTAAGATATGCTCCACCCAAAGATCGAGGTGTTCAATGAGTGAAAGCAAACGCAAAACCTTTACAACCGCGAAGAAGGCCAAAGTGGCGCTAGAGGCGATTCGGAATGAAAAGACCGT
>CAMCXE010000186.1 GCA_945882995.1 Thalassocella blandensis | reverse complement strand
ATTGACTAAGGCACGGGGCAAATCGGAATTTCGACTAGCCAAAAGATAAAATCGGAAAAATTCAGCACCAATACCCACTCTCCAAATGTGGGTATTGGCTAAATTCATAAAGTGCCTACCAGATTGCTCCCAAAGTTACGGATTCAGGTTAATGACATTGCCCCCCTCAATAATATTTCAACAACGTAGCCTTCCCCCAAAACACCCGATACGAAAACGCGGTGTAAATTAAAATCGTGGGCAGCACCACAATTACGCCATAGAAAATAAATAACAGCGACTCGGGTGCGCTGGCGGCTTGCCAGATGGTTAGTTGGCCGGGCACGATAAAGGGGAAAAAGCTGTAAGCCAAGCCCATAAAACACAACATAAAAATTGCCACGGTGGTGGCGAAGGGGATCCAGCAGTTGTGGTCATGAGTGTGCGGCACTTGTTTTAAATGGCGATCCACTAAGATAAATAAGCCGCCGCACAGCACGGGAATTATTAGCAACACAATCACGGCGGAACTGCCAAACCATTTGGCAAAAATCGCCGGGTTAATCAGCGGGTTAATAATGGAGACCGCGGTTATACCCAGTGCGGTAAGCCAGCCACTTAGGCGTGCCCATTTCGCGGCGCGCATTTGTAAGGGGCCTTCGGTTTTCATCACCAGCCAGGTGGCGCCAATAAAACTGTAGCCGGCGGTTACGCAAATTGCGCTTATACCCGCAAAAATATAAGCCGCTAGGGTCTGCTCAAAACCCATCACAAACGCACCCAGCATATAACCCTGGGCCATCGTTGCGAGCAGTGAACCGCCTTTGAAAACGCTATCCCATAGGTTTTTATGATCCTCGGCGGCTTTGGTGCGAAAATCAAACGCCACGCCGCGCAAAATTAAACCTGCCAGCATTAGGGTTACGGGTAAATACAGCTGCATTAAAATAAAACTGTGTGCGGCGGGAAAGGCAATTAGCAGTATGCCCACGCCCAGCACCAGCCAAGTTTCGTTGGCATCCCAAAATGGGCCTATGGAGGCAATCATGGTGTCGCGCTGTGCTTCGTAATTATCGTTAGGCGTGTTATAGGGTAATAAAATGCCCACGCCCAAATCGTAGCCATCTAAAATCGCGTACATAAAAAATGCCAGTGCCATCAGGCCAATAAATACCACGGGCAACCAAAATGCTGGGCCAGTTAACACCGTTAGCGTATTCATGAGTGCACCTCGCCTTGGGGGATTAATGGTTGCGGTGGGCTGGTAGGTTCATCCGCCGCGTCTACCGCTACGGCTCTGCGCGCCATCACAAACAGGGTGCGCACATAGGCGAACAGTAGCGCGGCATAAAGGCACAGATAAAGGCTCAACGACCAGCCCACATGCGCCGGCGCCACGGTGGTTACGGCATCGCTGGCTTTTAAAATGCCCGTGGCCAAATAGGGTTGGCGGCCAATTTCTGTTACGTACCAACCGGCTAGGGTGGCCAGCCAACCGGAAAATGTCATGCTCACCAATACTTTTAATAAAAGCGGTGACAGGGTTTTATGGCGCCATAGCTGCCAATTGGCTAGCCATGCCACCACCAGCATTAATACGCCCATAGCCACCATAATACGGAATGCAAAAAATACCGGTGCAACGGGTGGGTGGGCCTCTGGGAATTCATTCAGGCCTTTTATTTCCGCTTGACGGTCGTGATGCAAAATTAAACTGGCGAGCTTTGGAATACTCACGGCGAATTTATTGGTTTGGGTTTGTGCATCGGGCAGGGCGAATAATACTAATGGTGCGCCCTGTTCGGTGTGCCAAACCGCCTCCATAGCCGCAATTTTGGCGGGCTGATATTTAAGCGTATTTAAACCGTGTAAATCGCCCAAAAATATTTGTAGTGGAATTAACAAGCCGCAGGCTACCACGGCAACTTTAAGCGCAAGGCGCGGGGCCGGTTTGGGGTCGCCCTGCAGAATGCGATAGGCCGAAAGACCAGCAATTAAAAAACCCGCGGTTAAGCCGGATGCGGTGACCATATGTGCTAAACGGTAGGGCATGGAAGGGTTAAAAATAATGGCAAACCAATCCACGGGAAACGCCACACCATTACGCATCTCAAAACCCGCTGGGGTTTGCATCCATGAATTTAAGGCAATTATCCAAAAGGCCGACAAACTGGTGCCCAGCGCCACTAACAGCGTGGCTAGGGTATGCACGCGATTAGACACGCGATGCATGCCAAACAGCATAATGCCAAGGAAAGTCGCCTCCAAAAAAAATGCGGTGAGCACCTCGTAACCCAGCAGTGGCCCCGCAATATTGCCGAGAATGCGCATGTAACCCGGCCAATTGGTGCCAAACTGAAAACTCATGGTGATGCCGCTGACTACACCCAGTGCAAAAGTCAGCGCAAAAATTTTTACCCAAAACCGATAAATGCGCATCCATACGGTATTTCCAGTGCGATTAAATTGCACTTTGAAAAACAATAAAAACCAGCACAAGGCGATGGTTATGGACGGGAATAAAATGTGAAAGGAAATGTTGGCTGCAAATTGCAGGCGTGAAAGCAGTAGGGTATCCGCGACCATGGGTATTACCTCGGTGAGACTACAGGGGACTGCGTATCGGCAAGCCCCGGCCCTCTGCTTTGCCAATTAGGGGGCGGCTACCGACATTCTGAGTTTTCTGTAATTACTGAAAGTATAGAAGGTTTTGATCTCGGTCAAGTGCTGGGCGATAAAATAGTTCAGCGGTAGCGGGTGTTAGCGCGGCTGCGCTAGGCAAGTCGTGCAGTCCCGCTCAGTTATGCGCCCTACCTACACCGCCTCCAGCTTCGCATACTGCACCACTAACCATTTACTGCCCTGTTTGCCAAAATTCACCTGTACCCGCGCGCTGGCGCCTTGGCCTTCAAATTGGGTAATCACGCCGTCGCCAAAAATACTGTGGCGCACGTTCTGGCCAAGGCCAAAATTGCCGAAGTCGCTTCCCACTTTTTGCTGCTGCAATTTACTGGTAACGGGCCGCGTAATGCTGGCTTTCAACCGCACTTCTTGCAGCAATTCCCGGGGAATTTCGCGAATAAACCGCGACTGGCTATTAAAAACCTCGCTGCCGTACAGGCGCCGCGTTTCGGCGTAACACATCACCAACTTGTGCATGGCGCGGGTGATGCCCACGTAACACAGGCGGCGCTCCTCCTCTAAACCCTCTGGCGTGCCGGCGGACATTTTGTGCGGGAACAGGTTTTCCTCCAGTCCCACTAAAAATACCAAGGGGAATTCCAAGCCTTTGGCGCTGTGCAGGGTCATTAATTGCACGGCGTCTTCGTAGTCTTCGGCTTGGGCGTCGCCGGCGTCTAAGGCGGCATTGTCTAAAAATTGCGCCAGCGGACTAAGGTCGGAATCGTCGGTTTTGAAGGCGCCGCAGGCGTTAACCAATTCCTGCAAGTTTTCTACCCGCGCTTGGCCACGTTCGCCTTTTTCGTTTTGATGAAATTCCAGTAGTCCGCTGGCGTTGATGACATGGCCCACTAGGCTTGCCAAGTTCATGTCTTGGGTGTCTTTTTCAAGGCTGGCCAGCAGCTGCAAAAAGCCGCGCAGGGCGGTGGCGGCGCGGCCGGGCAGGCTGTTGTGCTGCAGCAGGCCTAGGGCGGCCTGATAAAGCGAGATGTTTTGCTCCCGCGCCGCTAGGCGTAGGGTTTCTTCCGTGCGGCTGCCAATGCCCCGCGTGGGGGTGTTGAGCACCCGTTCAAAGGCCGCATCGTTGTCGCGGCTTTGCAGTAGGCGCAGGTAGGCCAGTGCGTTTTTAATTTCCAGGCGCTCATAAAAGCGCTGGCCGCCGTAAATGCGGTAGGGCACGCCTTCGCGAATTAGCGCCTCCTCCAACACGCGGGATTGGGCATTGGAGCGATACAAAATGGCCGCGCTGGCGCGAGGGTTGCCGCCGCGCACCCAATTTTCAATGCGCTCCACCACAAACCGCGCTTCGTCCTGTTCGTTAAAGGCGGCGTAAAGGTCGATTAACTCACCCGCGGTATCTTCGGTCCACAGGTGTTTGCCAAGGCGCGCCGCATTATTGGCAATCACCGCATTGGCCGCGTCCAAAATGGTTTTGGTGGAGCGATAGTTTTGTTCCAGCCGTGTGGTTTGGGTTTCCAGAAAATGCTTGGTGAAATGCTGAATATTTTCGATGCGCGCACCACGCCAGCCATAGATGGACTGGTCGTCGTCACCCACCGCCGTCACATGCGCCGCATTGCCCGCCAACACCCGCAGCCAGGCATATTGCACGGCATTAGTGTCTTGGAATTCGTCCACCAAAATGTGGCTAAAACGCTCCTGATAATGTTTTAACAGCAACGGTTTTTGCAGCCAAAGCTCGTGGGAGCGTAGCAGCAGCTCGGCAAAATCCACCATACCGCCGCGCTCACAGGCCTCCTCGTAGCCGGCATAAACGGCCTTCATGGTTACTAAAAACGGGTCGTGCCCTTCGCCAATATGCGCCGCGCGCAGCCCTTCATCTTTTTGTTCATTGATAAACCACTGCGCCTGCTTCGGCGGCCAGCGTTCTTCGTCGATAGTCAGCCCTTGGTAGACACGTTTAATTAAACGCAGCTGGTCGTCGGAATCCAAAATATGGAAATTTTGCGGCAGGCCTGCATCCTGCCAGTGGGTTTTAAGGAGGCGGTGGGCAATGGAGTGAAACGTACCCACCCAGAGGTTGCGAAACGCCGCCATGGAGGCGTCGCCCAGCACCTGCTGCAAACGCTCGCGCATTTCCTTGGCCGCTTTATTGGTAAAGGTTACCGCCATAATGCGATGCGGCGGCACACCCATCACCTGAATTAACCACGCAATGCGATGCACCAACACCCGCGTTTTGCCCGAGCCGGCACCGGCCAAAATTAACTGATGGCAGGCAGGAGCACACACCGCTTCGCGTTGCGGGTCGTTGAGTTTGTCGAGCAGGTGAGAGACGTCCATAACCGCGGGCACTACTGAAAATTGGGGGCTGCATTGTAGCAGTGCGGGTGGGGGTGGGGAGCTCCTACGTTATATGACAGGTCTGCATCGCGAGTAAACGGGATGCCAGGGGGCTTTTAGAATAAATATTGATTGACTGCGTTTAGGGCGGTGCGGCGCTGCATAAGTATTAGCCCTCGATACGATAGAGAGTAGCTGTGTCCGGCAACATTCGTTAAACTGCAAAGGGAAGGCTTCTTTTGGAATCTACCTTATAGTATTGCTAGCGGGGATAATCGGTATTTTAAATACTTCGCCTCTTCGGTAATTTCACCTAAGGAAACATAGTGTGCAGAGAAAATGGGAGCCACATAATTCAATAACGGATTTGTGCCGGTGGTATCGCCCTAAACATTTCATTGCGACTCATTTTAACTGAGTCCGCAGATAGCAAGTTAGATCGTCACATTACAAATCGTATTTCAGATAAAGCTAACAAGGAATTTTTATGCTGCAGGTCAAATATTTTCGGGCGATAGCTATAATCGGTGCAATCGTCGTGTCCGGTTGCGCTACGGTACAGCCAGGTGTGGCGCCTAAAACATTTCATTCAACTGTTGACTCACTAGCAAGATCTGACGCGGCCGAAAAGCGGCGCTACGTACTTCTACCCGGAGGAAAAGGTGTCGACGTTGGCGACCTTCAGTTTCAAGAATTTGCAGCATATATTGATAAAGTCTTAAGTGGCGCAGGTTTCACAAAGGTGGCGAGCCTTCACGACGCTGACGTGGCAATTTTTCTTAGTTACGCAATAGGTGATCCTGAAACCTATCAGTACAGCTACGCGCTGCCGACTTGGGGGCAAACTGGAGTGGCTTCCGCAAACTCCTCCGGGTCTATATCTTTTTACGGTAACACGGCAACGTATTCTGGCAGGACAACTTACACCCCAACATATGGAGTGACAGGGTCAACCACTCAGATCGATACGATTACGAGGCATTCAAGGTTTTTATTACTAGATGCTTATGACGTTGTTGAGTACGCCAAGGACAGTAGACTGGCTCAAGTCTGGAAAACTAATGTCGTGAGCATTGGGTCTAGCAATGACCTACGCTTAGTCATGCCATATATGGTTGTTGCAATGACCCCACATGTTGGGAAAAATACAGGCCGTAAAGTTGAGGTCGCTGTTCCTGAAGATGATGCGGCGATCAAACTACTTCGCGGCGATGCGTCTTCAATAATTAAATAATAAGTCCTAACCTTGAACTCCACCAGATTTTTTTGGGATCGCTCATGTGTATTGAACAAATTTTAGATGCATCCAAAGCTTTTTTGACACCGCTAATCGCTATCATTGCAGTATATATCGCTTGGCAGCAGTGGCAAACGAGTAAGAAAAAATTATGTTTTGATTTGTATGAAAAGAGGCCGGCGATTTTTTCAGCTCTGATGGAATTTTTGGCTATAGTCGTTCGTGACTTAAAGGTAACCCCGGCGGAATTGTTTAAATTTCGGGACGCTGTATATCATGCGGAATTTATTTTTGGGAAGGAAATTCGCCTGTATCTTGATGAAGTTTACGAGCATGGCGCCAAGCTTCAACGTTTTACGGGGGAGTACCGTGATCGCGACCAAATAATACCTGAAGGCTACAACCACAACACTATTGTGGACGGTATGCATTCAGAAGCCGAATGGTTTGTAGGTCAGTTTGATGTTGCGAGAGCGAGGTTTAAGAAATATTTTACTCTTGGTGATAGCACCTGAAATACTTTTCCAGATTTCGCAGGAAGGCTACCATTGGCTGATTCGGTAAAAAGGGTATTTTTTTGCTGGCATCCTATAAGTTTTAAGGTAATCGAAGGTAACGATAAAGTTGAGGCCGCTTTTGTCTTAAATTCCAGGTCCTTGTATTGGATATTTGGTAATTCAGAGCAAGCTGATTAGGCAATGCTAAAAGCTTGGCTTAAGCAGCTATTTCTGCCCCCCAGCCATCAGTGACCGAACATACTTAAGTTCAGACAGTGTTTTGGGGTCCAGCGAGTCTATGGTTAGGCATTCTTTCAAAATTGTTTCGGCCTCAGTCAAATGCCCAGTTTCCACCAGTGCAAATGAAATGCCGCGCTTGGCTCGCACTAACTCAAATTTTTTGATTGGGTCTGGGGAAAATGATTCGGCGGCTTCTACGGCCTGGGTGAAAGTGGCTTTTGCTTGGCTCCAATTTTTTTCAGATTGATAGATATGGCCCAGCTCTGATAGATAGCGCGCATTTTTAGGCGCTAAGACTAGGGCTTTGTTGAGGTAAATTTTGGCATTTTCCAAATCGCCTAGGTCTATGTAGGCGTAGGCTTTTAAATAAAGTGCGTCGGACCATTCGGAATTTAGTGCTACGGCGCCTTGTTTGGTGGATGACGCTAGCACCATGTAATACAGGGTTTCTTTGGTGCTGCGCGCGCAGTAAATTTTTTGCGCGGAATGGCCATAGGTTTTATCGAAGTCGGCTAGGAGTGGGTCGAGATATTGGGTAATGGCTTCTTTCGTGGAGCCGCGTTGCAGGCTGGCTAGCGCATGCGACATTGCCGCGGCGGCTGGTGATTCGGTTTTGTCTGTCGGTGCCGTGGTTGCTTTTGTTGCTGCGGTTGGCGTGCTGGAGCAGCCTGCGAGGATAAAAAGAAGCGTTATGGCACATACAAAATTCATAAAATCCTCAGTTTAATGCTGTGGCGGAGTTATCTACTCGCGGCTAAAACCATAGCCAGCCCAGCGCCGACAATGGTTTTATAAGCCAGCGGTAAATTATCTAAACGTATTGCACTTCCTCAATTTCATATTCCACATCGCCACCGGGCGTTTTTACGATTACCGTGTCGCCTTCTTCTTTGCCGATGAGGGCGCGGGCGATGGGGGAGCCTACGGATATTTTATGGACCTTAATATCCGCTTCGTCTTCCCCCACAATTTTATACACCACGTGTTTTTCGTTTTCGACATTCAGTAGCGAAACGGTGCTGCCAAAAATAATTTTGCCAGTTTTAGGCATTACGGTAATGTCGATAATCTGTGCGTTAGAAAGCTTGCCCTCAATTTCTTGAATGCGACCTTCGCAAAAACTTTGTTGTTCACGCGCCGCGTGGTATTCGGCATTTTCTTTTAAGTCACCGTGTTCGCGGGCTTCGGCGATGGCTTGCACAATGCGTGGGCGATCCACTTTTTTAAGCTGGTCGAGTTCTTCGCGCAGCTTTTGTTCGCCGCCAACCGTCATGGGAAATTTTTGAAATGCCATTAGACAATACCCTCGTGTAATTCTTGTAAACGTCGCACTTGATGCGTTTGCCCAAAACGTAGGGC
>CAMCXE010000185.1 GCA_945882995.1 Thalassocella blandensis | reverse complement strand
GGCGATGCCGTGGCGAAGCTTTAGACTGCGATCCACCGTGCTTGCCAACGATGTGTAATGATGAATGGCGCGCCCCACTAGGGCCAGTCCTGCATGGCTTACAATATCCGCACTTGATTTGGCCAGCTTGAAACGTTTCATGGGAACCTGATGGGTGAGTTTTTTTGAGGCCCAATTTTAACGATAAAGTTCTTTATATTCAATGGCTTGAACATATTTTATGAAGGGTGAATCTACGGATTCAGGTAATGGCATTGGCGCTTCCCCCTAAACCGCCTTATCGGAATTCCAGTATGATCAAATCTCTCGTTGGTGTAGTTATTGTTTTAGGCCTTAGCGCAGGGGCATTTGCCGACTGTGCGACGGGAAAATGCCCTGTGCACAAGTCGCTTTCTCAGCGATTGGCCTTAACTGGCGACCATGCCGCCGCCGTTGATGCAGAAGAAGCTGAATTTAAATCGCAAATGGAGGTGCTGCATAAGGCGCACCGCGTAAAATTGGCGGCTATTTTAACGCCCGAGGAGTTGGCGCAATTGGAGGCGATGCATGGCAAAGGGTCTAAGCACATGAATGGTCCGAAACAGTGTGATGGGCACAAAGGGGACGCTCTGCCTAAATCGCCACTGTAGAAACCTCAGTTGGCTCACCAACGTCTGCGCAACCCACGAGGTTGCGCGTCATTTTTAACTTTTACTGCGTACTCCGACGGGTTACACAGCTTTTTGGCGCCCAGCTGAGGTTGCTAGGTTAAACGGCTGCGGCATGATAGCCTTCCGGTTTTATGCCACCGCCCGCCACTCGCCATGATCACTACCATGCTTAAATTACCGCTTACACCCTTTTTATGCGCGACCATACTACTCACAGGCTGTGGTCATTATGGCCACTCCGATTTAGGCGCTGTGAATTTTCGCACGCTGATTAGCACAGATAACAGCAAGCGTTTTGAGTTGAGTGTTGCACCCAAATCCCAAGACCCTATGCGCCAATTGAAACGGCGCGGCAACGCCTATATGGACGAAGATTCGCGTTCGGTGGTGCAGCAGCGGCGCACCGACGCCTATTTAAAATATCAGCTGGAGGATCTGCTGGACAAAAATGGCTTTTGTCGAGGCGGGTATTTAATGCTGGGGCGTTTTGCTGGAGAGAGCCAAATTCGGTTACGCGGCGAATGTAAAGATACTGCCACACCGGAAGATCGCCAGCGTTTCCCGAATACCATAGAAAAATGGTAAGTAACTATTCAGCATGTTTTGCCTGTCATCCCCGCGCAGGCGGGGATCCAGCGGTAAATAGGGGGTTTTTACTCAAGCGGAGATTGTAATAGTTTTAGTGCGGTTGCCATCTGGATCCCCGCCTACGCGGGGATGACGTACGAAAATGAAAAATGTGCTGAATAGTTACAATGGTAATTACGCAAGTATTAACCCGGCATCCAAAAATGTCGGGTTAATAGCAAACGCAGGACGCGTTTTTGGCGGCTTTGCTGCGCAACCAAAATACATCAGGACGATGTATTTTGGTGCCGGGTTGATAGTTGGGCCACGTTATTTTTTGCTTATTAAGGGCGCCTCCGGAAATTCAATTTTCGCGATGATCGCAAGGCATTTTCGCGCGGAGGGGGGAGTTTATGCTGTATAAATCATGAAAATAACGCAGCGAGAGCGCGAAAAGTGAGTTTCCGGAGGCGCCCTTAATTCTGCATCAGTTTGGCTTTAAGCAACACGCTTGCGGCGTAGGCTCGGATGTGATTGAGCGCCGTGCTGATGGTGTTGCATGACGCATCCGCTGGCAAGTCGTGCGTGAGCACAACAAAGCCTAAAACCTTTTCTTCAAACGTTAAGGGCGTAATCAGTGTTTGATTCGGCTGTTCAAATAGTGCGAAAAGTGCATGTAGCGGTGTGTTAATAAATGTATTAAGCGCATACACCGGTAATTGATTTTGCGTTAGCTGGTGTAGTGTGGCGATAAAGGGGGCGTTCACGGTTATTGCGTTGGTGGGCATCGCCTCATGCTGTTTAGCCAAGCCTAAGCTGCGTATCGTTTTATTGCCAGAGTCTAATACCCAGAGGCTGATTCCCTGTGTGGCAGGGATTAAGCTGCGCATTTGTTCTAGCAGCAGTTTGACCAAATTTTCAGGCACCATTTCTCGGTTTAGGCCCTCAATAATTTTGTTGAGGGCCTGTAATTCTTGATGTTTGGATTGCGCTAGAAGGGCAGAATTTTCCGTGGGTATTTTGGCCACGGCGCTGTGATTGGCTAAGGCTAAGTGGCTGGCAACGCGGGCCAATAATTCATTTTTAGCCACGGGCTTGGTAAGAAAATCATTGCCGCCAGCCACAAAACCTCGCACCAATTCATCGCTCAAACTTTTGGCCGTTAAAAATATGATAGGCAATTGATTGGTTGCATAGCTAACACGCATAAGCATGGCGGCTTCGTAGCCATTCATGCCTGGCATCATGACATCCAGTATTACCAAGTTCACTGGGGTTCCCGCGGCGAGAATATCCAGCGCCTGCTGGCCACCACACGCCTCCAGGACGGTGTAATTGTGCAGCTTTAAAATACTGCTTAATACCATCCGATTAATGGCATCGTCATCCACGACTAAAATGCTAACGCGGTTGTGCGTGATTTGCTGTGTATTGAGTGGCGTACCTTGCTTGACGCTTGTTTGCGGACTTGCCGGGGGGCTGATATTTTTAGGGGGAATTTCGGTTGGCGCAGTGGGCTGCGCTGCGGACGGCGTTTCAAGTGGTTTCGAGTTTTCAACCAGCGCGGCGGGCCGCAGGGCAATGGGTAATGAAAAATAAAAGGTGGAGCCATTGCCTAACGTGGATTCTACGCGCAGTTCGCCAGTATGCAGTTGCACTAATTGTTTACAAATCGCCAACCCTAAACCTGTGCCGCCTTGTGCACGGGTGTCGCTGTTGTCCAGTTGCAAAAATTCAACGAACAGTTTTGCGCAATCGGTTTGGCTAATGCCTATGCCCGTATCTTTTACACTGATTATCGCCATTCCAGCGTGCACGTGGCTGCTTAGGGTTATGCTGCCTGCAGGCGTAAATTTTATAGCGTTGCCAATTAAATGCAGCAAAATTTGTTGTAGGCGTTCCGCATCGGCTAATACCCTTGGCGCATCGGCGGCGATGGTATCGATTAGCGTTAACGATTTTTCCATGGCCAAGGGTTTGGTTAAGTCTATGGCGTTGGCAATCGCCGCGCGTAGGTCGACAGGTTGGAGATTTAACTGCAGTGCCTGTTGCGATAATTTTGAAAAATCCAAAATATCATTAATCAATAGCGAAAGCCGGCGCCCACTGTTTGCAATCATTTGCAGGCTGGTGCGCATTCCACTGGTTACTTCGCCTTGCGAGCCGTCTTGCAGGGCGTCGGCCAAGCCGATAATGCCGTTTAGGGGGGTGCGTAATTCGTGACTCGTGTTGGCGATAAATGCGTCTTTCAATTTAACGAGGTGTCGCAATTCGGTGTTGAGTTGTTGTGCGTGTTGTAGGGCGATGCGTTTTTGTTGTTGTCGAAATACATAATATACGGCGCCCACAAACACTAGAAAATAGAGTGCCCATGCTGCAGTGGAGCGCCAAGGGGCGGGTTTTATGTGTAGTCGCAACTGCGTAGGTTGATCGCTCCAAACACCCAAGCTATTGGCGGCTTTGACTTTAAAAACATAATCGCCCGGCGGTAAATTGGTATAGGTGGCGGTGTGGTTATGGCCAACCTGGTGCCAGTTGGCATCAAACCCTTCCAGTTGATAGGCATACTGATTTAGTTGCGGGGCACGGAAACTTTGCGCAAAAAATTCCAAGGTAATATGGGAGTGATGGTGGTTAAGGGTAATGGCATCTAGCTGGTCAATGGCTTGGGGTAACACTGAGTCTGGCTGCCCTATAGTGGCGAGTTGATTGTGCAAGCGCAGGCGTTGAATGATCACTTTGGGGCCCAGCGGGAGCTCAGCGAATACGGCTACCGGGTCAAACACGGTTAAGCCGTCAGCACCGCCAAAATACAAGTTGCCCTGTGAATCTTTGTAGGAGGCGTTACGGTTAAAATTGTTGCCCACTATGCCATTGTTTTTATCGATATTAATTACGCTATGGTCCTTAGGGTTAATGCGCGCTAAGCCTTTGCCGGTGCTCAACCAAATGAATCCGGCGTTATCTTGTTGTGCGCTGGTCACGGCATTGGACGCCAGACCATTGGAAATTCCGTAATTGTATGTTTCGCCGCTGCGGGTGTTATAGCGGGTAGCACCGGCGTCTTCGGAACAGAGCCACAATTGGTGATCGCGGTCTTCGAATAGCCCCACGATATTGCGGCTCAGCGCGCTGGCCTCGGGGCTGTTGCGCAGGTGTCGTACCAGTGTGCGGCGCTCAGGGATAAATTCTTTCAACCCAGCGTAGCCCCCTACCCAAATCCGCCCGTCTTGAGTTTGATACAGCGCTCGCAAGGGATTGGCATTGATGGACTGGGGATCATCCAAATCACTGAAGTAGGTTTGAAAACGTTCGCCGCCCAGCCACTGGTGGAGCCCGCCGGCCTCTCCGCCCAGCAAAAGCTCGTCATGTCCGCCCTTGAGTAGGGTCCAGGTGAAGGGTGTCTGCAGTCCGAATGGCTGGCCGGGAGCGGGTTTGATGAGTTCAAAATGCTGGCTGGCGGGGTTGAAATTGTATAGGCCGGCTCCCCATACGCTCACCCAGAGGCGGTCGCCTTCAGCGGGGGCTAACGCCAATACGGCGTCGTCTTGCAGGGCTTGGGCGTTGTCGCCACCGGGAGAGTAGTGACTAAAATGTTGGTTAACCGGATCAAATCGATTCAGTCCGCCCTCGGTACCAATCCAGAGATCGCCGCCGGCACTTGGCCAAAGGCTTAACACGCTGCTATTGCTCAGACCTTGGTAGCCCGTGCCACCGCGATAGTTGTGGAAATGCTGGGCGAATAGGCTCAGCTGATCCACGCCTCGGGGAAACAGGCCTACCCAAAGGTCACCCTGTGGGTCACTAAAAATTTTGCGGGTCTTGGTGGAGGCAAGGGAGTCTGGGCGCCCAGCTTCCCGGTCGCTGGGGATAAACTGATCTAGCTGCGGGTCGTAGCGGCTGACACCGCCGGGCGATGTGGCCGCCCATAGATTGCCGGCGGCATCGGTGTGTAAATCCATCACTATATTGCCGCCGAGATGGAAGAATTTGGTTGGGTCTTTGTGGTAGCGGATGAAACGCTCAGCTTGCGCATCCAAGCGCGCCGCGCCGCCGCCGAACGTACCTACCCAAAGCCGGTGTTGACGGTCTAGGCTAAGGGCGCGCACATCGTCCGCGGGCAGTGAGTGGGCTTGCTGGGGGTCATGGCGGTACCAGCGGATTTCTCGAGTGCGGGTGTTAAATTTCGCCAAGCCTCGATCAAGTGTTCCCACCCAGAGGATGCCGTCCTGGCCCGCAAGCACTTTACGCACATCCATGTGTGCAAATTCCGGCTGCGGCTGCAGGTTTTCGCGTTTGGAGTCTAGCTTGTCGAGGCCTTGAGCGTTGCCGAGCCAGAGATTGCCCTCGGGGTCTTCGGTCAAGCTGCTGAACCGATCGTTGGCGCGGGTAGCCTTGTCGTGGAAATAGCGAATGAAGTTGTCTTGGGCGGGGTTAAAGCGGTTAAGCCCCTGTTGTGTGGCCACCCATAACACCTGTTCGCGGTCGAGAAAAAGGTCCAATACGGTCTGATTACTCAGGCTCGTGGGGTCATTGGCCAGGGTGTGCATAGGCTGGTATTCGTGACCATCAAAACGCACTAACCCGGCCTCGCCGCCAAACCACATGCGCCCTTGTGCATCTGTGCTAATCGCGTTTACCCCGTGAATGTTCACATCATCAACGATGGCTTCTTCCATCAGGTGCGTGAAACGTAATTCGTCCTCGGGTGCAAAGGCGGCCTCGACCCACTGGCATTGCATGGTCAACAGCGTTATCTGCAGAAGGCGGCGAACTAGGGTTGGCGGCATGCACTGTGGCTCGTGGGTTGGTGCGTGAAGTATAGACTTGCTTCGGCGCAAAGGCTGTCCTGCTGCTCGGTTCGCCGCACCTGAGTTAATCTGGATCAGCCACCGCCACCCCGGCCAAGGTCCCAAAGGTCTTGCTGGGGAACTCTACCAAACCACTGGGGGTTTGCTCAACAAACAATACCGCCAGCCCCTGCGAGTTGGCCAATGCCAAGGCTGCCTCGCGGCCTAGGCACAGCAGGGCTGTGCTCCAGGCGTCGGCCAGCGTGGCGTTGTTGTGTAGGACCGTCACCGACACCGTGTGGTGGGTGATGGGGCGGCCGGTGCGGCCGTCCAGAATATGGCTGTAGCGCTTGCCGTTGTGTTCAAAATAATGGCGATAGGTGCCCGAGGTCATAATTGCCAGTGGTGCAGGGGGCTTAACCCGCAGCACTTTTTGCCAGCGGTGGCTGTCGGTTAGCGGCTTATCCAGTGCTATGCGCCAAGGATTGCCATCGGGTTTGGCGCCCGCTATTTGCATCTCCCCGCCAATTTCTACGAGGTAATTGTGAATGCCCGCGGCCTCGAACAGGCTGGCTAGTCTGCCTACAGAGTAGCCTTGGCCGATGGAGCCAAAATCCACCTGTAAATCGGGCTGAGTTTTGCGTAGGTGTTCCGCATCGTCCACCAGCAATTTCGCCATGCCAACCCGCGCCAGCTGGGCGGCTAATGCCTCTGCCGAGGGCTCGTGAAATACCTCAGCCTTAAACCCCCAAAGATCAAACACCGGTTTTATCGTCAGGTCATAACAGCCTGCTGTGGCGAGGCTAACAGCGCGTGCCGCCGTCACCAGCTCCGTCAGGGGCGGCGCTACGGCAAATGGCGTGGTTGTATTTGACGCGTTAAATCGCTCAATTATGGAGTCTTGACGGTAGTTCGATAGCTGCAGATCAATTTGCGCGAGAGCTTGAGTGACGGAGGCTTGCAGCTGTTCCGGCGTTGCGGAATTGCCCTGCGGCGGAGACCAATACGATAGGTGATAAGTTGTGCCCTGGGTGGCGCCGCTGAGCGTAATCACGTCCGGTTGGCGGCTGCAGGCGGTAAGCAGGCAGGTGGCCAGAAGCGCCCGCAGTGGGTAGTGAAGCCACTGAATTACTGAACGTTGCATAAGTTAAAGCGCCTGAGGAGGTTAGGTTGGGCGCCTATTCTAGTTCAGTGTCCGGGTGTGCATGACGGGGCAAGACCCCCTTGCGGGCAAAAAAAACCGGCGCCTTGGCGCCGGTGTTGAGGTGGGGCAGGCCAACCTAGTTTGCGGGCACCGACACAAAGTTACTTTGCACGCCGTCCGTGTCCACTGTGGATATTTCGAAGATATAGTCACCCATCAAGTCGCCAAAGCTATAGCGGGTTGTACCGGCGGGTAGGTCGATGACGATGTAGTCCTTCGCGGTGATTAACTTGTAGCGAATTTGGTAGCCGGCGATGTCGGTAATATACAGATGTTCGCCATTAGCGCGCTCGGTGGGCTCCATCCAAGTCAGTGTAACCGTCCCGCTAACCCCCAGAGTTTTTGACTCAATCATCGCCGCAACGGATTCATTCCCCGCCTTATCTCCCGCTGTTACGGCGTAGTGGTAGTGGGTATTGGGCTGTAAGTCTTGGTCGGTGTAGTTCAGCTCGCTCGCGGCCACATAACCGATGAGCTGCCCGTTGCGCCAGATTTTGTAGTAGGCAACGGCCAGGTTGTCCTGCGCGGGCTTCCAACTCAGGGTGATAGCACGGCTTAGGCTGGCGGCAATGTGAAGTTCGGTTGGCGCGGTGGGTTGAATTTTATCCCCCTGGTTGCCGCCGGAACTGGATGCCCCCGCGACGTTGTTGGGCCAAGTGGTACCTCGGGCACTGGACGAGCTACTTGAGCCGACTGGACGATCGGTTACCGGTTTGCCTGCGCTAGAAGAGCTGCCGCTTAGAGGTGGGCGGTCAGTAACGGGTTTGCCAGTGCTAGACGAGCTGCCAGCAACAGGCGGACGGTCGGTTACAGGTTTGCCAGTGCTGGAAGAGCTGCCGTTCACAGGTGGGCGATCGGTTACAGGTTTGCCAGTGCTCGAAGAGCTGCCGGTCACAGGTGGGCGATCGGTTACAGGTTTTCCTGTGCTGGAAGAGCCTCCAGTAACAGGCGGACGGTCGGTTACAGGTTTGCCAGTGCTAGCAGCCTGTCGGACTTTCCTGGCCCGTCGTTAGGCCCCATGAGAAAATAGGCCTCCCACACCACAGAATGCCGCCATGTCCCGCTTCATAACCATTGATCGCAACACCAACTTCCTGCTGCCGCCCTCCATGGACGATTGGTTGC
>CAMCXE010000184.1 GCA_945882995.1 Thalassocella blandensis | reverse complement strand
GCACTTGATTTGGCCAGTTTGAAACGTTTCATGGGAACCTAGTAGGTGAGTTTTTTTGAGGCCCAATTTTAACGATAAAGTTCTTTATATTCAATAGCTTGAACATCTTTTATGAAGGGTGAATCTACGGATTCAGGTTAATGACATTGCGGAGGGGGGCTGGAGGCGTGCTAATAGGCAGACTGAAGTCAATAAGGCAAATCGCACTAGCGCACAATTTGCCTTGGGCACTTTAGCTTGTTCAGCTTTTGACTAGGTTTTGCTCACGGGCCAGTGCGGCTTCGATGAGCCCGATGTTTTTTTCCAACATTTGGCGCATGGCACGGCTAGCCCCTTCGGCATCGTGGGCCTGAATACACTTGAATACTGCCAAGTGATCGTCGGCGGCACCCGAAGATGGGTCCTTGATGCGGAAGTGCCAAACCACGCTGGCGCGCAGGGCCGCGCGTATGAAACTGCGAAATTGGATAAAAAAGCGGTTGCGCGTCGCGGCGAAAATCGCGGTGTGGAAGGCGATATCGGCTTCGTAGATGTCGTCTCCAATATCTTCGGCAATGGCCATATCTTGGGCGGCTACTTCAATGGCAAATATTTTGTCTAGGTCCGGGCAGAGTGCGGCTAAGGCCGCCGCCTCGGGTTCAATGGCTAGGCGTAATTGCACAAATTCTTTGAGTAATTGCAGGGTTGGGGTGGTGCTTAGCGTCCAGCTCAACACGTCTTCGTCGAACATATTCCACTGGTTGCAGGGCGCCACGGTAATGCCGCGTCTTTGCCGCGACGACAGCAGGCCTTTGGCGGACAGCATCTTCACGGCCTCGCGGGTTACCGTACGGCTGATTTTAAATTGGTCGGACAGTTCTGCCTCGGTGATGACAATGTGATCCCCGGCGTATTTACCTTGGACGATGGCTCTGCCGAGGGCATGCGTGACCTGGTGGGCCAGGTTCCGACTAGCATCTAAAGTTTCCACAATTAACCCCCTTGTTGAGTTGCGTGCGAGCTACCTGAATGCAGCTCGACGTCAATGGCATGCGCTGGCTGCCGGTTTGGTTGGGCAGGCCACGAGCCGAGGTTTTCCTCGCTCGCTTATCACAGACCACTTTTTGATCAATAAATTCGCAGCCGCCTATGCTACACGTTCGGTTTGGGTATTGTGGGCGAAATATTCCATTTGCTAGCGGTAAACCGATGATTGGTTGGTGCGCCGGTGCTATTTGTTGGGGGCTGGGTTGGCCAGCGCACCTTTAGCTCCCCAGCTGGTGCGTTTGCGCCTGCTAGCCGTGTAACCCTTGCATAGCCACGCGGGGCTGGTTAGCGTGGTGGCCTTTTCTAACGAGTGATTAACCTTGAGCAGTTTCGCCGTTTATTTTCCTGTGTTTGCACAGCTTGAACCTCACGCACAGCTGTTGACCCCGAATCGTCGTTTGAGCCGTTTTGTGCTTGGCGCTTACGACGCTTGGCAGCAGTCGTCTGGCCGAGAGGCTTGGGTGAGCTCGCGCCCCTTGGCGTGGGACGATTGGTTGTTACAACTTTGGCAGCAGGTGCAGGCTAAAGCGCTGCTGCCTCAGGCTCAGTGTGTGCTGCTGAGCGCCAGTCAAAGCGCGCAGGTGTGGTTGCGTGTGCTGCAGGCGCATTCCGGCGGTTACGCACTCTTGCAGCCGGAATCCATGGCGCCTTTAGCTGCTCAAGCTTGGTGCTATGTGCAAGACTGGTGTGTAAGCTTAGCCCAGGTACCCGGTGAGCTTGAAGAAACCCAGCTGTGGCTGGCTTGGGCGCAGGCGTTTGAGCAGGAATTATTGGCCAATAATTGGTTGGATATTGCCCAGCTGCCGGCCTTGTTAATGCCCTTGTGTGATGCGGGTGTTTTGGCGCTGCCGCCGCAATTGATTTTGTTAGGTTTTGACGAGTTCAGCCCTAGCCAAACGGCATTGCTGCGCCGACTTGAGCAGGCAGGTGTGAGGCTGGAGCGGCCTGACATCGCCCTAGCCGGCCAAGTGCAACGCCTAGGCTTAGCCAGCAGTGCCGAAGAACTGCCAGCGGCGGTACGCTGGGCCTGGGAGCTTGTGCAACAGGCTGGCGCTGCGCCACCGCGCATTGGCATTGTGATTCCCGACTTGCCGCAGCGCCGCCTAGAGGTGGAGCGTGAGTTCACCCGTTGGTTTGAGCCGCAATATTGGTTGCTGGACAATCCTCGCCACGCGCCGGGTTTTAATCTTTCTGTGGCTCAACCTTTGGGCCAAACACCGCTGATCAGTGCCGCTTTGGATGTACTAGCCCTGCGGCCGGGAAAGTTGCCCGAAGGGGTGATTCAGCGCTTGTTGATCTCACCGTTTGTGGGTAGTGAAGCGGAGCTTGGCCAGCGTTGCCAGTGGGCGGCGCAGCTGACGGCAAAATACGCGGCGCCACAGTTGCGGCATTGGCAACAGTGCATGCTGCGGCCTCGGGGCGCCGGGCGTGCAGGCGCGTCCGAGGAGCAGGGCGACATGGCTCAGCGCCTGCTGGCGTGGCAACAGCATCGGCGTTTACTGCCCAAAGCGCGCCAAGCTGCTAGCCTGTGGGCACAGGTTTTTAGTGAGCAACTGAGCCTCTGGGGCTGGCCCGGGGAGCGCAATCTCGACTCGTTGGAATACCAACAGTTGGCCTTGTGGCCCGGCATTTTGGCCCAGCTCGCCGCGCTGGATTGGGTGGAAGCGCCCATGACCCGTCAGCAAGCCTTGGCCCATCTGCAGCGGCTAACCTATACCCCGTTTGCCGCGCAAACCGAGGATTCGCCTATTCAGGTATTGGGTGTGTTGGAGGCCGCAGGCCAGCATTTTGACTACCTTTGGGTGATGCAAATGGAGGCCCGCGCTTGGCCACCCGCCGCCGCTCCCAACCCATTACTGCCGGTGGCCTGGCAGCGCCAGCTGGCCATGCCGCGGTCGGGCGCAGACAAAGAACTCGCCTTAGCGCAACGCCTAACCCAACGTTTTGCTGGCGCTGCAGCCGAGGTCATTTTCAGTTACGGCTTACGCGAAGGCGACCAGCCGTTACAGCCCAGCCCACTCATTGTGCACTGGCCGGAAATGCCGGTGGCGGCTGCTGGAGCAGCCCGGCCCGATTACGCCGCGCTGCTCCAGCAGGCGCGGCCGGTGCTTGAGGACTGGCAGGATGATCAAGCCCCAGCCTTCAACCCGGCGCAGGAACCCCTGCGTGGCGGCAGCCAAATCCTAAAAGATCAGGCGGCCTGTGGTTTTCGCGCATTTGTTCGGCACCGGTTGCAGGCCCGTGTTGCTCCACCGGCGCAGTGGGGCGTTAGCGCTGCCCTGCGCGGGAACTTGCTGCACGCCGCTCTTGAAATGATCTGGATTGAACTGGGCAGTCAGGCGCAGCTGCTGGCGTTGGAGGAGGCAGCCTTAGAGTCACTGCTGATGCGCGCCATTGACCATGCTTGGCGGCGCACGGACCCAGAGCTGTTGCAGAGTGCGGGGTTGCGCAGCGTGGAGTCCCAACGTATGGCCCGGTTGCTGCGCGCATGGCTGGAGCTAGACAAGCAGCGCCCGCCGTTTACCGTGTTATCCCAAGAGGGTGATGCCGAGTTAATTCTGGGCTCCCTAACACTCAAGCTGCGCAGCGATCGCATCGATCTGTTGCCCGACGGCGGCCGTGTGGTTATCGACTACAAAACCGGCGAGAACAGCATCGCGGCCTGGCTAGGCGAGCGGCCGGACGACCCTCAAGTGCCGCTGTATTGCCTCGGGCAACCCGAGGTGGTAGCGGCTGCCTACGGACAATTGCGGTTGGAGCTATTGGAGTATCTTGGTCTCACAGCAATGAGCGACCTGCTGCCAAACCTCAAAACCCCCGCCGACTACGATGACGCCGACATGCCAGCGGATTGGACACGGTTGATCGCCCAATGGCGCCTAACCCTAGGCGCGCTAGCCGAGGAATTTGCGGAGGGGCAGGCGGCGGTGGAGCCAAAGTGTGGTTTAATGACGTGTCAGTACTGTGACTTACAATCTCTCTGCCGTTATCATCAGCGCTTAGAACTCTCTGAGTCTTCCCCTCCAATCCATGGCTAGTTGAATGTAGATGTTTTGCGCATGATGATGTTTTCCACGCGGGTACTCCAACCTAAGCAATTGCGACGCTGGCTGTTAGCCGCGATAGCGGCTGTGTTGTTGTTGGCCTGTTTGGAAGCCGGACACGTGCACAGTGCAACGCTCGAACCTGCCGGCTCGTGTCTGCTCTGTCAGGCCAATTTGTCTCTCGATAAAGTCCTCCCAATTTCGTCCCACATTTCGGTTGTGCTTTTTTTACACTTGACCTTCCTTGGCTTTCTGCCGATTTTTGTTTGCCACTGTTTTCGCTATTTCCCTCCAGCTCGCGCCCCGCCCATCGCCTACGCCTAAGTCATCTCTAATTTATATTTCAAATTTTCCTGTCGTTTAGGCCTGCGGGCCTGCGGCTCTAAATGTGTGTGGAGTATTTATGCGTAGAATTTCAAACGCTTGCCTTGCGGCGGTGTTAACCAGTGTCTGTTCGTCAGCTTTTGCAGAAGAGGTAGAAGAAGTGTTAGTCACCGGGGTGCTGTTTTCCCAGGGAATTGAGGGTGTGGATCGCCCGGTTAATCTGCTCAGCGGAGCCGCCTTAAAAAATGCCGCTGCAGCCACCCTGGGGGAGACACTGCAAAACGAGTTAGGCGTCAGCTCCTCCAGCTTCGGCCCCGGGGTGGGGCTGCCAGTGATTCGTGGCCAAAGCGACAATCGGGTAAAGGTGATGCAGGACAGCGTGGGCTCCATGGATGCTTCTGCCGCCAGCCCCGATCATGCGATCACCTTAGAGCCATTGCTGGCCACGCAAATAGAAGTGCTACGCGGCCCGGCCTCTCTGCGTTACGGCACCGGGGCCATTGGTGGTGTGGTGAATGTTGTGGACAATCGAATTCCTCAGGCCCTACCCAAAGATAACCTAGAGGGCGGAGCCGAACTGCGTTACGGCAGTGGTAACAATGCAACTGACGGCGTTGGCACGCTGACCCTAGGGGCAGGCAATGTGGCTGTGCATCTGGACGGTGTAAAGCGGCGCAGTGGCGACATGGCAGTTCCCGGCTTTGCCCAATCCGATCAAGAGTCCGCTACCAACCCCACCAGCGGGTTTGTTGCCAATACGGATACGCGGGCTAGCGCAGCAACCTTGGGTACCTCCTATGTAGGGGATACGGGCTTTATCGGGGTGAGTGTGAATACCCTCGATAACAATTATGGCGTGCCGCCGGATAGCGCAGAACTCGTGCGAATCGATATGCATCAGACGCGCATAGATGTGAAAGGTGAGAAACGTGCACCGTTTGTGGGTGTCGAAAAAATCAGTGGGCACTTAGGCCAAAACGACTATCGCCACACTGAAATGGAAGACGGTGCCCCAGGTACCCAATTCACCAATCATGCCTATGAGGGGAGAATGGAGGCGTTGCATGATGCAATGTATGGATGGCGCGGCGCCTTGGGTGTGCAAATTGCGCAAAGTACTTTCGCTGCCGTGGGCGAAGAAGCCTTTATCCCGAAATCCGATATTCACAATAACGGGCTTTTTATTACGGAGTCTCGGGAGTTTGAACGTGTGCATTGTGAATGGGGTGCTCGCGTCGACCGGCAATCCATTGCACCAGACACTGCGCGCAAAATTCATCATGACAGCGTGAATTTGTCAGCCAGCGGCAGTTGGCGATTTGTTGAGAATCAAAAATTGCTGTTGGGCCTGGCGCGATCGCAGCGTTCGCCCAGTGTGGAGGAGCTATTAGCAAACGGCCCGCACCCAGCGACTGGGAGCTACTTAACGGGCAATATCCATTTGGCGAATGAAACCAGTGTTAATTCAGAGTTTGGCTATCAGGGCGAATTCGGGCACTGGCAAACTTCCTTAAATATCTATCGCAATCAAATAGCCAATTTCATCTACGCAAATAATGAAAATGAAACGGTGGACGACTTGACACTCTATCAATATGGCCAAGCTGACGCCGTGTTTCAGGGTTACGAGGCGGAATTAAAATATGCATTTAATGACGGCACAGCATTGCGGGTATTCAGTGATCAGGTGGTGGCGAAGCTAACAAATGGGGACAACCTGCCTAGAATTACGCCGGCAAGGGTTGGTGCCTCCGCGGAATTTACGCACAGCCGTTGGCATGCAGGCCTGAGCATGAGTCATGCCGCACGACAAAACCATCCCGGTCCATTTGAAAATCCAACCGCCAGTTCTAACCGGATAGATGCCAGCATTGACTATAAGTTTTCAAAACGCAGCGGAGACTACACGGCATTTTTCAAAGCGAGTAATTTACTGGATGCTGAAATTAGAAATCCCACCTCCTATTTGCGTGATATAGCACCGGAGGCGGGCCGCAATCTTCAAGTTGGGGTGCGTGTAAAATTTTAGTGGTTGATATCAAGCGCAGGAGGCGTTTTTAGTGGTTTCGCCGAGTAAAAAAATACTTCAGGGCGAAGTATTTTGGTAACTATTCAGCATGTTTTGCCCGTCATCCCCGCGCAGGCGGGGATCCACCAGCAAATGCGGGTTTTTTACTTAAGGGCGCCTCCGGAAATTTAATTTTCGTGACGATCGCAAGGCATTTTCGCGCCGAGGGAGGGAGTTTATGCGGTATAAATGACCGACTGAGCACGAAAATAACGCAGCGAGCGCGCGAAAAGTGAATTTCCGGAGGTGCCCTTAAGTGGCGATTGTAATAGCTTTAGAGCGGTTGCCATCTGCATCCCCGCCTACGCGGGGATGACGTAAGAAAATGAAAAATGTGCTGAATAGTTACGTATTTTGTTTGCTCGGCTAATAAGTGGTTGGTTTGGTGCAAAAAATAGGTCTGACCATTGTGTGCCACTTCCAGCCACATTGGATTATTTTAGCTTTTGATATTCCACCGGCTGATTGGTATCTATGGTTTCTTGTGGGTTTGGCGAGCCCATTAATGTCGAGGAATCAATGCCGCTGCTGCCATTGCTTAAAGCGTCTGAAACCGCTTGTTTTAAGGCAATAATCGCAATGCGTCGATTGACGGCGGCGGTGGGCTCTTCGCGCTTATAGGGGGCAATTGAGCCCATGCCTTGCACGGTAGCCACCTTGGCCTCTGGAAACCCACCGGCAATTAACGCGCGGCGGGCGGCATTGGCGCGGTCGGCGGATAACTCCCAATTTGAATAGCTTGCACCTATACCGTAGGGTTTTGAATCTGTATGGCCGGTAATGCTCAGGTGGTTCGGCACCTTATTTAAAATAGGGGCTAGGGCTTTTAGTACTTCGGTGGAATAGGGTTTTAGTTTTGGGCTGCCTAAATCAAACATGGGGCGCTGCTCCTTATCCACAATTTGGATGCGTAAGCCTAGCGCTGTAAAATCGATCATCACTTGATCCTTTAATTCCTGAAACACGGAGTCGGTTTTGGTCAGTTCGGATTGCAGTTGTTCCTCCAGCTCTTCAAGTTGTTCCTTTTCTTGCTTAGCCATTTCCTGCTCAATAATATTTATATCGAGTTCTTTTGCGCCTTCTCCTTTTTCGTCACTATCTTGCTGCGCGCCACGTTCGTCCGTGGTGATGTCCCGCGACTGGTTGCGCCCTGGTTCTGTGGGCTCGTCTTTTTGATCGTCTGCGGGGTCTGCCTCGCGCTGCGTTTCCTGCATATCCACAACGCTGGAGTCGGCGCCACCAGGGCCAATCACAAACGTGTTGCCTGGTTCTTTAAAATAGCCGGAAATGGCTTCTTTTTCAGCGGGAGTGGTGCTGGCAATTACCCACATTAATAAAAAAAACGCCATCAAGGCCGTCATAAAATCGGCGAACGCCACTTTCCAGCCACCGCCGTGATGGCCGTGGCCGTGGCCTTTCACCTTTTTGATGATAATAATCGACTGCCCGTCTTTTGCCATAAAGCGGCCTCCTTAGTTCCGCGGGCTTATTTGTGGCGACACTGTTCTTCAAGCTCTTGGAAAGTGGGGCGCACGCTGTGGTATAAAATTTTACGACCAAATTCTACGGCCACTTGTGGTGGTACACCATTCATGGAGGCAATAAGGCAGCATTTTATGCAGGTGTAAAATAGGGCTTCTTGGCGGTTTTTATGTTGTAAATTATTGGCATAGGGTGCAATAAAGCCGTAGGCCATTAAAATGCCCAGCAGCGTTCCAACCAGCGCGGCGCCCACCGAGTGCCCTAAGGCTTCTGGCGGCCCGCCCAATTTACCCATGGTTATCACAATCCCTAGTACCGCCGCGACAATTCCAAAACCCGGTAGACCGTCGGCGGCCTGGGTGATAGCGTCAGGCACAAGCGCCACTTCGGCGTGGTGACTTTCCAGCTCCTGATCAATCAGTGCTTCTAATTCGTGCGGCGCCATAC
>CAMCXE010000183.1 GCA_945882995.1 Thalassocella blandensis | reverse complement strand
AGCGGTTGATAGTTATTCTGCAGCGGATACACCCATTAGCCAAAAGACTCACCGCAAAAGATTAACAGCGATTTTTCGTGCACCAGAAAAGCGTTTCCTTTAGGTGGATCGACCATCAATGGCTCGCCGGTGGGGCTGCGTGTATCCAGTAAGCACCTCCAGCGCCAACCTAAGGGCAAGGTGAAGGAATTGGTGACATTGCTCGCGTTAAATAGCGTCAATAATGCATGAGAGGGCGCCAAGTTAACGCTGGATTCCAGCATCCACATTAAACAATGCAGATTTTGTTCCTGCCAATCCGTGTCACGCATGGGGCGCGCCTGCGCGTCCAACCAATGGATGTCAAAACCCTGTTGGCTGCCCAGTTCGTCCGGTTTGTGAATGAAAAAATTGCTGCGCAATAAAGCGAATTCACGACGAATCCGCGTGGCATTGGCCACGAACTGAATAAGCTCCTGATCCGCCGCGGACCAATTCAACCAAGTCATACTGTTGTCTTGGCAGTAGGCGTTGTTGTTACCTTGCTGAGTATGACCTAACTCATCCCCCGCGAGGATCATTGGCGTACCCTGACTCATGACTACAGAGGCCAACAAATTACGCTGCTGACGCTGACGTAGCGCGCGAATCGCCAGCTTCTCGGTAATCCCCTCCTCGCCATGGTTGTAACTGAAGTTGGCGTGGTGGCCGTCATTGTTGTATTCCTTGTTGCCCAGATTGTGCCTATGGTTATAGCTCAGCAGGTCAAGTAAGGTAAAACCATCGTGACTGGTCACGAAGTTAATACTGGCGTAAGGCTTGCGGCCGGAATATTCGAAGAGATCACTGGAGCCGTGTATACGCCGTGCAAACTCCGGCAGCTGGCCACCGTCGCCACGCCAAAATTGGCGCAGACTATCGCGATAGCGGTCGTTCCATTCGCTCCAACCCACAGGGAAGTTGCCGAGCTGATAGCCCCCTGGCCCAATATCCCAAGGCTCAGCAATCATTTTTTTACTATTGAGTATTGGGTCTTGAATTACCGCGTCGAAAAATCCCGATCCGGTATCAAAACCTAACGCTTCGCGCCCCAACACACAGGCCAAATCAAAGCGAAATCCGTCCACGCCCATTTCCGTCGCCCAATAGCGCAGGCTGTCCATAACCAACTGCAACACGCGAGGGTGGCGAATATTCAGCGTATTACCACACCCGGTATCATTCACATAAAACCGCGCATCTTGATTTTGAAGCCCGTAGTACGCCAGGTTGTCGATACCGCGAAAACACAGCGTAGGACCAAGCTGACTACCCTCCGCTGTATGGTTGTAGACCACATCGAGAATAACTTCTATGCCCGCGTCATGAAGCCCACTGACCATAGCCCGAAATTCCCCTAGCACATCATCACTGGCCGCATATTGCCGATGGGGTGCGAAAAAATTGAGGCTGTTGTAGCCCCAATAATTAGTAAGGTTGCGCTTAATTAAAAAATGATCTTGCAAAAACCCCTGCACCGGAAGCAATTCAAGGCTGGTGATCCCCAACCGCTGATAATGCGCCAACATGACCGGGTGTGCCAAAGCCGCATAGGTGCCCCGAATATCCTCCGCAATTTCCGGATGCTTATAGGTGAGTCCCTTAACATGTGCTTCGTAAATAATTGTGTCACACCAAGCAACCAACTTAGCTAAGCGGCGCGGTGGCGGCGCTAACGCCACCACTTGGGACTTGGTCACCCAATGGGCATTATCCCGATTGTCGAAGGCTAAATCTTGAGCATGCTCGGCGGTGTCATAGCCGTAGTGGGATTCATGCCACACAAAATCCCCTACCAGCTGTTTGGCGTAAGGGTCCATGAGCAATTTGTTCGGATTAAAACGAAGCCCTCGGTGCGGGTCGTACGGGCCATAGACCCGGTAGCCATACACGGCTCCCGCCTGCAAATTCGGCACATAGCCGTGCCAAATATTATTGGTTTGCTCCACCAAGACCAAACACGCCAATTCGGTTTGACCGTCATGCGAAAACAAGCAAAGCTCGACCATATCGGCATGCGCCGAAAAAAGCGCGAAATTCACGCCGCGCCCATCGGCAGTGCTCCCCAAGGGGTACGGAGAGCCCGCCAGTAAACTGTACTTTTCGCCTTGGTTCATCAGTCAATACCCATCGGGATTACACTTTCCCAATCATTTCCGGAACTTACAAGCCTAGCCGCAAAACGGCGCAATACCACTACCCGCGACAATTATTAACACAACAACTGCAGGCCAGGCCGGCACCTAAGGTCCCACGCGTGCGCAAACCCTAACACAATCGCTGTGGCGGCAAAAAGCCTAACATCTACGCACCATCCCAGTGGCACTTAGTCAGATCCACACTCAGGCAAGCTCAAAAATTAAGGTCGCCAACGCGGGTAGCGTGATGTTCAACGAGCATGGCCTCTCCTGTGCCGCCACGGGCTCAGCATGCACACCGCCAGCATTACCCACCTCCGAGCCGCCATAAAGACTTGCATCGGTATTTAAAATTTCTCGATAAAACCCGAGAACAGGAACACCAACACGATAAGCCTCGCGCACCACGGGCGTCATATTCGACACAACGAGCAAAGGAGGTGCCATGCCGTCAGCCTTGCGCATGAAAGCAAATACCGAGAGATGGCGATTATCCGCGTCTACCCACTCGAAACCTTGAGACTTTGCATCACCCCAATGCATGGCAGGTTGTCGGCGATACAGATGGTTCAGATCCCCCACCAACCGCGATACGCCACGATGGAAGTCGATATCCAATAAATGCCAATCCAAGCTGGTATCGTGGTCCCACTCTCGGCCTTGAGCAAACTCGCCGCCCATAAACAGTAATTTTTTACCCGGGTGCGCCCACATAAAGGCTAAATAGGCGCGCAAATTTGCGAATTTCTGCCAACCATCTCCGGGCATTTTATCGAGCAGCGAGCCCTTGCCGTGCACCACTTCATCATGACTCAACGGCAATATAAAATTTTCGTTAAACGCGTAAAGCAAACTGAAGGTTAAATCATGATGATGATATTGCCGATGCACCGGCTCCTTGCTTATATACCGCAAAGAGTCATTCATCCAACCCATGTTCCATTTATAACCAAAACCTAAACCGCCGGCATACACTGGGTGCGAAACCCCCGGCCAAGCGGTAGATTCCTCTGCAACCATCAAAGCGCCAGGGAAGCGCTCATAAACCTTTTGATTCACGCGGCGCAGTAAATCAATTGCATCAAGATTTTCCCTCCCCCCGAATTGATTCGGTATCCATTCCCCATGTTTACGGCTGTAGTCCAAATACAACATAGAGGCGACGGCATCCACCCGCAGCCCGTCGATATGAAATTCATCGAACCAATAAAGCGCATTACTGAAGAGGAAATTTGCCACCTCTTTGCGCCCATAGTTGTAAATGTAAGTATTCCAGTCGGGATGAAAACCCTGACGATGGTCAGCATGTTCGTACAGCGGTGTACCATCGAAACGCGCCAAACCATGACCGTCAGACGGGAAATGCCCGGGCACCCAATCAATCAACACACCCAGACCGGCCTGGTGACACGCATCTACAAAAGAACGAAACTCGTCCGGCCCGCCGAACCGGCTAG
This sequence comes from Thalassocella blandensis, assembly GCA_945882995.1. Classification (GTDB taxonomy): domain Bacteria; phylum Pseudomonadota; class Gammaproteobacteria; order Pseudomonadales; family Cellvibrionaceae; genus CAMCXE01. The sequence goes on along the minus strand of CAMCXE010000183.1, from coordinate 4,843 downwards.
TGGGGGCAAACAAGCCTATAGGCTGGTAACCCCAAGACCCATCAAATGGAAACTCGCTGATCGGCATCAATTGAATATGAGTAAAGCCCAATGACTGCACGTAGGGAATAAGCTGCGCGGCTAGCTCAGCGTAAGTTAAATACCGCCCTCCTTCCTCTGGAACCCTTCGCCAAGATCCTAAATGCACCTCATAAATACTCAAAGGTTGCTCTAGGCTTTGCTGATGGCGTTGCGCCTCGCACCAAGCCCCATCGCCCCAGCTAAAATGCGATGCAACCACCCGGGAAGCAGTTGCAGGCGGAAGTTGTGCGGCAAAACCGAAAGGGTCCGACTTGTGAGGCAATAAATGCCCTTCACGCGTGAGAATTTCGTACTTGTAGCAAGCCCCAGCCGTCACATTCGGGACAAACACCTCCCAAACGCCACTAGGAATATGCTTACGCATCATATGGTGCCGACCATCCCAAAAATTGAAATCGCCTACCACCGAAACCCGCCGAGCGTTAGGTGCCCACACGCAAAAGCGGGTGCCCGTAACACCTTCGAGGGCCATAACATGTGCCCCCATCCAGCGATACAAATGCTCATGGGTACCCTCTCCGAATAAATATAAATCGAAAGGCGACAGCGAAGAGCAGAAACGATACGCATCTTCCTGGACACAGACACCATCGGCGTAAGTCACCCTCAGCTGATACGGCGAGTGCTGCAGCAGACTAACAGCCCCGGAAAAAAAACCCGCGTCATGTTTTGGCTCAAGCAGGCCAAGGCTTCGCTGCGAATCCGCACTCAAAACCTCGACCGCCAGAGCCGTCGGCAAAAAGGCATTTATATAAAATTGTCCATTCAATTCATGTAGCCCAAGGATGGAAAACACATCTTCGGCATAAACATTAACGATGGAATCTACAACGGCAGGAGCGACAAAAGTCGTCATGAGGCGAGATATCTCTATTTATTATTGTTGATGAATTCGCTTAAAGGTAAAGTGCGAATGATGTATGAAACCTAGCGACTCAGACTTGTCAACCTAAAATATGGTAACGCGATACAAAAACCAAGCCGCACAAACTAACCAACTAACCTTGCCGTGTACGTTGAATTTCGGCCATCAATTCCGCAACATTTTGGTCCGCAAATAAAGTTTCAATCGAAACATTTAATTTACGCTGCCAGTTAGGATACTGAAAACTGGTACCGGGTACATTCACCGGCGTTTCCATCAGCTCTAAATCCTCTAACTGCACAACAAAAAGCTGCGAACGACACATGGCCGCACCACGCAAAATTGCGCCACAAAGATTGTGGCTTAGCGGCGCCTCTATCAGATCATCGAAGTCACCACCAACACTGATGCCTAACTGTTGAAGCCATTGTAAAAGCTGTCTTTTCTCATGGGTGCGCTGAGCTAAAATGCCGGGGAAATCCACGTCATCATCAAATAGATTCAAGTCTCGCCGCAAGTCTAAATCTGAACCAGACCACCAACTCGCAAACGTCGGCACGTCATGGTTCGTCAGCATAGCCAACGAATGCGGCTCGTAATCGTTGGGGTGCTTAAACTGCCCGTCGTACCCCTTCTCGAAATAAAATAGCTTGTTAGTGAAAATGTTTCCATCATAAAAAGCCGAGCGCAGCTCTGGGGGCACAACGCCCATGTCTTCGCCCACAATCACACACTTATTTAGGACGCTCTCCAGCTTCAACAAACCCAACAGCTCGTGAAACGGATAATAGACATAAGCGCCAAAATCCGCGGTTTTCCCCGGCGGGCACCACCACAAACGCAACATGCTCATGGCATGATCGATACGCAACGCCCCACACTGAGCCATGTTACTGCGCAACAACTCAATAAAATGTTTGAAGTTAGTCAGCCGAAGCCTGGCCGGATCCATGGGCGGCAAACCCCAATTTTGTCCTTTTTCGGCGATGGGGTCGGGTGGCGCCCCCACTGCAGCGTCTCGACAAAATATATCTAAATTTGTGCAGACTTCAGAACCGCCGCCATTAGCGCCTACGGCCAAATCGCGCATCAAACCTAGGTCCATACCACAGCTTAACGCTAGCGCCTGACAATTGTGCAGCTGGCTTCGAGCCACCCATTGCAAATAGGCAAAATAGAGAAGGTCGGCAGCATGCTCCACCAAACGCACCTCTCGATCATGAAGCGACGCAGGCGGATAAGGAATATTCAACTCGGCCGAAAGCTGAAACAGACAATAATCTTCAAGCGCCGCTCCCTCATCAACAACGAACTGCAAAAATGCAGCGCCGCGCTCACTAACAACGTCCAATTCGGTTTTACAGAACGACGAAAACATTCTGGGAAAATAGGCGTTCTTGAGGGCTGCAACTTCAGCATACAGCACTTTTTCGCTCGATCGAACGTGCTCTAACTCAGAGGTTAAACCCGAAATGTCAAAATCAAACTCAGGCTCGGCCTCCAAATCTATATATAAAGGGTTAATAAACCGCCTGTCGGAAGGACTATAAGGACTGCAGTTATCCGCTACCGGATTAATTAATGCGTGCAGGGGGTTAAGGCCAACCAAGCCAACACCGCGCGCTGCAGAAGAGCGTAAAACAAAGGCCAGATCGGTGAGGTCACCTATACCCCAGTTACGCGAAGACCGTAGCGTATAGAGTTGTAGAATTAACCCCCAAGGACGACGCCCCTCCTCCAGCGATGGAGGCAAATATGCCTTAGAAGGAACCACAACTAATAGCGATGACTCACTCACTTCACCGCAGGTTACCCGTAGCGAGTGATAGCCGATACAAACCGAATCGATAGTGACCGAGCGGCGACTATAACGCACGCCCTCAAAAACATAATCTCCTATTTCTGGGCAATCATTCGGCACAAAACGACCAGACACTAAGGGAGAGTCCTGATGGAGCAATGAGTACTCAAAAGGAACATCCAACTGCAGAGGCGGTACGTTGACAAAAAAACTTTGGCGCTCCGCCAAATAGACTAAATTAAACGACGGAAGCCAACGCTGCCAAGGAGCCACATCCAGCAAAAAAGCATGCTCGGCGGTGGCCGCCGGATCACTGGTGTCCACGCCCATTGCGGAAAGAATGCGCATTTTGTTATCAAATGGCACCTCAACGTTATCCCCTTTATAGTTGTAATAATTAGACGCGATGCCATGCCAGTAGAACAGCTTTTCAAAATTATCCATAAGCCGGACCTCGATAACAAAAAAATTGACAGGTAACCGCTACCCTGCTAAGACCAACGTAATCGAAGCAAAAGCGGAACCTGAACTGACTGCGCGGGGCAGGGAATTTAAAACCAAAAGACTTGGAATGCCATACACAGACAAGTGAGCCGGCTCGAAATTATAGACTAGATATCAGGTTATAAACCTGAGGCTGGCGCCAAAAAGCGATCCGCTGCATCAGTGTGATTAGCAAAAGCTGGAGATGCCGTGCGACCTGGATGGTTGTTAGTCATTTCCAACCCTTACTAACAGCGCCAGGAGTTGCGCAGATCTCAATGGCACCGCGTCGGTTTCCTTGATCTTACCGCTCGGCCAAATTAGGTCAGGCCATCAGGTTAGAAAAAGCGACACTAATCAAAACGGAAACCGAAAATTAAGGCGAAAAAAAACCGGGCCTCAAACCCGGCTTTAAGATTATTCAGCTTCAACGGCTGGCTCTACTGAACCTCTCAGAGGACGATCAACCAATTCGACATAGGCCATTGGCGCCTTATCTCCCGTCCTGAAACCGGCCTTCATGATGCGTAAATAACCGCCCGGCCGCGCCTCATAACGAGGGCCAAGCTCGCTGAACAATTTGCCGACGGCTTGTTTGCTTCGAAGACGATTAAAAGCTAGCCGACGATTAGCAACGCTGTCAATCTTGCTCAAGGTTATTAACGGCTCAGCGTACATCCTGAGCTCTTTTGCTTTTGGGAGAGTCGTTCTAATCAACTCATGTTCCACCAATGAAGCCACCATGTTACGAAACAAGGCCTTACGATGGGAACTAGTTCTGTTTAGCTGGCGACCACTTAAACGATGACGCATAACTTAAAACCCTTTACCGATTGCTTTCTCAGCAATACACAATTTAGGCCTTTACGACCTGTTCAATATTAATCGCTATTTTTCAAACTAGCCGGCGGCCAATTCTCTAAACGCATTCCCAAAGACAACCCGCGCGAAGCGAGAATGTCTTTAATTTCAGTGAGTGACTTTTTGCCCAAATTAGGAGTTTTCAACAACTCAACCTCGGTGCGCTGAATTAAATCACCTATATAATAAATATTTTCGGCTTTAAGGCAATTAGCGGAACGAACCGTCAGCTCTAAATCGTCAACCGGGCGAAGCAAAATAGGATCGATGAGATCTTCTCTTTTCTCGGGCTCAGATTCCTTTTCACCTTGCAAATCAACGAACACCGCCAGCTGCTGTTGCAGAATCGTCGCCGCACGCCTAATCGCCTCTTCGGGATCTATAGTACCATTTGTCTCCAAATCGATGACTAATTTGTCCAAATCGGTACGCTGCTCTACACGAGCGCTTTCAACAGAATAAGCCAAACGACGCACCGGACTATACGAGGCATCCAACTGCAGGCGCCCAATGGTCCGTGTCTCATCGTCAGACTTTTCGCGCGTGTCGGCTGGCTGATAGCCTCGTCCACGCGTGATCGTCAACTGCATGCTCAAAGAAACATCACCAGTGATATTCGCAATCAGGAGTTGCGGGTTCTTGATCTCAACACTCTGATCAACTTGGATATCGCCCGCTGTAACTGGACCAGGACCCTTTTTCGACAAACTCAAAGTCGCGTGATCTTTTCCATGCATCACTATGGCAACATT
>CAMCXE010000182.1 GCA_945882995.1 Thalassocella blandensis | reverse complement strand
TTTGGGCGATCTTGGAGGGCGTTTGTGGGGTGTAATATTTTGCGGTCAAAATTTTTATGTTTAGGCAGCTTACGCATTTTATCCGGAGCCTGATCGGCGCTGGCGAGCGCTGTATTTAAAGGGGGAGCGTAAGGGCCGGACACCGTTGGTGCATTATTAACCCAGCGTCCAAAGATGCCGGGTTAATAATTACGAAAACAAACAACCGCCAAATACACGGGGCCGACTGGGAAACTATTTTACTGCGTGCGTCGCAACAGCTGTTTACGCCATGCCACAAAATAAGCGCGCGATACACGCAAAACCGACGCAGCCAACCAATCATTGCTAGCTGTGCTTCGAATGCTATTTGACCATATTGTTTTCCATTATTGCCTTAGGCAACATCAACTCTAGCCGCCGCTTAAGCTGCGCGTCCCCAGAATCGTCACCCAAAACAGGTGCATTTTGCGCAGCCACCATAGTAGCGCACTGCCCAGTACTGATATGTTGCAAAGCGGCGGCCAATCGTTTTTCCGCAATACTGCCCAATGGCTGGGTTAGGTCGTCATCCACCACACAACCGGCTGGGCTCCCCTGATTAACGAGCGTGTCTGCGGGGCTCATACCATCGGCATAATCTCCAAAACCCTTCGCATTTAGCGTTTGCAAATTAACGGTGTAATACATGTAGCCGCAATTTTCCAACCCGAAAAATCCGTAAGGTTTGCCACAGGTGGTATTGCCGATTTGAATGACCGGCACATCAATGCCACGCAACGAATTGATCAGGAGCTCACTTGCAGAGCAGGTGCCCTTACCAGTGAGTACATATAACCGCTTTAAGTTAAGTTGCGGCAGCGCTTGACCCGGCGTTAGATTTTTGGAATACCCTAGGGTTGTGTTAGCAAACAATTCATCGAGTTGACCTGGACTGGCCTGCGCTTCCAATGCAGCGTTGAGATGCGTGCGCGAAAAAATTTTACCCTCGGTTTTAATTTTGCCTACCAGCATATAAGCCAATTGCGAAGCCACGCCAATATAACCACCACCGTTATAGCGCAAATCCAAAACCAACTCCGTCACTTGGTTGGTTTGCAAATTATTCACCGCATCAATCAACGCCGCTTCTGATGGTCCATTAAAAGAATGAAATCCAATGTAACCCACTTTTTCACCGGACAGGCCGGCGACCGTTTGTACCGGGAACACGGGTGATTCCTGCAAATTTTCGGCTCGCAGCACAAAATCCGCCACTACCGTGTCCCCCTGCGCAGCCAAACCCAGCCGGTGGGTTTCTCCCTCCGCTGTGGGAGATAGCGTAGTGTTAAACAAGCTGTCGGAAACGGCGCTTAAGTCAGTGCCATCAATTTGTTTGAGTATCATGCCACGGCGCACACCGGCCTTATCCGCCGGTGAAGCGGGCTGAACACTAAGCACCGTTAAATCCGCGCCCACATATTTCCAGCGGATGCCCACGCTTATGTCCTTACCCAGCACAAAATTTTCGTACTGATCGGAAGATTTTTCATAGAAATGAAACTGGTCTTTATTTTTTCCGCCCGCTGTTTTCGCTGGGCTTTTCAGCTGATCAAAATAAGGCAGTAAAGAATAATTATTGGGGTTCACATCAACCAAATCGTCGGGCCACAGGTAGGTCTCCTGGCTAATGGACCGCAACCAGAATTTCTCCTCGGATTCGCTCCCCTGTTTATCTGGAAATGGCTTACCTGTAGCGGGATTAGTGCCCGCTCGCGGCGCTGCACAGCGATTTTCGTAAGTTGTTGAAGCGGGGAACACCCCAGAGGTCCAGGTGATTACATTTGAATTGCCAATGGATGTTGCGGGCGCCGAATTGGATCCGCTGATGGACGGACCTAACAATGACTGGCCGCTGTCCCGCTCTACATGCGGCGTACTGGTGCTACTAGCCCCACCGCAGGCGCAGAGCAAGGAACCCAGCAGTAAAGTGACTGCAAGGCTTTTTATAGGGGGGAATTGGTTGATGCTGGCCACCATTTTCACAGGCTGCTCCTACTTAAGTGAACTTCCGAATAAGTTTTGCCAACTGCATTAGGCAAAGTCGACGGGGAAATTATAGTGGAGCCACCGGTATTCACCTAGCCTCTTTGATGAGCGTGATGACCAAGCCCGCCATCAAACGGGTTGCGGTTGGCCTTCCTAGCCGCACTGTGCCGTCCGCCAGGCGCTCAACCCAATCCTAAGCTCATCAGCCCACCCAATAGATAACAGACTCCGTTGCCCTGCAACGAAGTCAATCGAGCCTCAATTTGTTTTCAAAATAACCGATTTAAATTTCTGCAATAAGGGTGCAACCACAGGAGTGGTCAGCATGGTGCTGGCAACCGCCATCAACAATAACGCGGTAAAAGTCTCACTGGTAATCAGCTGTTTATCCAATAAAACATTAGCAAAAATAATCATAATCAGGGCTTTGGTTTGCAGCAGCCAACCCACAATGGAGGCCTCACCCGGCCCCCATTTCAGAATTTTACCTGCGGCATGAATGCCGATTAATTTGCCGCTAACAGAGGCTACCAGCAAACCGGCGGCGACGACAAATACCGCCGTACCACCCACATTCCAATTAGTGCGCAACCCGGTGCTTAAAAAGAATACCGGCATAACCGTTAGCAAAATGTGGTGACGCATTAAATCCATGTGTTTTTGATTAAACCAGTGAGCGTCCATGACGGCTCCGGCCAAAAATGCACCCACCATAAAATGCAAGCCAGACCAGTCTGCTCCAAAGCCACACAGCCCCAACCAAATTAACCCAAGGTACCAACGGTCTGTTTCCTCAACAGCCACCATCAATTTACGAAATAGAAAACTGGCCACTCCGAAAGCCAAAAGGAAGCCGCCCTGCCGACCAACCCGCTCCCAGTCCATTAAAATAATGGCCAATACACCCCAAATGGCAATGTCATCTAAACTGGCATAACGCAAAATACGCTGGCCTATGGGTTGGCGCAGAATGTCCAATTTTTCCATTAACAGAATTAAAATAGGCAGCGCGGTAACGGCGCAGGCCATACCCACACCCAGCACAAATTGCCAGGATTGTCCTTTTGGCCCCATCCAGCCGTCGAAAGACAACATGACATAACCCGCCACACACCCAAATACGAGTGGCATGCCCAAAGCCAAACCGGCGGTTATGCCGCTTTCGCGCTTATGTTCCCATGCCTTTTTCAAATCTAACTCGATGCCGGCGATCCACACAAAAATCATCACCGCCCACCAGGCCACACCGTTTAAAGATTTAATAACATCCGGCGTAAAAACAAAGGTGTAATACTCAGGAAAGGCTGCGCCCAGCACACCCGGCCCCAACAAAATGCCGGAAATAATCTGCACCACCACTAAGGGCGCGTAATAATCCGTGCGGCCAAGGCGCCAAATTAAATAGGGGAAGGTAAAAATTATCGTCATGGCGACTAAATACAGTTCGGTGGTAGTGATATGCACGGGGTAATTCTCGATTTGCGGGCCGAAGGCGACAAGACGCTGAGGGCTTCAAAGCTAAAGGGCAGGCTTTGTAGCCCATGAGGCCAATATTGAAAACCAAAACCCCATTGAATTTGGCTATCGCGCACCGCCACTGGTTTTGCTTTCCTGCCATAGCCTAGGCACACTGCGCGCCGGCCTATTAGCGTTTACCCCATGACACTCACCGAACTACGATTTTTCGTTGCCCTAGTGCAAGAACAGCACTTTGGCCGCGCCGCCAAACGCTGTCACGTCAGCCAACCCACCCTCAGCACCGCCATAAAAAAGTTGGAAGACAAGCTGAGCGCAGCCCTGATTGAGCGCACCCAAGGGCGCATTTTCACCACCGAATTGGGTGCCCAAATCGCCGCTAAAGCCCGTGAGCTCCTCACGCAAACCCAAACCATTAAGGACCTAGCGACAACCCATAAACATCAGCTGCAAGCACCATTGCGCCTAGGCACACTCGCCAGCATCGGCCCCTATTGGCTGCCGCAAGCCATTGCGCAGCTGCGCGCCACAGCCCCCCTCATGCCACTCCATTTGGAGGAAAACACCCCAGAGCTGCTAGCCGGCAAACTGCGGCAAGGCGAATTGGACGTACTGCTAATCAACCTACCCTTCAGCGCACCGGACGTTGTCACTCAACCCCTGTGCAACGAGGATTTTGTACTCCTACTACCGCAACAACATCCACTGGCCGCCAAAACCCTAATTACCGGCGAGGACATTACCGGCCTAACCTTGTTTTTACCCACCGATAGCCCTGAGCTGCCACACAGCTGGCAACACAACCCCACACACACCTCTCTAGAAATGATGCGCCTGATGATCGCCAGCGAATTAGGTGTGGGCTTGGTACCCCGCTGCACCGCCCAAAACCAGCAGCTCACCCAACACGCCTTGGTCTTTCGGCCACTGGCCACGCCAGCGCCCACCCGCACCTTGGCGCTGGCCTGGCGCGCCAGCTTCCCGCGCCACCAGGCCATCGAAGCCCTGCGCCGCGCCCTGCAATTTTCCAGCGCCGCCTTTTGGAATTTCACCACAGGCCGCAGCGGCGAAGAAGCTCCAGCCCGCGTGGATAATCACGATTGGTAAAGCCACGCTAACTGCCGCACAATTACCGCAGGTTTATTCGAGTTCTATTCATGTCTGCTCTGCGCACTATCGTCATTCTAGGGGGCGGCACCTCCGGCTGGTTGGCCGCCGCCGTGTTAAGCCATCACCTCAAAGGCAGCAATACCCAACTGCGTCTCATCGAAGCGGAAGATGTAAGCACCATCGGTATCGGTGAATCCACCGTGCCGCCATTTGTGGGCCTTATTAAAAGCCTAGGCATTAACGAACAGGAATTTATAGCCGCTACCAACGCCAGTTATAAATTGGGTATTGAATTCTTGGATTGGGGCAATAAACAGCAACGCTATTTTCATCCCTTTGGCGTTATTGGCAGCCGCATTGAAAATCAGGATTTTTATCAGTGTTGGCTAAAGGCGCGGCAAACGGGCCACGCCGCCGCCTTAGAAAATTATTCGCCCTGCCAGGTTATGGCGCAAAACGGCCGTTTTTGGCTGCCATCTCATGCGCAGAATACACCCATTGGCGGCGCCAACTATGCCCTGCATGTGGATGCCACACTGGCAGCACAATATCTTAAAAAATTCGCTTGCGCCCGGGGGTTGCAACACAGCTTCGGCAAAGTACAACAGGTTAACCGCAGCGCCAACGGGTTTATCAGCGACTTAATTTTGCATAATGGCGAGCAAATTGCTGGGGATTTTTTTATCGATTGTTCCGGCTTTAACAGCGTATTAACCGCCAACGCCCTAGGCGTGGAATTTAATGATTGGTCCCAGTATTTACCCTGCGACCGCGCCATAGTCGCCCGCACCACCACCACCGGCCCCACCGCCCCCTACACCCAAGCCCGCGCACGGGAAGCCGGTTGGAGTTGGCGCATTCCCCTGCAAAATCGTGTGGGCCGCGGTTATGTGTATTCCAGCCAATTTTGCAGCGACACCCAAGCCCGCGCCACGCTACTTAAACACGTAGACGCCCCATTAATTGACGAACCGCGCCTATTACAATTTACCACCGGCCACAGGTGCGAATTTTGGCGGCACAATTGTTTAGCCTTAGGCCTAGCCGGTGGCTTTATTGAACCCCTAGAAGCCACCGCCATTCATTTAATCGCCCGGGGCATAGACGCCTTTTTACAATTTTTACCCGACCGCCACTGCCACCCCAGCCTAAGCAAACACTACAACCGCCGCATGATTCAGGATTACGAAGAGGTGCGCGACTTTATACTGCTCCATTACGTAACCAGCCAACGCCTCGACACCGCCTTCTGGCGCCACTGCCAAACCCTACCCGTGCCAAACTCCCTGCAAGAACGCATAGAATTATTTTTAGCCCAGGGTTTAATTTCCGAACAACACGAACAACTATTTCGCAGCAGCAGTTGGCAAAGCGTATTTGAAGGCATGGGCATAAAACCACAAAACTATTCACCAAGAGTGGACAGCTTGGATGCCCAAGTTCTTACTCAGAACTTAGCTAAGGCCGAAGCAGCAATTTTAGCTATGGTTAAAACATTGCCTAGTCATGATGAGTTTTTGCGTCGAAAAAATGGGTAAGTTTGAGATCGGCGAAAATATCGAAAACCCTATGAAATCAGTCCACTATTGATTGACGAACCAATCACGAAATAAGACAAGACCTCACCACAATGGCTGCGTAACACAAATTGAGGGCATAAAAAATAGCGACAAAAATCACCATTACATATTTGACAAATCACACCCTGCCAAAGCAATTTCCTATAGGGCACCTCCGGAAATTTAATTTTCGCGATGATCGCAAGGCATTTTCGCGCGGAGGGAGAGAGTTTATGCGGTATAAATGACCGACTGAGCACGAAAATAACGCAGCGAGAGCGCGAAAAGTGAATTTCCGGAGGTGCCCTATAAGAGGTATAAACCACCTTGTTGCCTTTCTAGTGAAGAATCCTACCCGATCTCTCCTCACTTGTTAACCGTTAAAGCCCCACCTATCACCCTCGGACTAGCCCCATATCGCGCTAATAAAGTTCGTCTTGGCGGTAACCTCACTGACAAATGCTTCACCCTAAAAATCACAGTTGGATCACCAAAGTCTGCCCAAAGCCCTGGCAGCGTCTGGCAAGAGTTAAAAATCATGAGTAACCAACAAGCTTGCCCGTGATTTTTAACTGCAACTAATCACACCAATGGATTACACAGCGTTTTGGCGCAACTGAGGTTTCTAGGATAATCGCTTCAGAGCGCCTGCCATCCGGACCCCCGCCTACGCGGGGATGACGTAAAAAAATGGTAACTATTCAGCACGTTTCCCCGTCATCCCCGCGCAGGCGGGGATCCAGCGGTAAATAGGTTAAGTGAAGATCGTAATAGCCTTAGAGCGATAGCCATCTGGACCCCCGGCTAAGCGGGGATGACCTAAGAAAAAGAATAATGTGCTGAATTGTTGCAGAAAATGAAGAATGTGCTGAATAGTTGCGTGCTGTTTACCCATACAGCAATTCGCCTCGTCCGCCTTTTGCAGGTGAAAACACGGAAAGTGTCCGCCTTTCACGGCAGGCTAGCTCCAGGCCTTACCGCGCAAGGCCCGTATTTCCTGGGCTCCCGGCCTGTGGCCCGCTAAGCGGCCCTGTGATAGACGGACGACCCTCGCCATGATAGGCGGAAACTTTCCGCCTATCATGGGGCCGGTTTTCGGGTGCTGCCCTGCAGGCCGCGCTACTGCTGGGGTTCAGCGCAGTAGCTGGAATGGCGTCCGGTGATAGACGGACGATTCGAAACGTGAAAGGCGGAAAGTTTCCGTCTAATAAAACTGTTATACCAAAAATCCGGAGAGTTTATGTTAGGTAAGAATTTTGTAGTGTTATTTCTGTTTGGTTCACCCTTAGCACTGGCGGAATGGGTTGGACCTTACGAAATCGAAAATATTGAGATTCATTCTAGCGGCGTATATTTCTATCGAGCCGATGGATATTCTACAGCCACTCCCTGCGGCGGTAAAAATTGGATAAAATTTTCCGGTGAGACCAAGCTCTCAGATAGAGCTCTTTCGGTTGGTTTAACGGCGCAAGCGAGTAAGCGGCCCGTTAATTATTCTATAACAGGCTGTGAAGGTGTTTACCTTCTTGCAGACCGAATACAACTCCCTAAGTAATCGTATAATCGGGTAAAGGCGAGCATCTAACTCGCCCTCCCCACACCACCGTGCATGCGGCTCCGCACACGGCGGTTCTTTAACCGTAATGAATCTCCACCCACTGATCTCTCAACGATAACAGCCCTTTTTCTGCTAAGAACTCATTGGATAATGCTCGATGAATTCCCTCAGTTTTCGCGCTTCGCCAGTAGCTTTTGCTCGATCTGCCGCAGGCAATAGCCATATCCAGTGGCACACCAAGTTTGAGAAAATTTCTGACTTTTGTGCGTGGCCGTCGCCACATTTTCCAGTAACACATGCGTAATCGACGACGTATCCAATGATCCAGGTCGATACATTTTTGGTAGCCTTGCCCGATGCCAAAATAATTTATCCATCCACGCAAGTACTCAGTTAATTCCGCAATTCGCTTTTCCATTGAAAGTCCGTTCGAGCGCCCCGTCAGCTGCCTGATCTGAAATTTGAATTTTTCCACAACAGATTCGTGCCATTTAAGGCTTCCACCGTGAAAAGTAAATCCCAGAAATTTACACTGATTTATAGGGGCAACTTGACTTTTGGTGTCGTTCACTTTTAATTTAAGCTTACGCTCAACAAAGCTCGTCACGTTACGCAACACGCGATCACCCGCTCGTTTGCTGCCGACTAAAATTATAAAATCGTCAGCGTAGCGTGCAAAGGTGTGGCCGCGCCTCTCCAGTTCTTTATCCAGCAAATCCAGCACAATATTCGATAGCAGTGGCGAGAGAGGGCCGCCTTGCGGTACACCCTC
>CAMCXE010000181.1 GCA_945882995.1 Thalassocella blandensis | reverse complement strand
TCGGCAACTGCTCCTCGGCTTTGGCCTCCTGCGTCGCTCTACCTCCTGCATCCATGCAGTCGTGCGTTGCTCTACTTCGCCGCATCCATGCGGCTCCTGTCCATTTGCCCCTCAAAATCACCTCTCCACTCGGCCAAAAAACGGGCTGGCCCCGCTTCGGCTGACATTGGTTTTAACGCTGGAAAACTTCTAGAAAAGGCGAACATCCGCAACTGAATGACATCGCCCCACAAGCACCCAAATTCAAAACCGATTCCAGTGCCCTCACCTCACCAACCCTAAACTCTAAACACCAACTACCAAGTAATAGGAATCTCCTGCCAAGACTGTCGTTGCCCAGCCGAAGTGCCATTCAACACCGTTTGCCAGTTAATTTGGCCGGTAGAGGTTTGCACAATAGCGCTGCGCACGCCCTGGGAGTTTTGGTAAATTTGTGGCGTTGAGGGGCTGCCCTGACCGAGGGATGTACTCAGCTTAGACAAACTCTTACCGTTTAAGGTAACGCTGGAATCGCTGCCAATCGGCGCATAGGCCCCGGGAATACCGGCTAACAAATGGGGTGCATTCAGATAACCCTGCCCCTCCGGCTGACACTTCAAGCTGCTTGGCTGGTACTCGGAAAAAATCAAGGCTTGGTCCGAAACCACCGCTGCCGTGGTGTTACGCGACCGCGTGCGGCTAAAGTTGAAATACCAACCTTTGGTTTTCGACACCTCATCCACCACATCATAAAAAGTAGTAGCCGAGGCGCCATTATTCAGGGTGACCGGCGAGCTGCCGGTGCTGGCTGAACGCAACTTGCCATCAATGAACACTTGGATGTCCGTGGTGTTAATTAGCGCAGTTTTGGCTACAATGGCGTTGCTCAATACTTCTCCCGACTTAGGCTCCTTCACGGCATAGTAACTTTGCGTTGCCGTGGAATTATTGTCGTCCACCACCAAAAAGCGCCCAGTTCCTGCGTAGATCCAGTCGTTGTTATTGAGATCCCGCACTGTGATGGGCGGCGCACTAAACGGCTGATTGGTAACATCCAGCAAGGTAGTGGTGGCAAAACTGATGGAGGAACCCGAAAGTGTCATTGTGCCGCGCTTGAGTTTGCCACTGGGCGAAGTGGGCGTGCCGCCCACCGTGCCGTAGTAAAAATTGTCGTCCATATAGTCGTTATTCCAATCGGCCACACCAATGCCGCCCACAAAACTGCTGGACTCACCGGTCGCTAAATCCGTGTGCAGTGTTTTGCTCGCCAAATCGTAAAAATAGACATGGGGTGAGGCGCTACTGACGGCAGAATTCAAGGCGTCGGCGCGGGTGGACGCATTAGTCCCCCGCGGGCCAGAGGCCACCGCCAGAAACCAACGGTTGATGTCTGGGGTGTTATAGGACCCATCGGTCGCATTGGATGCGCGCAATTTCAAAACGGCTGACTCTACAGTTGTATACCCTAAATCCGCGTTGGTAATTTCACCAATTAACACAGGGGGCTGCTCTGGATCCGTCACATCCATAATCACATAAGCCGAACGCAGGGTTATATCATCGGTGGGATTACTATCGTCGTTACTGTTTGGGTCCAGCGTGTAGTCACCGCCACCTAAACGCATACCAACTACGATAATGGTGCCCCAACCACCGGGGTGGGTAGAGTCCGGGGTAAAAATGTTTACATCAAAGGTTTTAACCGATGCGTCCACGTAATACACATGGGGGTAGTCCGGCCTAGTTAACCACTGCAAGTGCGGCAGAAGGTTGTAGGGCACATAGGCCCAGAGCTCGCTACCCAGCGGGTGCTGTGTTTCGCCACTGCTGCCGGTTAAATCGTAAGCCAGGGTGGCCGCGTTGAAAAACCCCGAGTTAAACGCGTGCAGCATGCCGTCGTTGCTACCCACGTACACCACTTGGCGCCGTTTTTCATAAGCCTGACGATAATCTCGATAGGTGTCATCACCAAAGGTCACATCGTAACTGGCAGAAGGTCGGCCCACGCTCACTGGTGAAGAATGCACGATGTCGCCCAACAGCCAAGGTGTGCTCACGCCATCGCCGTCAACGTCCAAGGTGCGATTGCGATAGCCGGCAATACCTTCTACACCGCGCACATAATTCACAATATCGGCAGCCTTGCTTTTGGTGGCCGTATCTAAACCCAATAACCGAAACGTGTTGTCTGAGCCGGATGCAGGGAAGCTGGCTGGCGTGAAGGGCACCACTTCGGTCTGCGCGGAGCCAAATGCAATTTGGCCGTCGGCGTCTTTGTCGATGCCCGTGAGCATGTAACGTCCACTGGAGGCCAAATTGCCATAACTGCTGCGCTGTGTTGCGCGGTCGCTCACGGCTGCAAGAGAGTCCCTAGCGCTCCAAATGGGTCGGATATTTAACACATCAATGGGCGTGCCCACAGCACTACCTTTAGTGCCCGTGGAAGTAATGGCGTAACGCTGTGCATAGGTACGCTTGTCATAGGAGTCGTAGTAAATAGTCAAAATATTATCCGCTGAAGTGAGCTTGCCATAAGGCTCGGCGTTGTCTTCGCGAATATTGCCGTAACGATCAATAAACATAGCATTGAGCGACCCAACCCAGCTTACCGAGGTAACCCCACTGGGATCCGTAACACGGGGATTGTAAAGCGCTTGGAAAATAGCGCCCTCCCCCGCCCCCGTATTGGAAACCAATGCCGCCGAGGTGCCGGCTGCCGTGCGGGCAAGAATATTCACCAAAATAGCGGTAAGTTGATTTTTAAGCTCTTTGGGGTTGATCGCTGCAAAATAGGTGTCCGGAATTCCATCCGCGCCAGTCAATCCCGTTGTATTGTTTTTGCGGTCCCATTCATCAGTTAAATCCGGCGTTGAATTGGCGTTGCTATCCCGAAAACCACCCCACTTCGCCGCGTAATACAGCGGCTGTTCCAAGAGCCCAACCGTAGAGCCGGATACTGAGGTTGCGCCTAATGCATACGTGGCAGACTTAACAGCATCGCCACTGTTGCAATTGGTGCAATCATTGCCCGTATAACTATTAATGCCCGACAGCACATGGAAACCATCATTCACCGTACCGCTGACCACAAAACCAAAACCCATGGTATAGCCGGTAGATTGTGCAAACACATCACTGGTTACGGTTAAGCCGGTTGCAGTGAGTGTATAACTCAAAATTCCCGCCATATCCTGATCATAATCCCCGCCCTGTTCACTATCCTCCCAAACCACAAAAAAGCTGCCCCGCGCTTCAGTGGCGGTAACGGTTTGGCTGATGATTTTAAAATCCACAATGGCGCAGTTACCGCCCACAGAACTGTTGCGACAGGCTGGCAATAGGGAAATGGTTTTGCCATTGGAAGGGTTAGAAACCGTGACCTTCGGTAAAGCCGGTGAGAGTGTTACGCCGTAGGTGGTTATGGTTTGATTATCCGTGATATCAGTGCGCAAATCCGCGGTATGGGCTTGGTAAGCCATACCCGCCACACGAAATGAGCCTTCTAACCTTGGTGCATCGGGGCAGGTGCCAAACACCAACCCCAAATCACTGATCAGTTTAGAGGTGCAGAGTTGATTGTTGTCCGCAGAACCCCAGGCGCCATTTTGCCCCACAAAATAATATTTACCGGTAATGCCTTCGCCGTCACCTACAATTTTGGTCAGTTGTTGCGCGCTGCTGGCGGTATTCAAATCCGTAACAAAACCCAACCGATCGGCGTCATACGACACCGTACTGGAATTAAACGCAATAAGATTTAGATTGGCGCAGGCGGTGTCGTTGGTTTGAGGGTTGGCCCAGCTGGCTTGACGAGTCAAGCCGCTAAAATAGGTCGAATCGTCGCCATCGAAAGCAAAGTCCGGCTGCTTGCCCGCAAAATAGCGGTAACATTCCAGCATCAATTCAGAAAATGGATTCCCCCAGTTGGTACAGCTGCCATCGCTAAAGGAGCTAGCACCCCAGCTACAATTATCACTGGAATTATAGGTTCCCTCGCTACCGGAATTAAAATTGTAATTCACCATCCGGAATTGATTGACGGTATTGATAATGCCGCCGGTAGCGGGGGCCGCTTTAAAGGTTCCGTCGGTAGTGACATTAATTTCATTGGTCATGGTGCCAATATTTTTGCGCAATACACCGCCGGATTTATTCTTTTTGTAGGAACCGCTCGTTAAACCAAAATAAGCAGAATCATCATCACCAAACTCTTGCAAAATTCCAATCGGCTTAAGGTTGCCACTGGGATAACTTCTACAATCTTCTTGACCAACAAGACCCGCACTGACACAGACTTTTACGCGTACCGCATAATCGCCAATGGTCGTACCGCCCGATTCCGCCGCCTGGGCACTGGTGGCCGGATTATTCGCGGAGGCAAAAATATGCGTAGCGCGAGCGTCGTTGCCATTGCCGCCACCGGCTGACGCCTCGCCAGAAAACAAACACTGCATACGCTCGTTCGCCGCCCACAAACTGTAATTGCCGCGCACGGCTCGCGCCAAGGGTGGATTTGTAGCGGCGCTCACGCCCTGTGACATCAAAGTACCGGCGTAGCGCGTGGTATTACACAGCGTAATACCACGCGCCTGCTTACAGGTGTTATAGGTTGTAAAGGCCGCACTGGCGGTATCGGTGGGCTCGGTGCCACAGGTGTCAGCGGTTTGCGTAAAAGGCGTTAACCGATCCAAATCGCTACCGTCGTAATACTTAGCAAAACTGTGGGCGTCATTGGGTAAATATGTACGCTCCAGCACGGTGGCAGAACTGGTGTCTGTGGAGCGATAACCGCCATACAGCACCTGCCGCACTTCATCAATACGGGTCATGGTAGCCCAATTCAAAAAATTTCCGCTCCACTGAATATTGTCGCTAGCCAAAGAGGAGCCATTACAATATTTGTCAGTATTAATAGATGCCGGAACGTACATCTTGTTTGTATTGTCGTAGGTATAACATTTATAACTATCAAAATAGCCGGCATACTCAAGGCTGTTTTTGTAAGTGGTGTCTACAAAACCGTCTTTATCTAAATCGTCGTAATCCGTAAAGGCTTTGTAAAATAGTTGATGATCCTTAGACAGCGCGAGCATAATCATCGGCTTAGCACTAGAGGCCAGCAAGGGCGGCACCGCATCATAATCCTGCACGCTGGGCACAGCCATACACTGAGCGGCCCATAAGCTTGTCCACCAGATTAAAAACGCCAACATTCGTTGAACAATTTTTTTGCAGCTATTCGTCATAACACCACCCCACTACACAGCAACTTTACAAAAAGGCGAGTAAAAATCTGCCACCAAACCCGTAGCGCCTTCAACATTCAAGAGTTTGCACCGGCGCGATTACCGGTTATTCGGTACCCAATACTCTCCCTCGTATCAACCTAATTTATTGCCCAGCCAAAACCTTATAGGTTGACTGCAATACAACCCGTCCTTTACCACCATTGCCTTCGGCCAATGCTGTTACCCTAAATAGCGGCGCGCCATTATTTTTTAGGGTGGAAGATGCGCCGGAAAACACCGTGCTAGAATCGCGCTGCACGTAACACAAAAATTCGATGATATATTTCACGTCAGCATCCAAATTATCGACAGTCAGCGTTTTGTATTTGGCTCTATTCGTCCAAACTTTTAAGGTAGCGTCACTCCAAAATTCCATGCGCTCAGCGTTGGATGAACTAGTACCCACCACACAATCCCATTCGGTATCAGCCGCTAAATAAGTACCATCAAAACACAAACCGCCCGTACAGGTAGCGTTATAACAATCCGAACCCGTGCAGGTTGACAATAAATTCTCGCGATCCGGTGGGTCTGTGGCCAAGTTACGCTCCACTTTGGTTAAGGCAGCCTCGGCGGCCGCAAAAGCGGTGGCACGGTCTTGTGTGCTGGTGGCCATTTTAAATTCTTGCGTTGCCATCTGCATGCCGGTGATACCCATTACCGAAATCACCGCCAACAAAATTAAACTGACAATTAGTGCTACACCTGCTTGCCGCTGCTGCACACCGAAACGCATCTGATTTCTTTTCATGCACTCAACTCCGATTGCGAATAGCCACGGTAAAGGTAACGGCCTGCCGCAAATATTTGTCGTTGTAAGTTACACCATTTAATAAGCGTGACTGATTAGCCGACAATACAGGATTTTGCGAGCGGAACGTCATGCTCACGCGCACGCTTTTAACCTTATCCCAATCCGCCGAGTTGATCGTGCCGTTGGAGTCCACATCCATTTGGCTGGCTTTTCGATATTGATTTACATCATTGTCTGCGTCGGTATCGACACCAAATTGCAGCTCCATATCCTCCACGCCAAGCGCCAATTCTTCCGAACGGGTACCGCCGGTAGCGGCAATATCCACAACCTGTCTTTTTAATACGGGCACACCCGAGTAGAGCGCGGAATCCGCAATAAAAAATGCGCTGCCGCTGTAACTCATCACCTTAGAACCTGCCCCATAGCCCACGGTAGCACTGGTGGGGCATTTGAGTGCTGTGCAGGCTGATGTGCACACAAAACTCGTATCAGCTTTAACGGATTTTGTACAATTAGTGGTAACACTACCGGTGTTGTGCACAATGTTATCGGCGGGCACACTGTTGGGCGCGCTCATCTGAAAAAGGCCCACATTCCGGCAACTGGCGTCCGTAATCATTAGCGTTGTGCCCCGGGGATACGAATGCTGCGCCCAAAGATGAATTGTCGCGGCACTGGTGTTGTGAGATTTCACACTCAGCTCGCCCCGATTTTCCCCCCGCCGCACAATAAGTGCGTCCGTGCCCACCTTGGCCACAGTATTTATCACCGTGGGGAAACCCGATACAGAGGTTTCCCCGTCATAGCCTTCAATACCGCCAAACCCAATAAAACCACCCAAACTATCGCTTATGGAATTAGCGGTTTGGGCGGATGCGGGCGAAGCACACCCCATATAACCCGCCATACGAATTTCGTTGGAAATTAATTCAACGGCAAAACGTGCGTTATCCTGAATAAATGCCACCTCATCCTGTTCGATGCGGTTTTGCTTGGTATTGATAACAACTTGAATCGCCCCAGCCAACACAATCAAACCGATGACCACCGCAATCATTAACTCAACGATGGAAAAGCCGCTTTGCTTCATACCGGTTTGCGTATCCATGTAATGTCTCACTAAAAAAACGCCGCGCATCAAACCTCAGTGACCAACACGTATTCGTGTAGGTCTTCCGCGCCGTCGCTCGAAGAACGCGCGTCATTAAACTGCACTGTAATGGTAAAAAAATTGCCGTCGGTTTCTATGGAAGCCTTGCCGGACGGCAAATTATTCACCACGTTAGTTCGCCACGCATTGATATTCCAATCCTTAATTTGTGCCGCGGTGCAATTTACGCTGGTGCTCGTACAATCTTGAGCCGTCGGTGTTGGGTCATCGAGCATAATTGTGTAGCTGGAAGACACGCTGCGATTGGTGCGCATAGCATCGGCAATATCGTTAGCCAAATAAGCCGCCTGCGCATAATAATAAGTGCTTTGATTATATTTGTTGGATTTTGCCTGCATGCTCAGCACCCCCATTAAGCCAATGCCCAGCACAAAAAGCGCTACCATAACCTCCAACATGGATGATCCCGACACGCTATTTCGATTTAACATACCAGCCACACCTTAAACTCCGCGCTTACATCAAGCTACTTAAACACTAGAGCAGATCCCACCCCTGCGCCATCCCCATTGACAAGCGGCGTCACCAATAGATGGGCGACGCTATTATTGAACGGCATATAGCCTAAGGTTAGACACTTCGTTTTTTAATAACCGGATCCGCCAAAATTGCACTACGGCCGTCAAAAAAACGACGCAAATGCAAACTTATTAAATTGGATGCGGCAGGCTGCCAAAAAAAATTCCGCCAGTTTGCGTAAGCGGTAAATGCGCAGTTTTTTACGCCATAATTTCGCGCCAATCTCTACGCATGGCGAATCAGAGCGCCAAACGATCATGCAAAGCGGCACATCCCTAACTATAGTTTCACTCAATACCGCCCTGCGTGGCCGGCGCATAGTCAATTAAAGAAAGGACAACTGAGGAGAGCCTTTGCTGTGAATGTTATTTTGGGAGCCATTATTTGCCTAGGCTGTATTCTGGGTGGATTCGTATTACATAACGGCAATATCATGGCTTTATTTCAACCCGTTGAGATCCTGATTATTTGCGGAGCCTCGTTGGGAGCCATGGTCACCGCAAACCCGCCTGCCGTAACGATTAGTGTTATTAAGTCCGCCGGTACGTTGCTCAGCCCCTCTAAATACAATAAAGATCTGTATTTAAAGCTGTTGGTATTGATGCACGATATTTTTAATAAAACCCGCCGCGAAGGGTTAATGGCTATTGAAAACGATATAGAAGAACCCGAAAACAGCCCAATTTTCAGCAATTATCCCACCATACTAAAAGACCATCACGTTATTGAATTTATTTGCGATTATTTGCGCATTATGGTGGCCGGCAGTATGGCGC
>CAMCXE010000180.1 GCA_945882995.1 Thalassocella blandensis | reverse complement strand
AATACTGGGGCTCGCGAGAACCATGACATATCGATCCATTAAGCCCGTCGTGAAATTTGTCAAAAAAGCCTACGAAAGCGGGGTGTCTCTCTCTAGGCAAGAAATGCAAGAGCTCGAGTCAAAATTGGAGAGAAAAGCTGGTCTAGAGCCATGGTTTATTCGCATACCGGCATAGGGTGGATTTGGGATGATTATTTATTTCCACGGCCCTAGGTGTTTAACATCATTATGAAAGCGCTCCTTGCACTCAGCTATTGCTTGCTCATGCGTTTGACTTTCGCTGTACGTGGCACTGCTGTAGTGAATAAATGCTGGCTTATCGCTTTCGTCTGGTGCGGAGTTGTGGAAGCGGATCCAAGCTATATCAAAATTACGTCTGCGCCAGCGAGGAACATGGTTTCTGAAGTTCTGAATTGCTCCTTGGAAGATGGGGAATTTTGGAATAAGGAATTTTTGCATGGAATGTGGCCAATCAGAAACGATTGGGTATACGCCGCTGAGTTCGGTATGAAAAGTTCGCTTGAATTCAGCGCAAGCGGCGGCCTGGCGAGCTTTGTAACCACCTCTCCACGCGAGATGAGCAACAATAGCCGCCATGATAAGAGTGCCAGCGATGCTAGCAATGTTGTTCATAACGAGATCAAACATGTTGGCATTTCTCGCGGTTTGTTTTTAGGTTTGATTATGGGTATATTTATTATGTTTTGTGGGTTTCGTGATCCGTGGGGCTGGGCTAAAAAGCCATTTCAAAAACCTAACATTTGTATATTGGGCATGCGCTTGATTATTCCTGCCGTCTTCTCAAAATTCCCGTCCCAACACTCTGATGTCAAATAATTTTCGCTCAAAAGGCCAGCCCTGTGCCAGCACCTAAACGCGCATGCACTTCACGTCCCCAGTGGCTTGAGTGTCATCCGCGGGGCTGGGGTGCCAAGTGGCTGACTATAAAATATCTTTCCACCCTGCACAAGCAGCTAAACGCGCTTGCAGCAGCGGAAAAATGAGCCTGGTTTTGCTAACGCGTGACCCGCATTAAATAAATATTTCGTAGGGCGCCACCTTGGTGCGCCGCATCGAGAGCTCCGAAGCGCCGAACAGAGCACACCACGGCGCACCCTACGGAGTGAAACTTAGTGCGATTCACGCTTTGATTTCGAGCGCTATTTTAACCGCGCCGTGCCGGAAAACGAGCCCTATTACCAGTATAACGATGAAGGCAGCGACGATGTGTTCGCCCATGTTAAGGCGAGCATGTTGGGGCTTAGTTTGATGGCGGCCATTACTCACGGAACGTTAAATATGGGGTTTTGGCTGGGGACTTATTTGTGCGAACATCGTATTTATGGCGGTGCTCGGCAACTGCTGCATACTTTGCAGGGGAAGTGATGGGTTTGGTAGGTTATTTTGGATGCGCTAAAGAGTTTAGGCTTTTAAGATAATACGTTAATTTAATATGACGAAAAGATGGTGGGACTTTCGTGGGGCGGCAGCTAGTATTTCGGCGG
This sequence comes from Thalassocella blandensis, assembly GCA_945882995.1. GTDB lineage: Bacteria > Pseudomonadota > Gammaproteobacteria > Pseudomonadales > Cellvibrionaceae > CAMCXE01. The sequence goes on along the minus strand of CAMCXE010000180.1, from coordinate 7,003 downwards.
GTAATTCCATTGGCGAACCGAGGATTGGATCATGCGTACGAAAATAATATTGGGAATGTCCGCAGTGCTGTTAAGTTCTAGCGCGTTGGCTGCGTTTATTGACGCGGCTGATTTTTCACCGGGCCAAAATGTGAGTCACTTAACGGACAATGTGGAGCTTCGTTGGTTGACCGGTACTGGCAATGCCGCAGAGTCGGTGTTGATCTACAGCGCTGGAACCAATATTTATGGCGCAGACGCCAGTGTCCTCCATCCACATTTTGGCGGGGTAACGGGCGACTACACATGGGAGGAAAACCCCATGGGTATATTTTCAGAGCTTATGGGCAGCACTGAACTGCACAAGTATTCCGCATTGGAAGTCAGCTTCCTGCAGCCCGTTCGGTCATTCGGCTATCGTGCACAGCCAATGAGTGATGTTTTTGCAATCTATTTATTTGATGCCGCCGGCACTTACAGGGAGAAACTGGAGGAGGCACCTTTGGCTATTGGCCACGGCGATTCGGGTTTTCTTTATGACATTACGCGCAGCTACACATTCGATTTTGACGTGGGACGCATATTGTTAGCCAGTGAACAATCTGCCGCTTACGTTTACGCGATTGAGGTGCCCGAGCCGTTGCCCGTGGTGTTACTGGGGCTGGGTTTTTTGGCTGTTTTATCGGGTCGGCGTGCGATAGTCGATAGGCGCAACTAATCCTTGATGTGTTGAACTCGCTAGGTCGTGGAGCGCAAGCCCCATTAGCCCGTACGAAATTCCGTTTCACTCTCCCCAGTAATTAATGCCACTAAAGCCATGTAGCGATCAATATGCGCACGCTCGCGGCTGTCATCGAAAATAGCCTGTAACCGGTCGATGCTGATGTCGGTGTACCAGCCCACTTGGGCTACGTGGTCTAGCTCCCAGTCGGGCAGTCGCTCCCAGCCGGGGCGAATGGCGGAGGCCATGGTGACTAGGCCGTCGCAGGGTTCTGCATCAATGGCGCCCAGCTGGGCGATTAGCCGCAGTGGGCCGGTTAGCTGGGCCGGTGCTTTGTTGGCGTGGCCGGCTATGCAGTAGTAGTGGATGCCGTCTACGTCGGGGCAGTGCGCATTAAAGTCTTGGCAGGCTTGGGTGCTGAGGTCGGTCAAGCCGTTGTCCATGCTAGGCAGGAAGGCTTTGAGCATGGGGTTAATGGGCTGGTTGGCGAGCGTTAGGGCTAAAACTCGGTCGGCTACGCCAGACCCTCGATGGGGCGTGGCGATGGTGACTAACGCCCGGGTGCGCGATGCTAACTCTGGGTAAGCTTGGAGCGCTTGTCGCACGTCTAACCCGCCCATACTGTGGGCGATAAAGTAAAGCTCATCCTCGGGCGAACTCACATCGGCCCGCAGCAGATAGCCTGCAAGGTCGTCGGCGCGGGCTTTGACACTGCCGGCTGGCGGTACGGCATGTTGAATCACCGTGAGTTTGCTAGGGTCGATGGCCGTCGCCACACCGCGAAAATAAGCGGCAAGCTCCCAACCTAAAATATTGATGGCGCCAAACCCTAAAAAGCCGTGTGCCAATACCAGTTTTTTTGCCATGTTTTTGCGTCTCTATTGTTTGCGTCAGGGTTTGAGCTGCGCTGGCTTGTGGTTGATTCGGTCAGCGGGGTGGTGGGCTATTGTGCGGGTTTGTCGGGTTCAGTGGCTGGGCCTTCTGGTGCCGGCGCGGCGGCGGGTTTGTGGTTGGCTACTGCATGAATTACATGGTCATACTCAAAATACACGCTGAAGTCGGCGTAGTTCCAAGTGGCGATAGGTGGCTTGCCCACCGGGGCTTTGCTGCTGAGCGGCTCTCCAAATGCTGCGATTACTGCCTGTTTGCTGGTGCCTTTTTTGGGTAGATTGAGGTTAGTGCTGCTTTGTTGGCCCACGGGTATGACGATGGTCTCGGCAAATACTGTGTGGCTGGAAAGGTTAGCCAAAGCTAGGCCTGAGACGACTAGGCTGGCGCGGACAAAATTGAGCATGGGGCGGCCTCCGGGCGTTATATGTTTTGCGGTTTGTGTGGATGAGCCTTAGAATCTGCCGCCTTTTTGTTGTGCTGTAAAGGTTTTTTACCTCGGCCAATTTTTAGTGGGCTCGGCCGACTGGCGTTGTTGTGCCTAAGTGCTTCGTCTGCAAGCAAGGTAAAGGCGCCGGCGGCGCCGGGTTTTTGCAAATAGATGGCGAAAGCCTTTAGGCGCCAAGTTCGGCCAAATTTTTAAAAAATATCCTGCTGATTTAAGTCGTCCATGGCCGCCACTGAAGTTTTTAGCTGTGAGTCGGCCCTGCTGTTTTTGGCAGCACCGGTCCACAACGGCCCCCATTCGAGCGTTTAGCCCCATGTTACTTCGCCTGCCTCTGTTTATCGGCCTACGCTATACGCGCGCTAAGCGCCGCAATTCTTTTATTTCCTTTGTTAGCTTATTTGCATTTTTGGGTATGGCGCTGGGTGTTTTTGCGCTCATCGTAGTGCTTTCGGTAATGAATGGTTTTGACGCTGAACTCAAAGACCGTATTTTGCGCGTGGTACCCCATGGGTTTTTGACCAGCAAACAGCCGCTGCAAAATTGGCCGGCCCTCGGGCAGCGTATCGCTGGAACATCTGGGCTGTTGGGGTATGCGCCCTTTGTGGCAGGGCAGGGTTTGGTTAGCTTCCAAAATGGGGTGCGTGGTGCCGAGCTACAGGGTATCGATCCCGCGGCCGAACAATCCGTTTCGGTGGTGCATGAATTTATGGTGGCAGGCCACATGGAGGATTTGCGGCCCGGGGAATACGGCATAGTGCTGGGGCGCATCATGGCGCAGTATTTAGAGGTGACGATTGGTGATTCCCTAGTGGTTACGCTGCCTCAAGTCTCCGTAACTCCCGCTGGGGTATTCCCGCGCACCAAGCGTTTTACGGTGGTGGGTGTGTTTGAAGTGGGCGCCCAGGTGGATCAAAGCTTGGCGCTAATGCATGTGCAGGATGCGCAAAAATTATTTCGTAAAGGCGATGCGGTTGACGGCTTGCGGCTCAAATTCGATTCGATTTATGCCGCACCCGAGTATTTGCAACAGCTGCGAGTTGCGTTGGGCGATGGCTACGCGGTGCGCGATTGGAGTCACACCCAAGGCAGTTTGTTTCAGGCGGTAAAGATGGAAAAAACCGTGGTAAGCATCATGCTAGGCATTATTATTTTTGTGGCTGCGTTTAATATTGTTACCAGTTTGGTGATGATGATTGGCGAAAAACGCAGCGATATTGCGGTGCTGCGCACTATGGGGATGAGTGCTCGCGGTATCGTGGGGATTTTTATGGTGCAGGGTATAACCATTGGCAGTTTGGGTATTGCCCTGGGTGCTGCAACGGGTATAGCCGCGGCTAAAACGATTTCAGGTTTTGTTGCGCTGCTGGAACAATTATTCGGCATTCAGATATTCGACCCGCAAGTTTATTTTGTCAGTTATTTTCCTTCCGTTTGGCTGTGGCAAGACACGCTAGGCGTGGTGGTGGGCGCTTTTATTACCTGTGTATTGGCCACCATTTACCCCGCATGGCGCGCGTCGCAAATTGCCCCCGCTGAAGCCTTGCGCTACAACATTTAATTTATCACTAGGGTTTTACATGGCTACGGCGGTACTGGAGTGCGCAGATTTAATTAAACATTATAACCAAGGTGATTTAGCGGTTGAGGTGTTACGCGGGCTCAGCTTGAGCGTGGCGGCTAAGCAACATGTGGCCATTGTGGGCACCTCGGGTTCCGGCAAATCCACTTTGTTAAATTTGCTGGGTGGATTGGATAAACCGGATTCCGGTTGGGTAAAAATTCAGGGGCAGGCATTTTCCAGCCTTAGCGAAAACGCCCGCGGCGCTTTGCGCAACCGCCATTTAGGTTTTGTGTATCAATTTCACCATTTATTAGGCGAATTTACCGCACTCGAAAATGTGGCTATGCCGTTGTTCATTGCGGGGCAGAATAAAAAAGCCGCACATGAACAAGCCCAGCAATTGCTGGAGCGGGTGGGGCTGGGGCCGCGTTTATTGCACAAGCCTGCCGAATTGTCGGGAGGCGAGCGCCAACGCGTAGCCATCGCCCGTGCTTTGGCCAATCAGCCGGGTTGCGTTCTCATGGATGAGCCAACCGGCAATTTGGACGGTAAAAGTGCGGCAGCGGTGCAGGCCTTGATGCACGAACTCAGTCAGCAGCTGTCCACCGCGTTTATTGTGGTCACCCACGATTTGAAATTCGCCCACACCATGGATGAGGTGCACGAGCTGCAAGACGGTGTGCTGCGGCGCGTTTCGTCCCTAAGCACTGCGGGCATGCCCGCATGAATTTACCGCTTTTTATCGGCCTGCGTTACACCGGCGCCAAACAGCACAACCAGCTGCTGTCATTTTTGTCGGGCATTTCTATTTTTGGTTTGGCGTTAGGCGTGGGTTTGCTCATTGCCGTGTTGTCGGTAATGAATGGTTTTGATAAAGAATTGCGGGAAAAAATTCTCGCGCTGATGCCCCAGGGAATCATCTATCACCGCGAAGGCATTAGTGACTGGCAGGCCGTGCAGCGCCGTATTGAGCAGCAAGCCGGCGTAGTGGCGGCGGCGCCGTTTATTGAGCTTAACGGTTTGGCATCCCACGGTACAGCCGCGCAGCCGGTGGTGGTTTATGGCTTGTTGCCTGCGCAGGAGCGCAGAGTCTCTAAATTATCGGAATATCTTAACGATGAAGTTTTGAACAAGCTGGATGAGGGCGGCAACAATGTGGTTTTGGGGCGAGCATTAGCGGAAAAACTGGAGCTGCAAATTGGCGATCAACTGATGCTGGTAGTGCCGAATCCCGACGACGCCAAAGCCGCTCCTAAATTGGAATATTTCACACTGATTGCGGTGTTAACCACTAAAACCGAGCTCGACCAAAGTATCGCCGTAACCTCGCTGTACGCCGCCGCCAAACTCACCGGCCATCCGCAGTTAGTGTCCGGTATGCGCTTGAAATTGCAGGATCTATTTGCCGCGCGCAGTACAGTGTGGAGCACCGTCATGGCGCTGGGGCAGGGGTATTACGGTAATAGCTGGATGACCACTCATGGCAATTTGTACTCCGCCATTCAAATGTCTAAAAACCTAGTGGGGCTATTGATGTCCCTCATTGTGGCCATTGCCGCCTTTAACGTAGTGTCTACCTTGGTAATGGTGGTGGTGGAAAAGCAGGGTGACATCGCCATTTTGCGCACGCTGGGGTTGAGCACGGGCAAAATCATGCAGTTATTTATGGTGCAGGGCGTGGCCATTGGCGTGTTAGGCACTGGCTTGGGCCTAGCCTTGGGGGTGTTTTTGTCGCTGGTGGTGGAGTCTTTGGTGCGTTGGATAGAGACGCTGTTTGATGTGCAGTTTTTGAAGTCAGACGTGTACCCATTAACCTATATCCCCTCAGAAATACTCTGGAGTGATTTGTTGCATGTGGCGGGTACCGCGTTGCTGATGAGTTTTTTGGCAACGCTTTACCCCGCTTGGAGGGCCAGTCGCGTGCAGCCTGCCGACGCATTGCGGTATGAATAGCCTGCGCCCAGTGCTCGAAAGCCGCGCTGCATCACAGGCCGGTTGGCGCCAAAAGGCTACAATTTTGCGACCTTCTGCCAACTCAATTGCTTAAAAGAGACAGCCCCATGCGCTTCACGCATCAACTTTGGTCAGGCCTATTGCTTGCCTCACTGATTATTCAACTGCAGGCCGAGCCGGCACCAGCCACTGCCCCAATCCCACCTAGCTTAGTCGGCCATTGGTTCAACACGGAAGAGAATGACACCGTGGGCTTGTTGCTCAATGCGGATCTGAGTTGCGAGTTGTACACCAATCGCCTGACCGCACCCAAGGCAACAAAAGCCTGTAAATATGCTTTTTATAAGGATAATACCTACCTGATTTATTTGAAGGGTAGCGACGGCGTTTGCAATTCGGCGGCGGATTTTGAATTTCACTATGTCGAGAATTTGGGGCAAGTGGTGTTGGATGTGGGCAATGGCAGCCAATTTGCTATGTCCAAAAAAGCGCAGTCTGAACTGATAAAAGATGCGCCAGCCGCGGTGGAGCAGCCAGCCATTCTCAAGCCTGCCGCCAAGCACCCCAAGGTGCAGTGAGCCGCGCAACCGACAGCCATGGCCGGCACCGGCTGCACTTGCGCTGCAAATCTGCGTATAATCCCGCGCTTTTTGCTAGCTTGCGCCCTGTGGCGCTGTTTTTTTATTGAAGAGGAAATTTAAATGGCTATTGAACGCACACTTTCGATTATCAAGCCTGATGCGGTGGCGAAGAATGTAATCGGTCAAATCTATACCCGTTTTGAACAAGCCGGCTTGAAAATTGTGGCGGCTAAACTGACCACCTTATCCACTGCTCAGGCTCAAGGCTTTTACGCGGAGCACAGCGCGCGGCCATTTTTTGGTGCCCTGGTGGAATTTATGACGTCGGGCCCGGTGTTTATTCAAGTACTTGAAGGCGAAAACGCCGTGTTACTGAATCGTGAGTTGATGGGGGCTACCAACCCTAAAGACGCCGCCCCCGGCACTTTGCGCGCCGATTTCGCGGACTCCATTGACGCCAATGCGGTGCATGGTTCGGATTCCGCGAGTTCCGCAGCCCGTGAAATCGCGTATTTTTTCGCGAGCAGTGAAATAGTTGGTTAAACCTTGCAGCCTCAGTTGAGCCCACAGAGTTGACTTTGTGGGCTCACCCGAAGTTGCTAGGTTGCATCACCCACGTAAATTGTGAGTTTCGTAAGTCTTATGCTTGTTTCTGAACAAAATCCACCTGCGCGGATAAATCTACTGGGCCTTACTCAGCCCAAGTTGGAGGCCTTTTTTGAGGGTTTAGGCGAAAAACGTTTTCGCGCCACACAGCTTCTTAAGTGGGTGCACCAATGGGGTGTGGTGGATTTTGAACAGATGACCAATATGAGCAAAGACTTGCGCAAGACCTTGGCGCAGGTTGCGGAAATTCGCTTTCCCGAGGTTAT
>CAMCXE010000179.1 GCA_945882995.1 Thalassocella blandensis | reverse complement strand
CTGCTACGCGAAGGTTTTGGGGGCTATTGGGTTTTGCGCAATAACAATCAATACCGCTCCCAACCGGCATTCAGATTTTTCGGAGGTACCCCATGCAAACCCGCAATCAAGCCGCAGCCGGCTTTACGCTGATAGAGCTCATGGTTGCCATAGCCATAGTGTCTATATTGGCCGCTGTTGCCGTGCCCAGTTACTCCAGTTTTATCTCCAAGGGTCAATTTAATACCGCCAAAGCCGACACCAAAGCGGTAGCGCTACTGATGGAAAATTATTACCAAAAAACGCTGGCGTATAAAACCCTTGCCAGTACCGCCAATTTAACTACAGCGCTCAAAGGTTGGAGCCCCGCCTCTACCAGCAGTAATTACACCTTCTCTGCGGTGAGCACAGCATCAACCTATATCATCACCGCTAAAGGCAGAGCCACGGGCAACACCAGCTGCACCATTGTGGTTAAAGAAGATGGCAGCTGCAGAGCAACCTTTTGCCTGAAAAGCACCGCCAGCGCGGGCATAGATTGCAACCAATGAAAACTGCATCAGGCTTTACGCTAGTGGAAATTATGATCGCCATTACCTTGGTGGGCATATTGGCGATGGTTGGCGCGCCGCTCACCAATAGCTGGTCCACCAGTGCCGACATGGTGACCGCAAGAGGCGTGCTGCGGCAGGCTATTACACGCGCTAAAACCGTGGCGGTGCGCAATGAATTCGGTTTAACCGAAAACAAGTCCGCTGCGGCCATCTGTATTGCCAGCGATAAAAAAATTGAGGTACGCCGCGCGAATAATTCGAACAACAGCGCCAGCTGCAACACCAACGGTGGCACCGTGGTATGGAAAGCCAGCATTAGCCAAACCCTCGCCGTTAAAAGAGGCACCACTGCATTCAGCTGCGCGTGCTTTGACAACAAGGGTCAAATTCTTACCAGCGCAGTGGCGGCCTGCAGCGCCTGCGGCGCCAATACCAACCTAACGCTGTCAGCTACCGGGGTGGACGATGAAGCCGTCAATATTTATTAATCGCGCCGCGGGGCGGAAAAATATAGTGTCTCGTTCTCGTGATTTTCAACGCGGGGATTTTTTAGTGGAAGCCATAATCGGTTTAGCGCTTATGGCCGTAGTGGGTATTGGCGTAATTCATATGAACGGCCGCATTAGCGCGAGCAAACACGAAACCTCCATACAGGATTTGGCAATTACCCAAATGCGCGACTTACTGCAAAAAAATGGGTCCGGCACTACGGATTTATGCAGCACCGCTCCCACACTTACGCTGCCTGGCTACGGCGATGGCGTGTTGGTAACCGTTGACGGTTGCGACCATGTGCCGAGCGTCACCATAGGTGGCGTGGCGGTTTCGGGATATAAGGAGCCGCTAGTGTTGAGCATTACCCTGGGTAAAGACAGCGCTGGTGAAGATATCAAACTTACCGTTGGGGGCGCGCTATAACGTGGGCCAATTTATTTCAGTTAATAGCCGCGACAGAGCTCCCTTACACCCTCAAGCCGGCGTAACCTTGATTACTTTGCTCATTGGCATGATGATTTCGTTAATGTGTATTAGCAGCAGTTTAATGCTGTACCGCAATTTAGTGCATGTGGCCGCCGACACTCAAATAGATGCTATTTACGATGGTCAATTATCCTCTGCACTGTTAACGGCGCAATTAGAAATGCAGCGCGCGGGTTATGGCATGACCGACACTACGGCACCGCATGTGGCTACCGCCACTAATGATGGCACGGTGGATATTTTTTGGCGTTATTTGAATGGTGCTATTTTTAAATGCCGGGGGCTACGCGATACCAGTGCAGGCAGCAGCACACGACAACTGCAATTTATTCAAACGGCGGATGCCGCCTGCACCTCATCCGCCGATTTAACCAGTTTGAGTTGGACAACGTTAAATACCTTAGCCGAATTCACTAATCGTCCCTCGCCCAACAATCCCATTCTGACGTCTACACTCAGCCAAACCAGCTGCTGGCCCTACGGTATAGGCGTGGCCGCCAACCACTATTTAATCACCATAACCGCGCCCAGCGCTGCACAAAACAACATTACTGAGCTCAATAATGCAGTCGCCAACAGTGCCACAGCAATAACCGACAACCGCTACAGTTATTGCCTACCCAACACCTAAATTCAGCCGTTAATCATTTAACAAGGCGCTCTATATGATGTACTCGAGGCCCGCACATTTCACATCGCCCCGCCATCAACGCGGCATTACTACCATCTTAACTATGTTGCTCGTTGGGCTAGGGTTAACCGCCACCACAATGGGCGTGATGCATTCCGTTAAAAGTACCCAGCAAAAACAATTAGCGGTGCATGCGGCTACACACTCTCAAGCGGGTGCTTGGGTGGGCGTGGAAATTTTTAGGCGGTATTTAAATTCCATTGATGAAGCAACCCTAAAGGCTGTTTTTTTAAATGCAGACATAACCGGGAAACTCTCGAATAGAGAAGCCAATTTTGAATTCTCTGTTAAAGGCACAGATACTGCTACAATAAGCACTGGCGCCACCGGCGCATCACCCAACGGCCAAAAATCAGTGGTCAACGTCCTAATTAGTGAAATAAATTTTCCCGCTGGCACCGCGGTTACGGATTTTTACCAGTTAACCGCTAAAATTCGTTTTACCGATGTTGCCGCAAAATCTTCATCAAACCTGGAAGTGGTGTATCAATATTTTCCGTTTTCAGCTGCCACCACTAAAACCCTAGGGGGCGTGTTGGATTTTTACGATGATTTATCCTTAAGTGGAAAAGTCGACGTGCTTAATACTGGCGGCGGGAATAGCGGTAACTTTAATGTGATGGGCAATATCAGTTTGGATAACATCAGCGTTTCAGGCCTCAATACTTTACAGGCTACCGGCAATGTCACTATTGGCAGCGCCGTATCGGCACAAAATGTTTACGCCAATGGCAATGTCATATTAAAAGGTGGCGCCAACGTTAATCAGGTGTCTGCGCTGGGCGGTATAGAACTGCAAGCGGGCGGTGGTGCTCGCGCCAACAATTTGTTTAGTAATGGCGATGTTATTCTGGCGGCAGCCGATACCCAACTGGTGAATACACGGGGCAACATTATTTTTACAGGGTATGGCACACAGGGCGAACTCACCGCCATGGGCAATATCAGCGTCAGCAGCTCGGCAGCAATCGCCCAAATTAACAGCCTTGGCACCACCACACTTACCACCACCCCCACGGTTGGCACTATCACCAGCCAAGGCAATGTTACCTGTGCAGGCAATGGGTGGAGCGCTACAACCTCCATAAAAACCGCTGGTGTCGCCTCCAACTGTCAAACGGGTAGCAAACTCACCGAACACACCAGTGTCAACGTCAATGTGATTGCTCCTTTGGCAGCCTTCACCATGCAACGCCCAGTCATTGATGTGTGGAAATTGCAAAGCACCGCCAACTATATTTTTGAATACGTAAACAACAAAATGCAGGTTACTGTAAGCAATATTAATGGACTGGCCGACGGCGTCTATTACATCGGCAACGACGGTGGCAGTCGGCGGGACTATTTGTGTGTCAATATAAACAATGGGGGGAATTGCACCGCCCCCACCACCAATTTAAAAACCATTTGCCAAGGGTTTTCTGCCAGCAACAATTGCTTTAGTTACAACAATGGGCAAAGCACCTGGACCATTGACGGCAAAAATTTAGCCCCCGGCATTATGTGGTTTAAGGGCAATTTAAAAATCACCAACGGCATTTACTACAACACGTTTTTGGCCAGCGGCAATATTGACCTATTAGGCAACACCAAGGTATATGCGTCCAATTATGCGGGGTATGACACCAACTGCGATGTGGCTTACCGAGTGGATAATTCCGCAAATTTCAGTGGCCTTTACCCCACCAGCTTATGTGATATCAGCGGTCACAAAATGAAAACCCTAGCCACCGGTAATATTGGCCTAATTGCCGGCGGCTACAACCCAGCAGACAATGGCACCTTCAGCGGCGGCAACATTGGCTTATCCGCCAGCGGCGGCTCCAATGAAGTGTTTGGCACCGTGGTGGCTGGCGATTATTTAATAGCGGGCAATAGCACCGTGGTACACGGTTACGTCTCCGCCGTAAACACTACCAACAGCCACGCCACACCCAATAAACTCGGCAATTCCACCACCATCGATTTAACCAATCTCCCCAGCGATTACCACCCAGAAGTCATTCCCATTATGGATAACACACCATCGGCTAATACTGCCGCCGACAAAGCTAAGGTGTTGTGGTCGCGGTATTTGTAACGGGCAATCGCGGTCAGAAACCTTTCAGGTGGCGGCTTATTTTCTAGTACGTTATTCTGCAGGGGGGCTGACCTACAACCCAGCATCATCACCGGTGCGGCTAACGTTGGGCATAGGTGCCGACCCAGACAATTTTGGCTGCGCAGCTAATCTTCGAACGCTCTGAAGCGGATGGTTCTGGCTGTACCGTCGCATCCTTCGAGTCGCACTAGGGTACGCCCTACCGAAAGATTGGTTTGTGCGAGAACGTCAGCCAGTAAGAAAAATATAGCGTTTTGATGGTGCATACACGCTAATTGCGCTACCACAACATCTACGGGAAATATGCATGACTAGATTAATCTTCAGTTTACTATCAAGTCTGATTTTTATGGCGGCGGCATCCACTTGTCTTGGCGAGGCGTCGCTACCAGCAAGTAGCGCTTTTGAGGGCGATTATTTTAACCCCTACGCTGTATCAATCTCGAATAGCCGGGTTTACATTGTTGATAGTGAAAATACAGCGATCGCAGAAAAAATGTTGGTGGGCGCAGTTTTTTCCGCCGTCACCGCCACCGATTTGAAAAATCTATTCAAATATACCGAATTCAATTCAAGCGAAATGCTTCAGCGCCAAGCTTCAGATGCAGAGGCCTATGCCAAAACTTGCGAAGCCATATTTAAGGCATTCCCCAACAAGGTGAGAGAGCAGCGAATCGCTAAAGCCCATAGGGATTATGCGCTATACACTAGGCAAATTGCAGTGCCGTTAAAACCTTATCTCATCCAAGTAAAAGTATATAGCATTGGAACTGGCTCATTTAGGGTAACGCTATATGGGCAGGATCTTCGAATTGAGCATGGCTCACTCGGTCACTCAGGCGCTGCAAATACAGCATATATTGTTGTATTTGTTGAGCGTGAAATCAGCAGCGCTGGAAGCAGCGCATCGCAAGCTCGGTGAACGCCCTACGTGGCTTAAAAAATTCGCTATCCGGCAGAATATTTACGCCGCGATAAAATTATAATGTGCTTTTTGTGGGCGCTAGAGCCGCTTTATGGATTTTCGATGCTCTATAGATCCGACCTGCGAACTATGTGTTTGATTTAACCACAATAGCATTCACAACAGGAACACGATATCGTGAGCTGAAACCGAATAGTGAAACACCCCACCCAATAGATTGCACTGCTCTGTGGCTGCTGCCTTTTCTCAGTTAATTCATTCATATTCTGGGGTTTTTTAATCACCTTTTGCTTATTGTGACCGGCAGCTATGTTTGAATTTTTTCCGTGTTTATTTTTTCTTCGCCGCTGAGGGTTTCAGTCGTCACTACAAACCTAAATCGATCGAATAACCGCCGCCCTATGGCACCTTCGCAAACCAATCCGCCAGCCGGCAAATAGGTCATTCCGCCCCCAACGAAAATGTAAATACGGGGTTTGCGCTAATTTAAATTACTTGCGCCCATTTCTTTGCCGGCAAAACCTTAACCCACGCCCCCAAATCAGTCACAATCCCACTAAACCCATTAGCCGAGGTAGCCATGCCCCCCGCCAGCCCAGAATTTCACCCTCTGAATATTTGTGTACTCACCGTGTCCGACACGCGCAACCTAGAAACCGACAGCTCCGGCAGCTACTTAGTAGCCAGCCTGCAGAACGAGGGGCACAGGTTGTATGGGCGGGAATTGGTGGTGGATTCTATTTACGCCATTCGTGCGGTGGTTAGCCAGTGGATAGCCGACCCGCATGCTCAGGCGATTGTGATTACCGGCGGCACCGGTTTTTCTGGGCGGGATTCCACCCCCGAAGCCATAACCCCGCTGCTGGACAAAGAAGTTGTGGGGTTTGGGGAGTTATTTCGCCATGTGAGTTTTGCGGAAATTGGCACATCCACCCTGCAAAGCCGCGCCTTGGCGGGGCTTGCCAATCGCACGGTGATTTTTTGCCTGCCCGGTTCTACCGGCGCCTGTAAAACCGGCTGGACGCAATTGGTGGGGCCGCAGCTGGACAGCCGCACTCGGCCCTGTAACTTTTACCCACAAATTGCACTGACGCCCAAACCATGACCAGCCTAGAAGATGCACTAGCCCAACTGCTGGCCCTCGCCCACCCCATACAGACTTGGGAGACTGTGCCGCTAGCCGATGCCCAAGGGCGGGTATTGGCCGAGGAACTGCTGGCCAGCCAAGATGTACCCCCCGCCGACAACAGCGCCATGGACGGTTATGCCCTGCGTTTGGCTGACTGGCGCCACACAGTCACACTACCCATCAGCCAGCGTGTGGCGGCGGGGCAAGCGCCCCACGCACTGGCCCCCGGCACAGCAGCGCGTATTTTTACCGGCGGTGAAATTCCGCCCGGTGCGGACCTGGTGGTGATGCAAGAAAATACGCAGCTGCAGGCCGAAGGTGTAACGCTGCTGCAAGCGCCCACCTTGGGCGACCACATTCGCCGCCGGGGGCAAGACATTCGCGCCGGCACGCCCTTGCTGACTAAAGGCCTGCGCCTTAGCCCCCTGCATTTGGGCTTGGCGGCCAGCCAAGGCTGGGAGCAACTGCCGGTGCATACACCGTTACGGGTGGCGCTGATCAACACGGGTGACGAACTGGCAACGCCCGGGCAACCGCTGCAGCCCGGGCAAATTTACAATAGCAACGGCATTTGCCTTGTTGGCTTGCTGCAGCAACTGGGCTGCGAAGTACACCAGTACGCATTGGCGGACAATTTGGCCAACACCCAAACCTTGCTGAGCACACTGGCCGAGCAGCACCATTTGCTGCTTAGCACCGGCGGTGTGTCGGCGGGGGAGGAGGACCACCTCAAAGCCGCCGTAGCGGCGCTGGGGCAAGTGGACCTGTGGAAAGTGGCCATTAAGCCGGGCAAACCCGTGATGTTTGGCCGCGTGGGCAACACGCCTATTGTGGGCCTGCCGGGCAATCCGGTGTCGGCCGTCATTACCTTCCTCTGGTTCGCTAAACCCTTTATTGAGCGCCTACAAGGCAGTAACGGCCAACGGCCCGCGCCCTATCAATTGCCGCTGCACGGCAGTCGTGCCTACAGCACAGGCGGCCGAGCAGAATTTTTACGCGTACAACGCGGCACCGCTGGGCTCACGCCTTTTGCTAATCAGAGCTCAGGGGTATTGAGCTCGCTGGTGTGGGCGGATGGACTAGCGCTGGTGCCAGCGCAAAGTCACATCAACCCGGGGGATACTATGGCCTATTGGCCTTTGGCGGATTTGGTCGCGCCTCACTAAACTCGAATTTAATTAATTTCACGCAAGGAGATTGCATTGGAAATCACCTACATCAATACAACCCTTGAAGATGCGGATAATTTAGTTGAAATCCGAATTGCCTCGATGAAGGAAAGTCTGGAGCGTATAGGGCGTTTTGATCCCCGCAGAGCCAGAGCAAGATTTCTGACTTCGTTTGCGCCGGAAAACACTAAATATATTTTATTAGAGGGTTCTAAAATTGGCTTTGTGGTTGTGAAATTCACAGCTAATGAAATGTCACTAGACCACCTTTATATTCAGCCAGAACATCAAGGCAAGGGTATCGGCACTGCCGTGCTTAATGCTGTATTTGCCGAAGCTGATTTAAAGTCACTGCCTGTAACAGTGGGCGCTCTCCGTGAAAGCGCATCAAATCGTTTTTATCAGCGCCATGGCTTTGTTAAATCTGGCGAAACTGAGTTGGATATTTATTATGTTAGATGATCTCAAAGCCATGCTAGAAAATTTTTTTCGAATTTCCCGAAAGGGAGAGAAACCATTGGATCCGTTGAATGGGTACACTGTGGGCAAAGGGTACGAGCTGCTAATTTCTAAACAGGCAAAAATTGGTGAATGGTCAATTTGCCAAATTTGCCTAGAAGTTGTAGAAAATCGCACGAAAAGCTTGCCTGACGCGTACTGGTGTTGTCCCGAGTGTGCGAGTGAAGCAATTGAGTTGCAATACATGCCGCTGCATACATATCTAAGCAAAAATACAAGCGAGTCCTTAAAGGGCAAACTTCAAGACTGGCAACAAAAAGAAAATATTGTTCCTTCTTATAAAATGCTAAGAGAGCAACGCTTGCAAAAATTAATTGAACTAAGCTGCGGTACCTAATAAATAAGGCCAAGTAGCGCGCAGCCGCTATTTGGCCGGCTTGTTGGACAAGCCCGGTGTTGATCGAAGGTTTCGTACTCTATTTATAGGAAATTGCTTAGGCGGGGTGTGATCTGTCAAAGATTAAATGGCGATGCTTGTCGCCA
>CAMCXE010000178.1 GCA_945882995.1 Thalassocella blandensis | reverse complement strand
TAACCTTTGAGCTTGATAGCTGTATTTTTCCATAATATATGATCTTCTACATGATATTTTTCTATGGGTTGGGAGTGGCAATTTTAAAAAATTTTCAGGAACAAAGCCAGAGGTATTTGGGATAGTTATTTATTTCCACGGCCCTTACGCCCAAGTTATGGCGCAATGGCTTCAAACTCGCTCCGCAACATGGAATACATCGTGGTATCAAGAAATTTTCCACGCACAAAAATTGAGCCTCTGATAATCCCTTCGCGGGTATAGCCGCAATTTGTGGCCACTTTTTCACAGGCGATATGCCCTACTGGCATACAAATTTGCATGCGATTTATTGGAAAGTTATGAAAAAGGTATTGCGTGATAAGCCGCACCGCCTCGGTGGCTACGCCTTGGCGCGTGGCACCTTCCCCAAATATGGTGAAACCTAATTCTCGGGCGGAAGAATATTGCACCGTTGCAAAATGGCCGATAGTGCCTAGGATTTCGTTGTTTTCATTCACGATGACAAACAATTCACTGACATCGGTTACAAATCCATTGAGCTCAAAATCTCGCTTGAGGGCAGTGGGCGACCTCAGCAGTGTGCGCGTGAATTCACCCTTAAATTCTAAATTGTTGGCGAGCTGAATATATGCGTTTAGTTCATCGGCTTGCACATGCCGGAGATTAATTTTATGGCCTTTTATCATGGGTAGATTCACCTTAACCGAGTGTATTTTTGCGCTTGCGACTTAAGCAGGTTACGTTCCGCCATTAGCAGTCTGGCAGCTCGCCTGATCGGTAGAAAAAATGGGTTTGCATTTCGATTAGGGAAACCAGTATGGTTCTATACCCACTCCACCCGACAACAGAGGTATCACCAATCTTTCGCCTATCCAGATACTTGTATTTCTCCTCCTCCGCTCCCAACCTGTTACATGGGTAACTACTTTTGTTTAGGTCTTTTACCTCAAGCCAGTCGCCGCCAAACGCATTAGCGGCAACCTCTGAAAATTTAAAGATATAAGGCATAATGTTAGAGCTTACATAATATTCATAGCTAGCTTTGCTCTCAAACTTGTCCAGCAACTCACTACTCAGATGGTAATTTTTAGAAAAAAAATCCGAGAGCCTGTTGGACCATTTTTTCTCACGACTCCTTACGGCCATCAAATAATCAGAACCTACCGCACCCCCCCTCAAGCCCGAACAATTGTGATCTCCGAGTAAAATTTTAACATTTTTGCCTGCAGAGCCTTTTATCACATCCTTAATGTTTGCATCAAGCACGAAGCCACAGGCACTATCTATTTTTGTGGGCACGATAGTGTTGACGTGGACTCTCACAATTGCATCAGCCTGAGCCACAACTTCAGATGAATTGTTGTAAATTGATTCCATATTATCGACCAAATACAACGTGTCAGCGTGACCATAACCCGCAAGGATAGCTCCTGCCAAAATAAATGCTGCCGATAATTTCATAGGACTTTACCTAAAATTCTAACGTGGTGATGAGGTGAATAAATGCGTTCAGCTCATCGGCTTGCACATGCCGGAGATTTATTTTATTGCATTTTATCATGGGTAGATTCACCTTAGCCGAGTGTATTTTTGCGCTTGCGACTTAAGCAGGTTACGTTCCGCCATTAGCAGTCTGGCAGCTCGCCTGATCGGTAGAAAAAATGGGTTTGCATTTCGATTAGGGAAACCAGTATGGTTCTATACCCACTCCACTGCACAACATCGACATCACCAATCTTTCGCCTATCCAGATACCTGTACTTCTCCTCCTCCGCTCCCAACCTGTTACATGGGTAACTACTTTTTGTTAGGTCTTTCACCTCAAGCCAGTCGCCACCAAACGTACTAGAGGCAACTTCTGAAAATTTAAAAATATAAGGCATACTTATGTAGCTCACATAATATTCATAGCTGGCTTTGCTCTCAAATTTTTCCAGCTGCCCATTTTCTAGGTGGGGAAGTTTAGAAAACAAATCCGAGACTCTGTTGGACCATTTTTTCGCGCGGCTCCTTATAGCCATCAAATAATCAGAACCTACAGCTACCCCCAGCAAGCCCAAGCAGTTGCGGTCTCCGAGTAAAATTTTAACATTTTCAGCGGGAGAGCCTTTTATGGCATCTTTAATATTTGCTTCTAGCACGAAGCCGCAGACACTATCTATTTTCGCGGGCACAATAGTGTTGACGTGGACTCTCACAATGGCATCTGCCTGAGCCACAACTTCCGATGAATTGTCGTAAATTGGCCCCATATCATCGACTAAATACACCGTGTCAGCGTGACCATAACTCGCAAGGATAGCTCCCGCAAAAATAAAGACTGCCAATGATTTCATAGGACTTTACCTAAAATTCTAACGTGGTGATTAGGTGAATAAATAAGTTCCGTTCATCGGCCTGCACATGCCGGAGATTAATTTTATTGCCTTTTATCATGGGTAGATTAACCTCAACCGAATAATTTTTTGCGCTTGCGCCTTAAGCGCAACCAGAAAACACCGCCAGCCAAACTCACAACACCCATCACAACACCACCTAAAGGCAACATACGTGAATAACTGCTGCTGACGGTTACAGGCGAAGCAGCAAGCGGTGGGGGCGGGGCTGGCCAGTGGCGGATGATATCAGCCGCCAACTTGCCGGACGGGGTTAATTGTTCGGCTGACCATCCGCCCAGGCTACTCGCGCCCGGCACCAGTGCGGAGTGGCCTTCGGCTTTATCGTTTACCACCCAATTCACGTGGCTAATGTGGTTGGTTTGTAAAAACGCCATCCATGTTTTTGTTTCGTTTTCATCTGGCCCGCCGCGGCCCACAAAATTGCCCGTGCCCCACTCGGTAACAAACAGCGCAATGCCTTTTTGCATTGCCGCTTGGGCGCGGTCGCGAATGATGTTTTTGTGGGAGCCGGCGTAAAAATGCAGGCTATAGGCGATATTGGCGTAGCCGGTAATTGGGTCTGCGGCGGTTTTGTCGAGATCCTGCGACCAAGATTGGGTGCCAACAATAATTAAATTGTCGGGGTCTATTTTGCGAATTTTTGCTATTACCGCTTGGGCATAGGGTTTAACCTAGAAACCTCAGTTGGATCACCAAAGTCTGCGCAACCCCTTGGCGTGCCTAGCAAAAGTTAAAAATCACGAACAACCAACCAGGTTGCCCGTGATTTTTAACTTTCACTAATCACACCAATGGATTACACAGCTTTTTGGCGCCCAACTGAGGTTTCTAGGTTTAACGGTGGTGGACCAATCGGTGGCTTTTAAGGGCTCGTTATAAATTTCATAAATAAGGTTAGGTGTGGTGCCGTATTTATTGGCCACGGCTTCAAAAAATGCGATGGCGTGCGGTTGAAAATCTTCCGCGTGGTGGGTGTGCCAATCCACTATCACGTAGAGGTCATTGGCAATGGCCGCGTCTATAGCGGCAAAAACGCGGTCTTTATTGGTGGGGTCCGCCGGAGTGCTGGCATTGCCGAGGTAACCATTGGGTTCGTCCACCCCCATGGGTATACGCACCACACTCGCCTTCCAGTCGGTTTTTAACCAAGCCAAGGTTTGGGGCGTGTAATATTTTTCGCCACCCCAACCGCTATTACTCCAGAACAGGCCGATGCCCGCTAGGCTGCCCTGCTGGCCGCCGATGAGCACTTGATTGCCGCTTACCGTAAGGGGTGCGAGAGCGGCGCCAGCGTTCATGCAGCTCAATGTCAGCGGAAGCGCTAGGAAGCCAAGCAGGCGCATCAGGTGAGTTCCACTGACGCGCCTAGGTTAAAACTCCACACCTTAAAGCCCAAGGCTCGCGGCTTGGACTCCACTCGCAGTTAGGTTGGGCGGCAAGGTTAAAAGCCCACCAAAAGCCACTTCACAAATTTCAATACGCGACGAGGATTGAACAATAACTAAATCAACACTACGCACTTTTTCGATGGGTGGAAATTTAAAGACTGTTGGCAACCGGAGCCCCAATGTTGGCTGGTAATAGTCGGAGGAGCCAATCAGCTGACCCGCAACATCGCGAAAATCGAGCCTGAAATTGCTCACGCCTTCAGTCCCAACGTTTATGTCGTTCCAAAGTATGAAACTGTCCAACGCATAATCTTGGTCAAATCTAAAAGAGATGGCACCCTGCGTCGCATTCGATGCAAACCCATTATAGGGCTGAGCATCACTGGTTATGGAGTCCACGAGCTGTCCAACCACAAGATAGGTTAAGTCGGGAAGGTTACTCAGCTGTGTTGAAGCGGCTATAAGGCACCCCGAAATCAAGCTGGCGGGTAAGCCGTCTTTGGCGCTGCGAGGGATGGTGGAGTCGGCGCTGCAGGGTGTCCAATGGTCGATATTGACCGAGTAGGCACCGGGAGACCATGAATCTACCGCACCATAAGGATTCCAGTCTGTAAGCGTTCCATCAGCCTGTAAAACTGCAGCGGTTGATACACCCAACCCTAACTGCATGGCGCCCTTCAGATTAGGGTAGCTCGGCGCAAAACTGCCAGATGGAGCCCAGCTAAACAGGCTGCCAGAGATTGCGATACCCAGGATTGCTCCCCTGTGATCCCCTGCGACTTTAGTAGCGGCTGCTACCGCTTTGGCATTTTGGTAACCTACAGCACTTAGCCCGTTGGCCGCTGTTATGACCACACTTCCCAATACGGAACTGGCAATTGCTTTGACATTGGTATGGGCGCGAACATCTTGATCGTAAGAAAGGTAACCCAGAGGCAGTACCTTGCCATTATCGAGTATCAATAAGTTATACCCTTGACCAGCGGCAATACTCACCACGCGCTGCGCGCCTGCTTTGATAATTTGGTTGTTGATATCGGGTGGGATCTTGCCTGGGCTGTAACCATCGGTGGACGGGTTGGTATCAACATACCCCCAAGCCACCAAAGTGCCATCGCGCTTCAAGGCCAAGGAATGATCCCCACCCGCCGCAATTTGTATTCCGTCATTCAGCCCGGCTGGCACGTCATTTTGGCCTAGGGTGTTGTCGCCCCAGGCGATTACAGTGCCTTCGAAAGTGAGCGCTAGGCTATGTCGGCCAGCAGCCGCGACTTGCCAAACTCGGGGCAGATCCACGGGGAGTTGCTGAGGTTCGTTAAAGTCGCCATATTGCATATAGCCCCATGCCAACAATGATCCATCGGAGCGTACGGCCTTCCCGTGGTCATCGCCAACGGCCACGCGGTGATCACTGAGTGCTACTTGCAAGCTGTGCGATTGAACCACCTTCCCGCCAACACTCAAATTCACCGTCAGGTCGTAAAGGTCTTCGGCTAGGCCTGCGGTGGGCAGATCAATGGTAAAGGCTGTACCTGCACCCGGTGTCACCGTTGGATTTAGGTTTTGCAGTGGGTTGGCAGCGCCCTTGCCTTGGAGACTAACCGAGACTGCAACCTGATCAACAGACAAGCCACTTGCCGCATCCCAATCCCCCGCTATTTTCACACTGTTACCCAAGGTGATAACGCTGTTGGGCAGTGGCGCGCTTACGCTTAATGCCGGCGTTGAGGAGTGCACCACGCTGATTGAGTCGCTAGCCACCCAGTTACCCAAATTATTCAGGGTCTCTAGGGTAAAGCTTGGCGTGCTCATCCCCATCACAAAGTTTTGGTCGGGAAGGGTGAAGGTGAAAAATTCGTCGCCGAAGAAAGTTGGGGCGAAGGGGTTTGAAATCCCATCAACCAACAGTCGCGCGGCCTGTGTGGAGGCGCCAGAAAAGACGCTGCCCGACACCTTCACGTCCCCCACCACCAGGGCATGCAGCATGGGCGCTTTAAAGAAAAAACTGTGGCTGTATGAATGTCACGTTGACCGTGACGCTAACTGGTTTAGCTGCGTGATCGTTGGTATCAAGGGCATTTAAGGTAATCGTGTTGAGGCCTTGACGCAGCGCCGAAACGGGAACTTTTTGAGAAAAATAACCGTACTTAATATTTAGGGGATAAACCCCTTCGGAAGCATCAGTGCGGAAATTGGCCGATTTCAGCGGACCGCCAACCACATAACCCTCCAGTACCAGCTCTCCTTCAATGGTTGAGTTGGCGGTAACGGAAGGCGCAAGCAGATCAATGCGTGGTGACGAGTCGGGCACGTAGGCTAGTAACAGATGTTGTGACGGCAAAGGGGCGCCTGTGGCCGTCCGCGCTGTTAGGCTCAGATCCGTTACGCCCGCTTGCAGGCTATCGCCATAGACGACAAATTTAAAGCGGCCGTCCTCACCAACTGCTGGAGTAGCCGTGTGTTTCTCGAGAATGTAGCCAGACGCTGACGCGTTGCCGAGATTGAGGAACCACGCCCAGCGCCAGCCAGAATTCTGGGTCATAGCTAGCGTGTTACCAAAACTTTCTTGGGCAATCCACGACTGGAATTGCCAAGGGTCGCCATTAAGCCAGGCGCCGTAAGGTTTTTCTGCTCCGATCAAAAACTGCTTAGGCGTGACGGGGTCTGCTAAAGGCGACAGGCGGCCGGCGAGGTAATCCTGCTCCTGCTGGGAATTAATGGCGACGAAAGACCAACCTTCCGGCGGGCTGATCCCTGACAAGCTTGCCACCGGCGCTGACACGATTTGATACTCGGAAATTTTGAGCGGTGAACCGTCCACCATCACTTGGAGATTATTGATTCCAGCGCCCACCACCCGTCCGCTGACTTCAAAACTTGAGTTACTCAGCCGCACCGGTGGTCCATCCAAAATAATGCCGCTTTCCGGTCCCGTCTGCTGAAATTGGAATTGCGCGCTGGAGATACGCCCGTCGCTGTCTGTAGCTTTAACCACTAAGGTATTCACACCCGGCATGAGCGCCGGCAGAGGGATACCAAACTGCGTAACGTTCGCCGCATGGCTTAACGCAGGGCCCGGCTGGCCTTTCTCCAAAACTATCCCAGCTACGCGATCAGCGTTAAATGGCAGGTCAAAGTCGTTCCAAGCCCAACCTTCGCCGCGGCGCATGCCGAGGTAATGGGAATTCCCATTACCGTTAGGTTCATTGCCCAAGCCCCCCCATTTGGTGAACAACCAAGGCTCGCCATTGAGCCAGCGGAACCCGCCTTGGGTGGCTGGAGCCAGCCAAGCGCCCATAATAAAGTGGTCGTAACCCGTATCAACGTTATCCAGCAAGGCGCCGATGGTGTCTTGCTCAACCTGACTGGTTACGGTGGCCAAATACCAACCTTGTGCTAACCAAGCCTGCGCTTGAATTAGGGCGCCTTCCCATGTGGCACCTGGCGTTTCCACGACTTTGTAATCATGGGGCGTGGCGATAAAGGTGCCGTTGAGAGTGACCTCTACCTGGCCGAATTGAGCGCTGGGATCGAAGGTGATACTACCCATAACACTTTGGTTCGCTGGTAGCAGGTTCGGGCTGGCAAACGTAATGGAGGGCGGCACAGGCAAGAAATCACCAGTACCGGGCTGATCAATGTTTACACTGCGCACCAAACCATTACCCGTGGGGTCCCACTGCGACAGGGTTCCATTCGCCTCAAGAACTGCGGCGGTGGAGTAACCCATGGCAATCTGCATCGCATCGGCCACAGTAGGGCGGCTGGGCGCAAAACTACCTGACGCGAACCAACTAAATAGCGCGCCAGTGTTGGTAATGATGAGGTTGGCTCCCGTCCTATCCCCCGCTATTTTGGCGGCAGTTTTCACCGATGAGAGATCACCGTAGCCCACGCCAACTAAAGCGCCTGCCGCAGTTATGGCCACTCCGCCAAAACTGTTAGTCACCATGGAAACGACATTTTCCAGTGCGCGCACTTCATTGTCGTAATGGAGATAACCCAAAGGCAGCACCTTGCCGGTGTCGAGTATCAGTAGGTTATGACCTGCACCTGCAGCGATTTTGACCACATGGTGGCCCAAACTCGCGATTTGCGCGGCTATATCCTTTGGAATTTTCCCAGGGCTGACGCCATCAACAAACGAGCCCTGCTGAGCCGTCTCACCCCAAGCTACCAAGGTCCCGTCTCGTTTCAGTGCTAACGAATGGGTGGGGCCGGCGGCAATTTGCACCACATCGACAAGCCCTGCCGGTACGTCCCTCTGACCAAAAAGATTGTCGCCCCAAGCAATTACCTGTCCGTCAAAGGTGAGGGCCAAACTGTGAGCGCCAGCTGCCGCAACTTGCCAAACCGGGTGCATATTGGCGGGTAATTGTTGCGCGCCCAATGAAGCCCTTTCGGTACCCGTATCCAACTTACCCCAGGGCATCACGGAGCCATCACTCAGCACCGCATCGCCATGCCCTTCGCCGGTAGCCACACGGTGATCACTGAGCGCCACACGCACCGGATCGGATTGTGTGGTCTGTCCGTTAACCTCAACACTTACCACAAGATCATAAACCCCTTCGGCTATACCCTTGGTCGGCTGATCAATAGTGAATCCGCCACCCTCAGCGGCCATCTGTGCGTCCACCGTCGGGATAATGATTCCCGGAGCCGTCAGCGTTGCCGAGAGTTTGCCCAGCGCGAAGCGCGGATCTGCACTCCAGTGTCCAGCTACATGCAGGTTGTTGCCCAAAGTTACCACGCTGAACGTGAGCGTTGCAGTCACGGCAACCTTCGGCGCAATCAGGCTGGGGGCAGACGAGCTAGAACCCGGAGGGGGGGGGGGGAGGGGGAGGGAAAGGGG
>CAMCXE010000177.1 GCA_945882995.1 Thalassocella blandensis | reverse complement strand
AGAAACAGATTGATATCCGACGCTGTGAGGCTGCGCCTACCCGACCTAATTTGGTCTAGCAGGGTTTCCAGTACGTGGGTAAACCCCGCTATGGCGGAAAATCCGAAGGTGGCACCGCCCCCTTTTATGGAGTGCGCGGCCCGGAAAATGGCGTTTATGGTCTCGCTATCAATGGCATCGGCATCCAGCACCATGAGTGCATTTTCCATACTATCGAGGCCTTCAAAACTTTCCTCGATAAATACTTGGTGAAACTGTTTAAGATCAACCGCCATGACGCAATTTCCCGCTGTACTTAAAGCACTTTGCCGATAGTGGCCAACAATTGGTCTGGGTTAAACGGTTTGACAATCCAGCCAGTAGCACCCGCTGCCTTGCCTTCACCTTTTTTATCACTGCCGGATTCTGTAGTAAGCATGAGAATTGGCGTGAATTTAAAGTTGGGCATGGAACGCAATTCCTTAATTAAGGCTATGCCATCCATATTCGGCATATTAATATCCGAAATGACCAAATCGAAACGCTGCTGCGCATTAGCCACTTTAAGTGCATCTACGCCGTCGCTGGCTTCGAATACATCGTGCCCCGCGCCTTTTAATGTGAAGGCCACCATCTTCCGCATTGAGGCAGAATCATCCACGGCTAATATTCTTGCCATTCTCTTTCTCCAGTCTGTTAATCAATGAAAGCCAAGGTGGCCGGCCATACCTAAAACTTGCGCGGCTGTACGCAATTTTTCAGAAGGGCTATTCCAACTTAAAGTAATTTGTCGTTCCTTTGCGGCTACCACTAGCGCATACAGCAACTGTATGCCTGCCGTATCTGCTCGCTGCACAGCGCTAGCGTGCAAGATGATGTGGTCATTGGCCTGGTCATCAACCAAGCGCTCAAATTGTTCATGAATTGGGTGGATGGCCGCTACCGTTAAACTTTCCGGCAACTCATATTCCGCTGTCTGCGCCACTGGCATACTCCTGAATTGTGTTATAACTCGAATGAGTTTTCGGCTTTGACGAAGCCGGTTACAAGTCTAAGGATAGACGGGGTTTTTGAAGCTGCTATAAAAAGCCGGAATTTAGTTTGATTGGTTTTTGCGGCGACTTTTTTCGCAAAAAAGTCTCATTTCCTAAACGCACGCAAATTCTGAATATTGTATAAAACATCACATTTTTGTGTTTTTGTTGCGCGCCAAACTTATTGGCATTTTATTTCCTCACGCAATAAGTGCGGCTTTTGGTTAGCACTGATCGCTCAAAATTCGCAGCGCATTTGTGGTTTTTTTGTCGCTACAACAGATGATCGCGCACCAACTAGACTGCCTTACAAAAAATTGACGCTAGCTTTTTAGCTTTGCAACTATTCAGTACATTTTTCATTTTCTTACGTCCTCCCCGCGTAGGCGGGGATCCAGATGGCTACCGCTCTAAAGCTATTACGATCTTCACTTAAGTAAAAACCGCTCATTTGCCGCTGGATCCCCGCCTGCGCGGGGATGACGGGGAAACATGCTGAATAGTTACAAAGGTTTAACCTAGAAACCTCAGTTGGGCGCCAAAAAGCTGTGTAATCCATTGGTGTGATTAGTAAAAGTAAAAAATCAGGGGCAACCTGGTTGGTTATTCGTGATTTTTAACTTTTGCTAGGCGCGCCAAGGGGTTGCGCAGACTTTGGTGATCCAACTGAGGTTTCTAGGTTTAACGTGGTGGCTCGGATTTTTCGCGGTTGATTTTGCGTGCACTCGCTTGCAGACTCCATTCGTCTAGGCGTTTTTCTTCCTTGCGGGTGAGTGCAGCGGTTTCGTCTTTTT
This sequence comes from Thalassocella blandensis, assembly GCA_945882995.1. Classification (GTDB taxonomy): domain Bacteria; phylum Pseudomonadota; class Gammaproteobacteria; order Pseudomonadales; family Cellvibrionaceae; genus CAMCXE01. Next base: position 6,917 of record CAMCXE010000177.1, on the reverse strand, counting down.
GCAGGCGTTGAATTAATTGCTCTATAGCCCGCTGTTTGAGATAGGCGAGGTGCCATAGCTTTTGCTTATTGGCTACCAACTGGCCGCGCTGATTCACAATGAGCTGCTGTTGTTTCTGGGCATCGCTGAGCTGGCCGAGAAAGGCGCGCTGGCGGGCCACATCTTGCGCGCGGATACCGGCTAGCGTTTCGGCAAAACTGTGACTGTAGTCATTGTAGTAGTGCTCCAAATCCTCCAGCTTTTGCTGTTCAGTAAGCAGTTGTTGACGGGCCGACTCCACAACGTCCGCGGCTTTTTTTAGGGCCTTGTCGGCCAAATCCAACACCAAGCCTAGGCGCTCAGACCGCTTCATTTACCGGCACGGACCGCTGGCGGGGCGTCGAGCAAATGCGCCATAAAATTTTGGCTTTCCGCGAGGTTGGCTTGCTGGTCAAGCCCCTGGCTGATGTACTGTTGTAGCTGTGGGTGGCGCTCTATGGCGAGGTCGATACCTGGGTCAGAGCCTTGGACATAAGCGCCTATGGCGATGAGGTCTTTATTGGCACGGTAACGCGAGAGTAATTGTTTGAACAATTGCGCGCGCTTCAGCTGTTCCTTGCTGACGATATTGGGCATAACCCGGCTGATGGAGGCTTCTACATCGATGGCAGGGTAGATGCCCTCTTCCGCCAGTTGGCGCGAGAGCACCACATGGCCGTCGAGGATGGCGCGGGCGGAATCGGCGATAGGATCTTGTAAGTCATCCCCTTCGGTGAGCACGGTATAAAAAGCCGTCACAGAGCCGCCGCCCGCTGTACCGTTGCCGGCGCGCTCCACCAAATCGGGGATGCGGGCAAATACCGAAGGCGGATAGCCTTTAGTGGCAGGGGGTTCGCCAATCGCGAGGGCAATTTCCCGCTGGGCTTGTGCGTAACGCGTAAGGGAATCCATCAGTAGCAGCACGTTCAGGCCGCGATCTCGAAAATATTCTGCAATACGCGTGGCCAATTCTGCGGCGCGCAGCCGCATTAAAGGGGCGTCGTCCGCCGGGGAGGCTACCACTAGGGCGCGGGCCATGCCGGCAGGGCCAAGGATGTGATCGATAAATTCTTTTACCTCTCGGCCGCGTTCGCCGATCAAGCCAACGATGACCACGTCGGCCTCGGTGAATTTTGTCATCATCCCCATGAGCACACTTTTACCCACACCACTGCCGGCAAATAGGCCTATACGCTGGCCTTTGCCAACGGTAAGCAGGCCATTAATGGCGCGAATGCCAACGTCTAGGGGCTCGCTGATGGGGTCGCGGTCCAGCGGGTTGATGATTTGCGGTGGGCCCAGCTGGTGTTCGCCTTGCAGGGGGCCGCGGCCATCCAAAGGCTGGCCAATACCATTGACGATGCGCCCCAAGCAGCCCATGCCTATAGGCATACCGCCAAGCTTAGAACAAGGCACCACCCGCACGCCCGGCTGCAGACCGTCAATTTTTTGGACGGGCATGAGGAATGTTTTGTCATCGGAAAAGCCGACGACTTCGGTGTCGATGACCTTGCCATTGTGCATGATGACTTGGCACTGACTGCCCACGCTCACATTGAGGCCCACGGCCTCTAACGTAAGCCCCACCATACGGGTGAGCCGCCCCTCCGCAACGGGCGGTTGGTGCAAGCTGTCGAATTGAAAGTAACGATTAAGGTTAACTGCCATGGGCGACGGCGGTAGGGCCAAGATTGGCTGAAGCGGCTGGAGCCTCCTCATTACTTGGCTCACCTAAAGCCGCCGCAGCGAGTTGGTCCATTGAATCCACTGACGCATGCCGCTGCTCATCTGCCGCGGGATGAATAGCCTGCAGAGAGGCCTCGGCTTGCCCAGCCGGCGCAGCCGATACCTCTGCTGGCGGCGATACTGGCGGCGCAACCGGCCTCAGATCCATGACGATGAGGTCTTCCGCGCTCTCAGCGCGCAGTTGGCTTTGCGCCAGCCATTCGGCTAGTCGATCTTCTATCCGGTAGTTAACGAGGGTTTGCGGGGTTTCTAAGCGGCAGCTACCGCGGCTTATTGTGCCATCGCCTATACACTGCCAGTCTTTGCCCATGGCTTGCGCATGCACACTCACAAAGGCTAAATCTTCAGGGTGTAAATAGAGTTTCAGGTGCTGGGCACCACCCGGCAGGCTGGCAAATGCAGCCTGTACCACGGGGAAAATTGCTTCGGGCCGCTGCTGTAATTCTTGCTGCAGGAGATGTTTCGCCAGTTGTACCGCGAGGTTCACCACCAGATTTTCCAGCTCACTATTTTGGCTGGCCAGCGGCTCCATGAGGTCTTGGCAGATAGATGCCAAACCCTGCGCCTGTTGCTGCAAGATTTGGCTATGCGCGGCGTAAGCCTCCAATTTGCCCAGCTCACGCCCCTGCCGTTCACCTTCAGCTATGCCTTTACCGATACCTTCGTTGTAGCCCTCATTAAAGCCCTCGCGGGTGGCGGTCTCCACCATTTCACGCAGCTCTGAGGCTTTCATGGGTTGCGGGCTTACCGAGTCCTGAGCCAGTGTTTCCACGGTTTCATTAGGCTGTTTGGGCAGCGACTTTTTTTGTTCTTGGCGCTGTACCGAGGGCACGACTTTGCCGCCCACCGAGGGCAGCAACCAACTTTTAACCTGGCTAACATCTTCGAAGGGAATTCGATTCGGGAGTTTACCTTGCGTCATGAGCACAACTTGTACGTGAGATAGCGAAAAACATTCTGCTGTGGCGCACTGCGCCCAAGCCCCTGCTGATAAAACGAAGTATCTGTAGCTGTCCACGCTAAAACCTAAGCACCCAGAAAACCAAAGGCGGTTTAATTCAGGCCGCCAAGGTAGCCGCCGGCTAAACCATTTGATCCCCGCCGCCACCCAAATTGATCTCGCCGGCATCCCCCATGCGGCGAGCAATGGTGAGAATTTCTTTTTGTGCCCCTTCCACTTCGGAAACCTTGACTGGGCCTTTGGTCTCCAGATCATCGCGCATAAGTTCCGCCGCACGTTTGGACATATTTCTGAAAATTTTCTCGCGCAGATCGTCGTCGGCGCCCTTCAAGGCGAGGATCAACACCTCTGAAGACACTTCGCGCAGCAACGACTGAATACCGCGGTCATCCACTTCTTTAAGGTTCTCGAACACAAACATAAGGTCGGCGATATTGGTGCCCAAGTCTTCGTCGATTTCGTTGATGGCATTCATCAAATCGTTTTCGATGGAGCTGTCGAGGTTGTTCATAATCTCGGCCGCCGTTTTGTAGCCGCCCATTTGCTTGGTTTGTGAACCCGCATTACCCGAGAATTGTTTTTCAAGGATGTCGTTGAGTTCTTGCAGGGCGCTTGGCTGCACGGTGTCGAGAGAGGCCACCCGCATCATCACATCGAGGCGGACTTTTTCGGGGAAAAACGCCAGAATCTCGGCGGACTGATCGGGGTCCAGATAAGCCAGTACAATGGCCTGAATTTGCGGGTGTTCGTTGCGGATGATGTCCGCAACCGAACGCGCCTCCATCCATTTAAGTGTATCCAGCCCCGTGGTATTGCCGCCCAGCAAAATGCGGTCAATCAACCCATTGGCTTTGTCTTCACCCAAGGCAGCTACCAGCATGTTGCGAATATAGGAGTCGGAGCCCATGCCCAAACCGGTTTGGGTACGCACCTCAGCCATAAAATTCGATAGCACTACTTCAACTTCATACTGCTGCACATCTTTTAACTGGGTCATGGCCGAGCCTAGGCGCTGCACCTCCTTCGGCCCCATGTGTTTAAGAATTTCCGCCGCCGTCACCTCGCCCAAGGACAGCAGCATAATGGCCGCCTGTTCCACACGGCTCAACTTAACTGGGGGTTTGCCATCCGCTGCATCAGCCATTTACAGTTTGCTCACTCTTCGTTGATCCAGCGCTTAATAACCTGCGCCACACGGCCAGGATCTTCTGCCACCAACGCTTTTACCGCGTTGAGTTGTTGCTCGTAACTTTGTTCTGGGCTGGGCAATGCCAGCGCATCGCCGCCGGTAAGTGTCACCGTCTCATCGGACAAGGAATCGAAACCGTCCACTCCCGCGGCTCGCAAGGCTTCAACTTCACGCGCCTCTTCTTGGGCTCGGGTTTTAACACCGGCAGAGGCGAGGTTTTTCAACACCGGCCGCAGCAAGCCAACAATTAACACCAAAATAATCAGCAGCCCAACGCCTTGTTTAGCCATGGATCTAAACCAATCGGTTTGCCACACCGGCGTTTCGGCCAAGGTTGCCGGATCACCTTCAACAAACGATTCGTTCATCACATTGACGCTGTCGCCACGGGCGGCCGAAAAACCTACCGCATCCCTTACGAGTATAGACAGGCGTTCTAATTCCGGCTCAGTCCAGCGCACCCGAGACTTCTGGCCAGTAGCTGGGTCGGTAACCACTTTATCGTCAATCACTACAGCAACGCTTAAGCGCTTCACGCGGCCTTTTTCGTGTTTAGTGAAGCTAACCGTACGGTCTAGTTCAAAATTGCGGGTGGCTTGGGTACGCGTATTGCTGGGAGTGGCGGACGCACTGTTCTCGCCGGCGGCTGCGCCCGAAGCGGGGGCATTCGCTACTTCTGGCGCCGCGCCGGATGCCGGTGGCTGATTGGTCAAGGCCCCGGGAATACCGCCATCCGAAGCCGTGCCTTTGCGCATTTCTTCGCTAGTTTGCTCGCTGCGCAGCGCCGGCAAATCCGGATTATAGGATTCCGCCGCCTGCTCCACCTCGGTAAAGTCGAGGTCTGCACTCACTTCGGTTTTGAATTTATCGTCGCCAATAATGGGGCTTAACAAACGCCGAACCCGCGCGGACACATCGCCCTCTAATTTACGTGTGTAGTCCAGATGCTGCGAGGCTACCACCAACTTTTGGTCTTCCACCCCCGCGGAAATTAGTGCGCCTTTTTGGTCGACAACGGTGACATTTTCGGGCTTTAAATCCGGCACACTGGAAGCCACCAAATTAGTGATACCCCGCACTTGCTGTGGGTCTATGCCGCGGCCGGGGTAAAGCTCAAGAAACACCGACGCCGAAGGCTCGTGCCCATCGCGCACAAACACCGAGGCTTTGGGAATGCCTAGATGCACCCGCGCCGATTTAACCGCATGCACACTGGCAATGGTGCGCGCCAACTCGCCTTCTAAGCTGCGCCTATAGCGCGCGCCCTCCATGAACTGGCTAGTACCCAGTGGCTGCTCTTTGTCGAGCAACTCAAAACCCACCGAACTGTTGCCAGGGATCCCCACTTCCGACAACTTAAGACGCGCCTTACGTAAATCTTGGCTGGCGACCAACAGCGCGCCAGAGTTCTCATCCACTTTGTAAATAATCTCATTCGCATCAAGAATTTGCGTAACCTCGCGGGAGTCCAAATTCTCGAGACTGCCATACAACGGTTTGTAGTCTTCACCCTGAGTCCACAACACCACCGCAAAACCAATGGCTACAGACGCCGCCAATCCCACCATCAAACCGGCTTGACGCACGAGGTTTAAATTATTGAACCCCTGTGCAATGAAACTGCCGCTGGGGCCCTCACCATTCAACGCATCGCTTGCCATCAGTAAATTACTCCCTCACCTTAAACCGGCATATTCATGACGTCTTTGTAGGCATCGACCAGCTTGTTACGCACTTGGGTCATGGCTGCAAAAGACACGCTGGCTTTCTGCGAGGCAATCATCACCTCAGAGATATCCACTTTACTATCGCCGCGCACGTAGGCTTCCGACAAATTAGTGGCGGCCTTTTGCACGTCATTAACTTTGTTAACGGCTTGGGCAAACACATCGCCAAACTTAGGCCCGCCGGTGGGCGCAACAGCACCGATACCGCCCAGATGTTCAGGTTTGGCGATGCCACTAAAAGCCGAGGTTTGCGACTTTAACGAACGCATTTCCAGCAACAGACGGTTAATGTCCATGCGATCTGTCATAAGTCCCCCTAAAAGTGTTTTGTCGGTGCTGCGACAATTTTTTGTCGTTTTACAGCACAAAATTCGATATAGACGGGGATTGCACAAAGCAGGCCAAGGAAACAATACCGGTCGATTGAAACAAGTCGTCGCGCTACAGGAAACAAAAAATGAGTAGAGGAGAACGCGGCAGAGCCCCGCGGCTGACGCTAGAGTTGCCAACCGTCGGATAGCACATGCGCCGCGGGCTCACGTGGCCTTAGCGACAACGAATTCACGCAAGCTCGATGAGTGCCAACAGCGGTGTAATCGATTGGTGTGGCTAGATTGAGAAAGATGATTCGGCAACGATGGGCAACCTAGTCGTTAGCTCGAGCATTTGGCGGTTCAACGGCGGTTTATCACATGAAGTGCGGAAACAAAAATGCCGCGGTACTACCGCGGCACTAAGGCTACAAATCCAATAAATTAAAGGCTAAACGTCAAAGTTGTAGTCACGCAACTCACGGCGCAACCGCATTTCTTCTAGCTTATCCTCTAAACGACGCCGAGCATCGGTATCAACCCTAACTGGCGATTCTTTATCCGCAACTACCTCCTCAAAAGACTGGCTGCTCAGTTCCACGGTTTGGTCCAAAACCTCTAGGCCCATAACAAGCTCCTCTAGCGATGATGAAATAACAAGCAGTGCCAAAGCAAGGAGCGAGGCGCCACTCAGTTGGCGGGAGTATGACGAGCTAATAATAAATTTCAAATAATTTTTTCGCTTAACTGCCATGCACTTAAACAACTTTTTAGGCTAGCAGCCTGTCGGACTAAAAATTCGAACCCAGCGTCAGCTCCTTCCTCAATAAAATTTTCGGCTAAAATATAATCAATTTGGTTAAAGTTTGTTCGTTTTTCGGTCAGTACTACCCATTTACCCGATTTTCAGACGCAATACCGCCATGCGTTTCAAATTCCACGCTAGGCACACCAAGCTCCATTCC
>CAMCXE010000176.1 GCA_945882995.1 Thalassocella blandensis | reverse complement strand
TTGGCAATCTGCGCGAAGATACCAAACAAGACGACGTGCTGACGGCGGACGACAACGCCATAGCATTTACCACAACGGCGGACGGCGTGACCACATTTTCGCGCTCTAGCGTAGGCACTGCCGGTGTTAAACAGTTGGTTACGACAGGCCATCCCTTGAGCGACCTAAAACCCATTTGGAGCGCCCGAGATGAGTTAGCCGCACAAACCGATGTTACGACTCAGCGTAGTTACGACGCAATAACTGGGCGCTATGTGGTGACTGGGGGTAGTGTTGCCGTCTCGGGGGTCACCTCCGTCGTTACGGGGTTAGTCGATTTTGTACCTGACACTTTTGATGGTACCGACAACCATAAACGGTTGCTGAATCTCCCTGCCGCCCAAAACACGGATCAAGACGCAGGGTATCTTGTTCGGTATATTCGCGGGGACGACACAGTGCCGACTTCGCGCAACCGCACGGTAAAATTCAGTGCTACGGGAACGGACAAAACTTGGCGCCTAGGGGACATTATCAACGCGAAGCCGGTGACTGTAATGGGGGCTGTTAACCGGTACGATGTGTTGTACGGAGACAGCAGTTACGCGGATTTTCGCAAGGCCCATAGCAAGCGGCGTCATGTGGTTTACGCTGGCGCTAACGACGGTTTACTGCATGCGTTTAACGCCGGTTTTTATGATGCCTCCACCCGCACCTATAGCTTGGGCACAGGAACTCAGTGGCCGCTAGGGTTCGAATTGTGGGCTTACGCACCTTTTAACCTTTTGCCGCATTTACAGTGGCTGAAAGCCCCTAACTACAACCATGTTTTTTATGTGGACGGCGACCCCAAACATTTTGACGTTAAAATTTTCGCCCCTGATACGGTTCACCCGGGCGGCTGGGGCACCATTCTTGTAGCCAAAATGCGCTTGGGTGGGCAAGCTGTTAAGGATATTGATCACGATGGGGATGGGGTTAACGGTACGCCAGCCATCACCTTGCGCTCTGCTCTGATGATATTTGATATTACCGATCCGGAGGCGGCCCCCAAACTATTGGGTGAAATATCGGATGCTAATCTTCAATTTACTACGTCGACTGTTGATGTCATGCGTTCCGCTACGGGATGGTCTTTAGTTTTTGGTTCTGGGCCTTCAGCGTCTGATTTTACAAGCACCCAAAAAGCGTATTTATTTACATTGCCCTTGACTTTGTCCTCCAGCGGGGCGATAGCGGCTACAGCTTTAACGCCAAGAGATACGCTAGAAACCAATAGCTTTGTTGGCGGTGTAAAAGCGGAAGATTGGAATCGCGATGGCACCCATGAGGTGGCTTATTTGACCACGCTGGGCACGGGTAAGGGGAGTTTGCAGCGGTTTGTGCTAGGGACTGGATTTTTCAGCAAGGTCATTTCAGAATCATCAAAGCCATTTATGGTTGAGCCTTACACCGTCTTGTCCAGTAAAAATACCGCGTGGATTTTTACAGGCTCCGGCCGGTATCTTTCTTCGGCCGATCAAGCGAGTGCGCAATCAAACAGTTTTTATGCGGTGAAAGAGCAATTCAGCACAGGTGGCGTGCCCTTGAGCGTGGCGAATACGGCAGCGCCGACAGATCTTGTTGACTTGACGAATGTGGCGACTCAAGCGGGAGGATTGGTTAAAGATGGCACTAATGCCGCCGTGACCCGCGGGGCCTTTGCTGTTACCTTGGCGGGCAAGCGGGGCTGGAAGCTCGATTTTGGAGCAAACGAGCGGCTAATGCAGGCCCCACAACTCGCTAATGGTTCGAATTTTTTGATTAACACTTTTGTGCCTGGCGTTTTGTCTTGCGACCCTAAGCAAGCGAAGGGCGAGTCCTATCTCAGAGAACTACAGTTTTTTGATGGCTTACCCCCTGTGAATAGCACAAAAACTATTCCTGAGGCGCGGGTACAAACTGTAGCGGGTGTTGCGGAGATCACGGTGTCTGACTCTTCGACGGAAGTTACGGTAACGGGGCCAGACTTTACGATCCAAAAGCCTCCCATAACACCTCCGATATTTAATCCAGGTCGCAAGTCTTGGCGTGAAGTTCCAACGCCCTAACATTTAGAGGCAACTGTGAATAAACTAATTAAAGGTTTTACGTTGATTGAATTGATGATTGTGGTGGCGATTATGGGCATTTTGGCCTCTATCGCCTATCCGTCTTATATGGACCATATACGCAAAACGCGCCGAGGAGATGCAAAACAAACTATATTGGCGCTGCAGGCGTTGCAGGAGCGTTGGTTTTTTACGAATAATTCTTACACTAATACACTTGCAAACTTGGGGAATAATACAAATAAAACTCAAGACGGCTACTACTCAGTAGATATACCCACAGCTAACGCTAATATCAGAACAGAGTTTACCATCAGGGTAAATGCGGGCACTGGCTCTCAAGCGGCTGATTCAGCCTGCAAAGAATTTGTGATCACGCAAACCGGCGCTAAAACGGCTACTAACTCTGCCAACGCCGACAATACGGATGTCTGTTGGGGTAAATAAGATTAATTGCGTAATAAAAAAGGCCAGCTTACAAGCTGGCCTTTTTTATTTTTGTTTGCGACTGTAAACAGCAATTAACCCCGCCGTCTAAACAGCGGCCTAGGCTCATCTGCTGCCGCTTGGTAAGTGTCGCGAAAAGCAGTAATTAATTTAAGGTGGGTCTGGAGGTCTACATCATCAGCCACTTCAAAACAGTCAAAGCCGCAGCGTTTTAAATAAAACACTTGGTCGGCCATAAAGTTGCCAATGGCGCGCAGCTCGCCTCGGTAATCGCGCTGTTCGCGAATTTGACGCGCGAGGGAAAATCCCCGTCCGTCCATAAAGACAGGGAAGTTAATGGCAATCACCGCCAAGCTGCCAAGGTCGCTGGGTAGGCTGGCTAGGTTATCGCTACTGTCGAGCCAAATACCCATGGGTTTCCCTGCGGTTTCTAGGCTCGCTTGATAGCTGCTTACATGAATTAATGCTGTTTGTGTATTCTCATTAGGGCTTACACCCTTGTCCAAAGTCACCCAGGAGTTATCAATACATTCGTCTTGTTTAATGAGTTTTGGCATAAACCTTTTCCTTAAATGGCGTAATGCCAATACGGTTAAATGTATCGATGAATAATTCGGTTTCCTCGCGGTGTTGTACATACACATCAAGAATTTTGCGTATCACCTGCGGCACGTCGTCGCTGCCAAAGGCAGGCCCGAGTACATCACCCAGTGCGGCCTTGTTGCTTGAATTGCCACCGAGTTGGATTTGAAAAAATTCCTCGCCTTTTTTATCCACCCCTAAAATACCAATGTGACCGATATGGTGGTGGCCGCAGGCATTCATGCAGCCTGATATGTTCACATCGATATTGCCTAGGTCATAGAGATAATCTAAGTCGTCAAATTCGCGCTGAATGGCATCGGCTACGGGGATCGATTTGGCATTGGCCAGAGAACAAAAATCTCCGCCGGGGCAGCAAATCATGTCGTTTAATGTGCCTATGTTGGCGGTGGCTAATTCGGCAGCTACTAATTTTTCCCACAAGGTAAATAGCTCGGCTGCAGGTACGTCCGCCAGCACAATGTTCTGATTGTGCGAAACTCGGACTTCGCCAAAACTAAAGGTGTCCGCCAAGTCCGCAATGGTCTCCAGTTGCGTGTCGGTGATATCACCCGGCGCTACGCCAGTGGGTTTTAGAGACAAGGTAACTGCTCGATAACCCGGTATTTTATGAGCCTGAACATTGTGGTCCAGCCAGTTGCTAAAGGCTTTATTATTACTGCGTACACCATGAATTGGCGCGAGTTGCTCTAGGTCGTCAAACTTTGTGTAGGCGGGGGCGGTAAAAAAACTTTTTGCGCGTTTAATTTCTTTGTCGGTGAGTAACGTCTGTGTGTCGCGCAGTTGAAGCCACTCCTGTTCCACCAGCTGTGTAAAAGCTTCTGCCCCCATAGCGCGCACGAGTATTTTTATACGTGCTTTGTATTTGTTGTCGCGGCGGCCATTTAAATTGTAGATGCGTACTATGGCTTCAAGGTAAGTGAGCAGGTCCTGTTCGGGTAGGAAATCACGTATCACTGTGCCAATAACCGGTGTGCGCCCCAGCCCACCACCCACGTAGACACGAAAGCCAATAGCGCCGCCGGCGTTTTTGACGATTTGCAGGCCAATATCGTGAAATTGTATGGCCGCGCGGTCAGCTTGGGCGCCGCTGACTGCAATTTTGAATTTGCGGGGCAAAAAGGCGAATTCAGGATGAAACGTGGACCACTGCCGAATAATTTCGCAATAAGGGCGGGGGTCTTCAATTTCGTCAGGAGCCACGCCAGCAAATTGGTCGGAAGTGGTATTGCGTATGCAGTTGCCGCTGGTTTGTACGGCATGCATTTCTACTTCGGCTAGTTCGGCCAAAATGTCCGGTACGTCTTCTAGCTGTGGCCAATTCAGTTGGATATTTTGGCGCGTGGTAGCGTGACAATAGCCTTTGTCGTAGCGGCGTGAAATAAAGGCCAATTTACGCAATTGCAAGGCGCTGAGCATGCCGTAGGGCACGGCTATGCGCAGCATTGGCGCTAAACGCTGTACATAAAGGCCATTTTGCAGCCGCAGCGGTAGAAATTCTTCGGGCTTTAATTTCCCCTCTAAAAAACGAGCGGTTTGAAAGCGAAATTGCTCAACGCGATCGGCAATAATGCTGTGGTCATGTTCGTCGTAAACGTACACGTGAGATACACCTATTTGCATGCGAGAAAGGAAGGCGCCATGGGGCGCAACAATCCTGCGCCGCCCTGGGGGTGGGCAGGCAGAATACAGTAATTTTTACACGTCAGCGACCCTGAAACCGGAGGGACAGGCCGCGAGATGAGTTAGTTGGCTGCTGTAAATTTGTTGCGGCGGTTGGAGGCGAGGCGAGGCGCAGAGACGTTGGCGGCAACTAATTGTTTGGCGGCCCGGTAGTCGTCACTGGCGGCGGACAGGCGACTCAGGCAGTCTTGGCGCTGTTTGTCGCTCGCTTGTGCGCAGCTGTCGCGCAGGTTTTGATAGGATTCAACGGTTTGTTTGGCTTTTGCCAGCGTGTCGTTTACGGGGGCGGCAATAGCCTGCTGCGCTAGGCCGCACATAACCATGCCCAGAATTGATAGTTTATTCATGAAACACCTCACAAGAAGTACAAATCTGGAGGCAGGATACACTGGTGAGGCTGTGTGGAAAAGACTCAATAAGGTGTTTTTTCTTCCCAATATTAAGCTGGCGCAGTGCCAATTGTAACGTTATGACGGGCAGGGTAACGCTTGGCGCGGCGCGGCAAGGGCCGCGAGCCGAGCGCCTGGTTAGTCCAAATAGTCGAGATTCGATTGCAGCCAGCGTTCCATAGTGGCCTTGGACAGGTTTTTACGCTTCGCTAGGGTTATGACTTGATCTTCGCCAATTTTGCCAACCCCAAAATATTTTGCTTGTGGGTTGGCAAAATACCAGCCCGAAACAGCAGCAGCGGGAAACATGGCAAAGTGTTCAGTCAGAGTAACTTGGGTGTGCTCTGTGGCCTGCAACAGTCGAAATAGCGTTTCTTTTTCGGTGTGGTCAGGGCAGGCTGGGTAACCGGGTGCGGGGCGAATACCGGCGTATTTTTCTTGAATGAGATCCGTGTTGCTGAGCTGCTCATGGCGCGCATACCCCCAGAATTCTTGTCGTACCCGCAGGTGTAAATGTTCGGCGAACGCCTCCGCCAAGCGATCAGCCAAGGCTTTAACCATGATCGCGTTGTAGTCGTCACCGGCCTGTTCGTAATGCTTGGCTAGTTCTTCCGCTCCCAAACCTGCCGTGACCACAAAACCGCCGATGTGATCGTTCAGTCCGGTCTCCAGTGGCGCCACAAAATCGGCCAAGGAATATAGTGTGTCCGTAGGGGTGTTTTTTTCCTGTTGCTGGCGAATGTGGTGGAGGCGAGCGATTTCTTGACCGTTTGCGTCACGCACTTGGATGTCGTCATGGTCTAGCGTATTGGCGGGCCAAAACCCGATTACGGCGTTAGCCACAAGTTGTTGCTGGGCGATTATGTCAGCAAGGGCGGCCTGTGCATCCGCAAACAGCGTGCGCGCGGCATCACCCACAATATCGTCGTTGAGTATTTGCGGATATTTACCAGCCAGGTCCCAGCTCATAAAAAATGGCGTCCAGTCGATAAAATCCACGAGCTTCTCTAGCGGATAATTATTGAGAATTTTAACGCCTGTAAAGGCGGGTTGCGGCGGTTGGTACTGGGACCAATCGCAGGTGAATTTGCGTTCCACGGCTTGCGCGTAGGGAATTAATTTACGTGCGTTGCTGCGATTGGCGCGGCGCACCCGAACTTTTTCGTAATCGGCTTGCACATTTTTGACAAATTCAGGGCGCAATTCGTGGGATAGCAGCTGCGAAGCCACACCCACCGCCCGCGATGCATCCGCCACATATACCGCTTGGTTGAGGGAAAATTGCGGGTCGATTTTAACGGCCGTATGGGCTTTAGAGGTGGTGGCGCCGCCGATCATTAAGGGTAAATTAATACCCTGTGCCTGCATCTCGCGCGCCACGTTTACCATTTCATCCAGTGACGGTGTAATTAATCCTGAAAGGCCAATAATGTCGCAGTTGTTATCTTTTGCTGCCTGCAAAATTTTGTCACAGGGCACCATTACACCCAAGTCAATCACTTCAAAATTGTTGCATTGTAAAACCACGCCCACAATGTTTTTGCCGATGTCGTGTACGTCGCCTTTTACGGTGGCCATTAAAATACGACCATTGGGGCGGGATTTTTCGTCTTTAGCGGCTTCAATGTAGGGTTGCAAATAGGCCACCGCTTGTTTCATCACGCGTGCCGATTTAACCACCTGCGGCAAGAACATTTTACCTTCTCCGAAGAGATCGCCTACGACATTCATGCCGTCCATTAGCGGGCCTTCGATAACATCCAGTGGGCGCACAGATTCTAGTCGCGCCGCCTCAGTGTCTTCGTCAATAAACGCAGAAATACCTTTTACCAGTGCGTATTCCAGCCGTTTTTTAACGGGTAATGAGCGCCAGGCTAAGTCTTCTTTTTTATTTTGTGCCGCGCCGTCATGTTTGTATTTTTCGGCGACTTCCAGCAAAGCTTCGGTGCCATTTGCGGAGCGATTGAGGATCACGTCTTCTACGGCGTCTTTTAAATCCTTGGGCAGGCCGTCATAAATTGCCAGCTGACTGGCGTTAACAATACCCATGTTCATGCCGGCTTTAATGGCATGATATAAAAATACCGAGTGAATCGCTTCACGCACGGCATTATTACCGCGGAATGAAAATGAGACGTTGCTAACGCCACCGGAAACGCCGGCAAACGGTAGGTTGCGGCGAATCCAGCGCGTGGCTTCAATAAAATCCACGGCGTAATTGTTGTGTTCGTCGATACCGGTGGCTACCGCAAAAATATTCGGGTCGAAAATAATGTCTTCCGGCGGGAAGTTAGCGCGCTCGGTTAATAATTGATAGCTGCGCGTGCAAATTTCGATTTTGCGCGCTTGAGTGTCCGCCTGACCCTGTTCATCAAAGGCCATGACGACAATGGCGGCACCATATTTGGCGCAGAGCGTGGCTTTTTCTAAAAATTCAGCCTCGCCCTCTTTGAGGCTGATGGAATTGACGATGGGTTTACCTTGAATGCACTTTAAGCCGGCTTCAATAATCGTCCATTTGGACGAGTCAACCATGATTGGCACCTTGGCAATATCGGGCTCACCAGCGATGAGGTTGAGAAATTTAACCATGGCGTGTTCGGCATCGAGCATGCCTTCGTCCATGTTGATGTCGATAACCTGCGCGCCGTTTTCCACTTGTTCTAGCGCAATCGCCAGCGCGGTGTTGTAGTCCTCGTTCAAAATCAGTTGTTTGAATTTAGCGGAGCCGGTGACGTTGCAGCGCTCGCCTAGGTTCACGAATAAGGAGTCCGCCGTGATATTAAATGCCTCTAGGCCAGAAAGACGGCAGGCCGGCTTGATGGTGGGGATTTGTCGTGGGGGCAATGTGCTAACGGCCTGCGCGATGGCAGCGATGTGCGCGGGTGTGGTGCCGCAGCAGCCACCGACAATATTTAAAAACCCGCTGCGTGCAAATTCGCTGACGATAACGGCCATTTCCGCCGCGCTTTGATCATATTCGCCAAATTCATTGGGTAGACCCGCATTGGGGTGAGCCGATACATAACAATTGGCCACGCGGGACAATTCTTGGGCGTAGGGCCGTAGTTCCTGCGCGCCTAATGCACAGTTGAGGCCTATGGATAAGGGTTTGGCATGAGCAAGGGAATTATAAAAAGCTTCGGTAGTTTGTCCGGACAGGGTGCGCCCTGAGGCGTCGGTGATGGTGCCGGAAATCATAATCGGCAATTCAAAACCGGCGTTTTCGAAGTAGGTTTTTACGGCGAATACGGCAGCTTTCGCGTTTAAGGTATCGAAAATGGTTTCGATCATAATAATGTCGGCGCCACCTTCCACCAAGCCATCAACGGCTTCGGTGTAGTCGCTAACTAATTGGTCGAAAGTAATATTGCGTGCGCTTGGGTCATTCACATCGGGTGAGATGGAGCAGGTGCGGGAGGTTGGCCCCAGCACGCCCGCCACAAAACGTGGCTTCTCTGGTGTGAGCTGCGTGTATTTGTCGGCGGCTTCGCGGGCCAAACGGGCCGCCGCCACATTTAACTCGCGAGCGAGGTCTTGCAAGTCGTAATCGGCTTGCGACACACGGGTACTGTTGAAAGTATTAGTTTCTAAAATGTCGGCGCCAGCCGCCAAGTAGGCTTCTTGAATTTCACGAATGATCTGTGGCTGGGTTAGCGCGAGCAGGTCGTTATTGCCGGCGATGTCTGTGGGGTAATCGGCAAAACGTACTCCGCGATAGTC
>CAMCXE010000175.1 GCA_945882995.1 Thalassocella blandensis | reverse complement strand
GGGCAGAGCCACAGGGATGTGGCGAATCCTCTCACGCCACGGCGACCCTCAAAATCGCCTCGGCAGAAAATTGCTCGATTTCATTCCCGATGAAATTCTACCTCCCCCATCCATGGGGTCGTCCTGCAATTTCTGCATTCGCGCCATCCTTGGCGCTTGAGGGAGGGTATTTTTGCGCAGCAAAAACCAAAAAGTCGGGTGCCGTTTCTTTTAGTCACTTTTCTTTGGGCAAGCAAAGAAAAGTGACTCGCCCAGGAGGGCGAAATAAGGGCTAAAAATCACTCAGTAAACCAGCCTTGCGCTTAACTTAATGACATTGCCCCCCTTCCTCCGCGCCATAACCCCACATGGCGGGTACAAATTCGTTGGCAGCATAAAACCCCCGTGATAGCCTTGCCCACCAATTTCACCCCAACTCGCCATGGCCCCACCAAGCCATAGCCGCCACGAGAGACCCCGATGATCCCAAGCCCCCAAGCCGCCTCGTCACCCGTTATTTTGATTGTTATGGGCGTTAGTGGCTGCGGCAAATCCACAATCGCGCGGGGCTTAGCCGAGCATTTTGCCTGCAACTTTATAGAAGCTGACGACTATCACACCGCCGAAGCCCGCGCCCTTATGGCCAGCGGCACACCGCTTACCGATGCCCATCGAGAGCCGTGGATCCAAGCACTCTGCCAAGCCCTACAAAACGCCGCCGCAGAAGGCGAAAGTTCCGTGATGGCCTACTCAGGCCTGCGCCGCGCCCACCGCCAGCGTTTTCGCGATTTAGGGTTGCCCATCCTGTACCTGCATTTAGCCGGCGAGAAAGAACTCATCCGCGAGCGCATGCAAGCCCGGGCCAACCATTTTATGCCCGCAGGTTTGCTTGACAGCCAATTCGCCAGCCTCGAGTCCACCGAAGGGGAAGCAGACATAATTGCACTGCGCATCGACCAACCCATCAATAACATTGCACAAACCGCCCTAGGCCTAGCGAAGAATTTCATCCACCAACACTCCGCTGCATAACATCCAACTCCACCACAACAATAACGAGGATTTTTAATGAACGTGCTCAAAACCACCATCGCCGGCCTATTGGCCTGCAGCTCACTCGCCCTAGCTGCTAACAGCATGGCCTACGATGCCCCAAAAGCCAAAAAGGCCCCTGAAATCGACGGTAACGCCAATGACGCCGCTTGGGCCCTTGCAGCTTGGCGGCCCATTAATAACCTCGGCGCCGGCAAGCAGCCCGACTCTTTACAAGATTATGATGGGAAATTTAAAGTGGTTTGGACACCCGAGCGCGTTTATATCCTCGCGGAAATCACTGACGACGTCCTCTACGACGGCCACCCAAACCCGTTGGAAAAATACTGGGACGATGACGCCCTAGAAATTTTTATCGACGAAGACAAATCCGGCGGCCCTCACCAATTTAGCTACAACGCCTTCGCTTACCACGTAGCGCTCGACAACCAAGCCGTGGACATTGGACCCTCCCCCGACAAAGAAAAACCCAACTTTCGCACCTTCAACGACCACGTTAAAAGCGTTTGGAAACGCAGCGCCAAAAGCCCTCACACTATAATTTGGGAAGTGGCTATGGATGTGTATCCCGACACCTTCAAAGACACCTATGCCAAAGGTGAAACGCCAGCAAAACCCGTGCTGCTTACCGCGGGAAAAGTCATGGGCTTTATGATGGCCTATTGCGATAACGACGGCAGCAAGGAACGCGAAAGCTTCCCCGTGTCGGAAGACGTTCCCGCCGTCAACGGCGATAAAAATCGCGGCTATATTGACGCGGGTGTATTCGGTGCATTAAAACTCGTTGAATAACAAATCACGAATAACGAAAAATAGAAAACCCAGCTTAGGCTGGGTTTTTTGTATGCTGCAGATTAGGTCAATTCCATTAAATTCCAACCATGGTAGGTAAGAACATGACAAGCCATTCAATTTTGAGAAAAGCCGCCTTATTCGCTTTATGCTTCACCATTGCTAGCTGTACAAATCTGAGCGAGGTGAATAGCTGGTCACAAATCTCCCTAGAAGCTACCCAATATAACCAAGTCGTCAGCACTTACGCCGATACGCCCAGAAGACTAGCGCGTTATGACCACTTTCTGCCCGCTGAAAATGATTGGCTGGCACAAGCGGACATTCGCGATGCACAAGCAGAATCATTGAAACAACTGCTTTCAGTGGTCAGTGATTATATGTCTGCCCTAGAAGCACTATCGACAGACACAACCCCAACCACTACGCAGGATGTTAAAACGTTAAACGATTCATTCGGTAGATTAAATACCGCTCTTCCTGCTAACAAGCAGGTCTCAAAAGCGACCCTGAACGCGGCTGGGTCAATTCTGCAAACCGTTCTTGATGCCAGTAAAAAAGCTTACCAAGCCAAGCAAATCGCATTAGTCATTGAAAGCGCCAATCCAAATCTACAAACAATACTGGGCGAGCAAGGTGACCTGTATAAAATTGTGAACGAAGACTTTAGACGGGATTTGGAGCTAGAAAGCTTAAAGCAAAATAGCCATTATCGCGATTTCAAAGCAGATGGCAATCTAATAGGAGACAAGTCAGACAAAAAAAGCAAGGACAACAACCCCCTACCAAAATGCGTGGAAAAAATGGTCGGACCTTGCGAAATAGACAAGAGCCAAAAGCCTTCGCGCGCAGCCGTTGAAGCACTCGAGGAGTGGCAAGCTATTAGAAAATCAGAAAATGCCAAACGCAAACACGTTTTAGAAGTTTATCTTTCGGTGTTAAAAAACGTCGCCAAAGGCCACCAAAAACTGTATGACAACAGAAATAAACTGGGCTCTAAAAAGTTTGCCAATGAACTTGCCCCATTGGTTATTTCACTACGCAAACAAGTCACCATACTCGCCACATTCAATTAAAGGGGCACCACCATGCAACTTACTGCAGAAGACGCAAGAGACATCGCAGACGCATTAATCGAAGGCGCAAAAGTTACAAACAACTATCTGGATGACAATATCAACACGATTAGTCGTAGTGACTATGATCGCTTATTCGAATCGCTTAATTCATTGATCCAAGCCGCAAGCTCGGTAACCACAGTGGCGGTAGGTTTAGCCATTGACGATCTCAAAAACCCAGCCAGTGAGCTTAAAACAGCGATTGGCAACGCTAATAAAGCACTGAGCACTTTGAAGGCGGTGAGCAAGGTTAGCGGCATCGTTTCCAGCTTGACCGATTTAGCCGCAGGCGTAATTGCAAAACATCCCCGTGCTGTTGCTAAGGCTGCGCGATCTCTAGCCACGCTAGTTGCCGACCAAGGCAACGACGCATAGGTTCTTAGAATGCGGTAGAGCAGGAACTGCATCTATCAAGTTACCGCGTCTGACCCAAGGCTCCAGTTGTTCGCCACTATTGCGGCGGCAACGGCGCCTTGCAGTAGAAGACGGTATACACACGTCCATAGGCAAAGCATGCCGATACTTGATCTTGACTCCAAATTTCAGCCACCCAGACCGGTCACAGTTGCTAAGCCATGTTTTCTTCTAATTTGTTTTTGCGTCTAGCGTTGAGATTTTCTAGGCACTCAACGCGATACTGCCGGACTCTCCGAAGTTGTAACCAGCATGACCGGCATGTTTGCATGCCTTAGCCCCACTTTGCGAATTTAAAGTTGTGACGCCTATGTAATTTGGATCGGCAGATTCCCAATTGCTGCAGCCTTCATGCACCGGCACCTAGCAACAAACCCTTTTAACCTAGCCAACAACACTCCCCCAAATATTTATGGAGCGAATCTAACCGCCACCGCAAAGGCACAACACTGACTTTTTATAGGTTAAAATTTCCGTTGAATATCTATTGATGCCGAACATCCAGCAAAATTATCAAAAATTTACGCTGCGCCGCGGCAGACTACCGCGTAGAAATACTGCACGCGTGTGATGAGCGCGCTCGGTTCATTCTGCCGTTTTCCACCAAGAATTTTACTCGCCAAGAATTGTCGAAGCCGCATGTAGACAAGTTCCTGCAGTGGCTTGTTGGCTAACGGGAAACCCAGCAGGCTGGAGTTGGGCGCGCCCTATGCATCGCCAAATTAAACACTTTTTTTCATAAAGTTTTTTTTGCATACAACAAAACAGTAGTTTGCTTGCTGCTACAATCAAATTAAGGGCACCTCCGGAAATTCAATTTTCGTGATGATCGCAAGGCATTTTCGCGCGGAGGGAGGGAGTTTATGCGGTATAAATGACCGACTGAGCACGAAAATAACGCAGCGAGGGCGCGAAAAGTGAATTTCCGGAGGTGCCCTTAAGACCACTTGAACCATGACCAGCCTGAACCAGTTGTCAGTTTTGCATGTGAAGAGCAAATTTCGGTCTTCACCGGCTCAGCTATCTCGCGACTTTTCTTCAATTCTGGCTTTCAGTTCGGCTCTTACGTTTGCGAGGTAACCACGTGAAACCGATTAAGACATTAAAGGCATTGGTGGGAATTTTCTTAATAGTCGGGTTGTTAAACGAAGACGTAGGAGCCTTGTCACAGGCTAAAAACTTTGCGGGTAAATATACCTGGGTAAACGGCCGGCAAATGTATTTTGAGCAGTACGGCAAAGGGCGGCCAGTAGTGTTTTTACATGGTGGCGCGGGGTCTATTGACCAATCTTTCTCTCAGCAAATTCCCAACTTTGCCAAAACACACCACATCATCGCTATTGAACAAATTGGTCACGGTCACACACCCGATGCCAATATTCCTTTCGCTTACCGCCAAATGGCGGAAGACACCGCCGCCCTGCTACGGCAGCTAAATATTCAAAATGCCGACATAGTCGGTTGGAGTGATGGCGGCAATCTAGCCTTGCTCATTGCTCGTTTTCATCCCGACTTGGTGCGTCGGCTTGTGGTATCCGGGGCGAATAGTCGTTTAGTGGGTTTAGAACCTAGTGAGATAAAACGCATTTCGGAGTCCGCGCCTGAGGAGCTGGCCGACAGGCTGGGTTTAAGCTCTAAAGTTGCCTATGCAGAAATGTCGCCGGATGGCGGTGATCACTGGCCGCAGGTTGCCAAAAAAATCTGGGACCTATGGTTGACGCCAGTGGTGTTAACACCGGAAGATTTGGCCGCCATTCAGGCACCAACATTAGTCGCCGCGGGCGACACAGATGTTATCCCCATCGACCATACGGTGGAAATTTACCAAAGCCTGCCGCATGCACGCTTACTGGTGCTACCCAACACTGGGCATGACACGTTTAATTCTGCTGCCACGACCTTCAATCCCATAATTCTGTCGTTTATTGATACGCCTTGAGGGTAGTGCAGCGACATTGCACCAAATACTCCGGTAAACTCGCACATCCTGCAAATGGCCCAAGCGTAAACTTGGGCCCCGCTTTTTGCCTCGTCACCCAGATAACCCAACCCTATGCGCTTCAAACTCCCCTTTCGAGCCCCTAAAAATCCGCGCCGCAGTGCCGTGATTATTGTCGGTATCGCGCTCTTCCACGGCGTGCTGTTTTACGGCTTTGTGACTGTTCGCCCAACATTTAGTAAAGCGCCAGCACTCGTGTATACCAGCCTATATGCGGATCCGAGCACACCGGCTGCCACATTTTTTGTAGCACTGCCACAAATGCCCTGCGTGGACTATCAAGACAAAAACGCACTGAACGCAGCCCCGCTGCCCAACTGCCTAGCGGTTAGAACACCACCGGCGGATTATCAATCAATGGGAAAAGAGGGTTTTATCCTCATTGATTTCACACTCGACACCGAAGGACGGGTGATATCGCCCAACATCAGCAAAAGTAGCGGATCCGCCAGTTTGGATCAGGCGGCATTAGACCAAGTGCGCGAAACCTGGGTATTTACACCCTGCGCCGAAAGCGAACCCAGCCACTGTAAACAAAGCTTAAAATTTCAGTGGTTGCAGCCTACAACTGTGGAACCCGCTAAACCTGGGCCGCCAGTGACGCCGAAGCACAACACGCCATAGTCGACAGACCCTGCGGGACACACGAAGCCGCTAGCGCAATCCGTCCACAAATCAGTGGAACTCGGGCAAAAAATCTCAATTGAGCCTGCGGCAACAGCTAAAAGTCGCTACCGCGCTCTAGTGGGGTTAGGCTCAGGGCTCAGTGGTCACAATCAGCCGAATCGCAGATAGTTGCAATTGAGTATGCTCACGCAGTGCACGACCTACATTCGCTTCTTTAACTCGCAGCTGTTCTACTTCAGGCGGATCGATAAATGCGTTGCGCTTCGCCAAGGTGGTTAAACGCTGGATTTCCTGCTGGAAAAATTCCCCCACCTGCATGAGTGCGGCGTCCAATAACTCAGTTTTTTGCGCTTGGGCAAAGGCTTCAACGCGCTGAAACCAAACTGGAATATCTGACTTTTTTGACTGGATAATTTTACGCGCGAGTTTTTTGTCTATAGATCGAATCGACTGCTGCAACGCCTGTTCAGGCAATGCAGCAGACAAATTTTTATCGCTCATATCCAGCACCAAACTGCGCACCGAGCAGGACGGCAAAAACGGCAGGCAAGCGCTGGAAAATTCAGATTGCACTACCACATCGAAACAAGCTTCTAATAAGCATTTACCTGGAGGCAACTGCTTACTGGGCAGGAGCGCAACCGATGCGGAGCCGAGTTCCGAGTGATGCAGAATTTCCCATAAGCCCACAATAAATGGCGAATCCCAGGTGATAAACATCAGCTCTTCGCGACTCTGCGCCAAGCTACGAGAAAACGTAACTTCAATGCCTTCAAGGGGAATACCCGGCAGCGACGCAATCAACATGTTATCCGCCGGGATTAATGAATAGGCACCCTGTTGTGTTTCTTCAAAATGAAAATTGAACAAGCTGCTGGCCATTTCCACCAAGGCCAAAGGCGTAGTGGCTTCAAATTCAGTGATACGCGTCACTAGGGAATCAGCAAAAGGCTGGCGACAGGAATTCATTTCCAATAGTGCATCGCGCCCCGCAGCAATGGCCGCCTGCAGCTGCACAACCTTGTGTTGGGCCACGGCCATTATATTCTGCAAGTTTTCTGGCTCCGCCTGCAGCTGCGGCCAATATTCGTCGTGCACTGCACCGGCTGCCGGATTTTGCAGCGCTACACAGTTTAATACCTCGTTAAACCAAATAAACTGCTGGGCGGCAAGGGAATCGGCAGCAAAAGGCACATGAATTTCTACATCTTGCGTTTGACCAATACGGTCCAAACGCCCAATGCGTTGCTCTAATAAATCGGGGTGCTCCGGTAAATCAAGACAAATTAAATGATGACTAAACTGAAAGTTACGCCCTTCACTACCGATTTCCGAACACACCAATACTTGGCTACCATCGTTGAAATTGGCGAAATAGGCCGCTGCGCGATCGCGCTCAATTAAATTCATGTCTTCATGAAACAAGGCCACATCAAAACCGTGTTTTTGCCACAAATAACGTTCACAGGCCATGACATGTTCTTTGAGATGACAAATAACCAAAACTTTATCGGCGCGATGTTGTTTCAACCATACAGCCAACCATTCAAATTTGGCTAGCCAAGTGTCCTCTTCCAGCGGGTGTGCATGCGCAATACGCGTAGGAAAACCTTGTACAGCGGCGCGCGCATTGCGAAACATCACGCGCCCCAAGCCATGACAGTCGAGAACTTGAGTAATTAATTGATCATCGCTGGCAGTTGCGCCTAAATCAAAACGTCGAACAATTTCCGCCCGGGATTTCGGCAAGCCGCGAATAAGCTGATTGATTTCTGCAAATGATTTTTCTGCCTCGGCGAATTTTTCGATGTCGGTATATTTAGCGCTATCCAATAATTGCAGACGCGCAAAATGACTGGCGAAACCCAACTGTTCAGGCGTTGCCGTCAATAAAACGACATGTGGGCAAAGTGTTGCCAAGGCCACAAGACACTCAAATTCTGGCGTTAGTGGTTGTACGTGGTGAGCCTCATCAACCAACACACACTGAAATTCCCCTGCAATTAAGCGCTCGTGCTCGGCCGCTAGTACGGATTGAGGGATCAAGTGAATTTGGCCAGAGGTAAAATCGTGCTCAACACCGGAATACAATTCGGGGCGCAGATTAAAACGGCGAATAAGCTCCACTAACCATTGCACTTGCAGGGCATCGGGCACCACGATCAGCGCGCGACTGATGCGCTCCAACTTCAATAAGCGCGCCAGAATCATGCCGGCTTCAAGGGTTTTACCTAACCCCACCTCGTCCGCAAGGAGCACGCGTACGTTTTCTCGCTCGCAAGCCGTCCAGGCCACGTAGAGTTGATGCGGTATAAGGTTAGCGCGAATGCCTAGGAGCCCATTTAAACGGGAGTTCCAAGTGCGCGCCATAGCGTCATCTAATTGACGGCGAAAATAAAACCACTTGGCATGATCGAGCTGGCCGGTCATCAAGCGCATAAAAGGCTGATTGAGCTGAATTTCCCCTGACAATTCCGATTCCGGAACCAGCTGGGCGCCTATGTCGTAGATCAACACGCCCTTGTTATCAAAAACTCCGCACACCTGTGCAGTACCGCCCTCCTTAAGCCGGATTTCATCCCCTAGAGCGAAAGTTATGCGAGTTAATGGCGCCTGCTCTATTGCATAAAGCCGCTCACAATTCGCCTGAGGAAACAGTATCGACACGCGTCGCGCCGCAACTCCAATGACCACACCCAAACCTAACTCTGGCTCGGAATCCACTACCCAGCGCTGACCCTGAACAAAATCTGACATAACCACCCGTATAGTTGAGCAAAAAACACTGTTCTCACGCTTTAACCTAGAAACCTCAGATGGGCGCCAAAAAGCTGTGTAATCCATTGGTGTGATTAGTGAAAGTTAAAAATCACGGGCAACCTGGTTGGTTGTTCGTGATTTTTAACTTTTGCTAGGCGCTGCCCGGGGGTTGCGCAGACTTTGGTGATCCAACTGAGGTTTCTAGG
>CAMCXE010000174.1 GCA_945882995.1 Thalassocella blandensis | reverse complement strand
GCCATTGGGACGTAAAAATGAATGTCCTCGCCGCAAAAATATTGCCAGGCGAATGTTATGTGAGTAATCAGGGCGAAATGATTTCCACCGTATTGGGTTCTTGTATCGCCGTCTGTGCCCGCGACCGCAAATTGGGCATTGGCGGCATGAACCATTTTATGTTGCCCATTCAGGCGGGTGATAAAGGCATTACTCGCATGAATTCCGTGAACCCCGCGTTGTGTTATGGCAACTGGGCGATGGAGTTTTTGTTAAATGCGATATTTCGATTAGGCGGGCGCAGGGAAAACCTAGAAATTAAAGTGTTTGGCGGCGGCCGCGTTTTGGCTGGCATGACCAATATCGACGTCGGAAAGCGGAATATCGAGTTTATTCTGGAATACCTGGCCCGCGAAGGTTTAGCCATCACAGCAAAAGATGTGGGCGACATTTGCCCGCGGCGGGTGCTGTATTTTTCCGATACGGGCGCGGTGAAAATGCGACGGTTAACCAGCGGTTCCGATGAGTCCATCCGCCAACGTGAAAAGGAATATCTGGAATCTATGAACAAGAAACCTGCGGTTAGTGACGTGGAGCTGTTTTGATGACTATTTCGCGAAAAATTAAAGTGCTAATTGTTGATGACTCTGCGTTGATTCGGGCTATTTTGACTGAAATTATCAATTCGGACTCGCGTTTCACCGTGGTAGGCGCCGCAAAGGATCCATTTGAAGCGCGAGAGATGATAAAGGCACTGCTTCCCGACGTGCTCACCCTCGACATCGAAATGCCGCGCATGAATGGCATTACGTTTCTGCAAAATCTGATGCGTCTGCGTCCCATGCCGGTGCTGATGATTTCCACACTAACACAGGAAGGCGCGCCAGCGACTCTAGAGGCTTTGGAATTGGGTGCAGTGGATTTTCTGCCCAAGCCCCAAACCGGCGGGGACGCCGCTTTGGAGATTTATCGGGAGCTTATTCTCGACAAGCTATTTTGGGCCGCCAAAGCAAACATCAGTCGCCCCGAGCCGGAGGCTAAAACGCTTTCTGATCTAGCTGCGATCAGCCATAACCGCAACCTTCGACGGGGATTTATTTGCGCCATTGGAGCCTCCACCGGCGGCACTGAGGCAATCAAGACGGTGCTCGAGGACATGCCGGCCGGCGCGCCACCCATTGTCATTACCCAGCATATCCCGGAATCTTTCAGTACCTCGTTTGCCAAGCGTCTCGACTCACTCAGTGCCATGCGCGTTTACGAGGCGGAACACAACCAGCTGATTCTGCCAGGGTGCGCCTATCTAGCCCCCGGCCACTCCCATCTGCGGGTGGTAAAAACCGCTAAGGGCTATTTGTGTCGGCTCGATCGTGGAGAACCCGTCAATCGCCATCGACCGTCTGTTGAGGTGCTGTACGATTCCGTCACCGAGGCGGCAGGGGATTGCGCTTTAGGGGTTATTCTTACGGGCATGGGCGCCGATGGTGCTCAAGCCCTGTTGCGCATGCGTCAGGCTGGCGCTATGACCTTGGGGCAAGATGAGGCTACGTCTGTAGTCTGGGGCATGCCCGGTGCGGCGTTTAAGTTGGGGGCGGTTGATAAGGTTTTGCCCCTTCAAAAAATGGCGCGACTGATTATGCAGCAGGCGTATGCACTTGCAGAACACAAGTAGCTTTTGTGGTCTATGCTAGGCTTGTGGTGGTTGCAATCGCTGGTGTACACCGGCTAAGTAACCCAGCAATAAATTAATTGTAGAGACAGGTTGTAGTTGGGCGCGGGTTTTACTACTCTTCTGCTATTTTAATCGGGGCTTGCCCCAACTTGGAGGATTGATCATGTCAATTAGCTCGTCTATGTCAGCGGACGGAAAAACACTCACTATTGCCGTGGACGGTCGTTTCGACGCGAGTTCCTTGGACGAATTCCGCTCCTGCTACGAAGGAGCCGTGTGCGAGAGCCCTATAAGTTTCAATGTCGACTTGAGAAAGGCGGAATATCTCGATAGCTCTGCGCTAGGTATGTTGCTGGTATTGCGCGACTACGCTGGCGGAGAAAGCGCCACCATTACTATTTCGCACTGTTCACCAGAGGTGAAGAAAATCTTCGCCATTTCAAGCTTCGAAAAACTTTTCACCATCCAATAATGTGCGTCGGGCGCCTTGAAGTGGCCCGATCTACCACTGATTTCGTCTCGGTAAGGAGATTACCTTGAGTAAGGTGTCCTATCGCCCGTCCAAAATTCTCATCGCTGATGACTCGCCCGCTGACCGGCTAATTCTGCAATCCATGCTGCAGCGCTTAGGTTATGTGGTGGTATTGGCTGAGGACGGTGTGCAGGCGGTGGAGAAATTCCTCAGCGAAAAGCCTGAGTTCGTGTTTCTTGACGTGATCATGCCAAATATGGACGGGGTAGAAACCGCCATTCAAATTAAAGAGAAGGCGGGAGACGATTTCATCCCGGTGATTTACCTGACATCACTAGCCGATGCCCCGTCGTTGGCTCGGTGTTTGAGCGCTGGTGGCGATGACTTTTTGTCTAAACCCTACAACCCTATTGTAATTGAGGCGAAAATTAAGGCCTTTAGTCGCATGCGGGAAATGAACCAAACCCTCGCACTGCAAAAAAATCTCATTGAAAAAAATAATCGCCACCTGATTCAAGAGCAAAACGTTGCCAAACAGGTGTTTGATAAAATTGCTCACGCTGGTTCCCTGAAATTACCCATTATTCGTTACTACATGTCGGCACTTGCGGTATTTAACGGCGATGTGTTGCTTGCCGATGTTAGCCCTACCGGCAGCCTTATGGTCTTACTGGGTGATTTTACCGGTCACGGGCTACCAGCGGCTATAGGCTCTATGCCCTTGGCGTCTATTTTTTACGGCATGGTGAATAAGGGCTTCGGCATGTCCGAAATCCTCCGAGAAATCAACAACAGGCTGAACCAAACCTTGCCCATGGGCTTGTTCTGCTGTGCCACCTGTTTTGATATCAGCTTTAGAAAGCAACGTGTTTTGGTGTGGAGCGGTGGCCTGCCGGATAGTGCTATTTACCGAGGCGCTACACGCACCTTCGAGCGGATTACATCGAAAAATCTACCGCTAGCCATTCTCGCCAACCGCGATTTTAAAGCCGAGCCCGTGCGTTTTGAGCTTAGCGCCGGCGACCATATATTGTTGTGGTCCGATGGTATTCAAGAAGCCCGGGACCGACAGGGTAAGATGTTTGGCGAGCAGCGGCTCACCTCCATATTGGAACGGGGATTAGAAGCCTCTGCTGTGTTCGATGACATAATCGGTGAAGTGCAAGCGCATATTGGCGAGGGCGAACGCGATGACGATGTTTCCCTCGTGGATATTACCTTCCCTGACGCCGAGCTCGGCGCGCAAATGGAGAAAAAGGGTTCGAAAGGGCGCGGCTGTTTGCAGGACTGGTCCTTAAACTTCAGGCTGGAGTCTTCGTCGTTGCGGGTGTTTGACCCCATGCCCCTGCTGTTGCACATCACCTCTGAAGTGCCCGGGTTGCGCCAAAGTAATTCGCTATTATTCACCGTACTTTCCGAGCTTTTTAACAACGCAGTAGAGCACGGCGTGTTGGGTTTACAATCCTCAATTAAGCAGTCTGCGGCTGGGTTCTCCGAATATTACCGCTTGCGTAAAGAAGGCTTGGAAAACCTACCCTTAGGTTCTTGGGTGATGCTCGAGTTCGAGCACGGGGTTAAGCACAACGGTGGCTTATTGACGATACGCGTTCGCGATAGCGGTGACGGTTTTCATCCAACTAACAAAACGACCAGCGGCGACACACAACACGTTTATCATGGGCGTGGTTTAACCTTGTTGCGAACCATGTGTGAATCCTTAGTCATCACCCCGCCTGGCAATTGCGTTGAGGCGCAATTTCGCTGGTTGCACGAGGAATAATTTATGCCTGCTCACACTTCGCTTGATCCCGTACTCCTTGCGGAGCTTAAGGATTTACTGGCAGATAACTTTAACGAATTAATTGAGCGCTATACCGTAGATTCTGCCCATCGTTTCAGTTTGTTAGTCACCGCAGTTCCCGAAAAAGACTACAAAACCATCTATTACGAAGCGCACGGTATTAAAGGCAGTAGCCGAAATATGGGGGCAACAAAATTGGCTGAAATCTGCGGTCAACTCGAGGCTCAAGGGCACGCTGAAGATGGTGCTGGGCTTGAAAACTTGCTGAGTGAAGCCTCGGCAGAATTTGAGGTGGTTTGTGGGATTTTGGCTGGGGAAAGAACTTAGCTTCCAGCTAATCAACAATGCCTTTGCACTGCCGTGCGTTAGTGCGTCTATCTTTTCCTATGTTAAGCAGCATTATTACTTTGTAGGTTAGAGGAATTCCGCTCGCCTCAGACAGCTTCTTGCCTTACAGAGACGAACAGGCAGATTGGAGAGGCGGTTGTTTTTTTTGGCGGCATTTCAACTAGAAGATAAAAATGGAGAGCGTTTGCTGAGCAGTAGGCGGATTCGGCCTGAAAATTAGAAATAG
Organism: Thalassocella blandensis; assembly: GCA_945882995.1. Taxonomy (GTDB): domain Bacteria; phylum Pseudomonadota; class Gammaproteobacteria; order Pseudomonadales; family Cellvibrionaceae; genus CAMCXE01. The sequence continues at coordinate 4,459 of CAMCXE010000174.1, read as the reverse complement.
TCCTGCCGGCGAAGCTGAGATAGATCCAAATCTGCCATGCCTGCCAGTCATCGCCAACAGTTTTCATTAACGCGCGTGACATGCGTGGTTTGAAGTGGAGCGTAGCGCAACGAAAACTCGTCGAGTGCTTACGCTTGTTCTGCACTTAGGAATTCCACTAAGAGGCACTGAAAAACCTCTTCTCTTTTTCTTCCATTTTCTTCTGCAAAAAATGGAATGCAATTGGTGCATAGGGAATATATTTTCTTCACAAAATGCAAAATACTCTCAGCTTCCTCATTGGATTTTACATCACGAACATCATAAAATATTTCAACTGATTCAGGAAAGAGGTAAATTGAAACATTGGTGACATTCAAACCATTGTTCGAGTAAGTTGAAATGTAGTGGCAAAACGGGTCGATCTCACCTGAAACAACCTCGATTGCTGGATTATTAAACGAGCGAACTTCTACATCTCGTTCTAATTTGTTGCTCCATGCAAGATACGCAGAAGAAAGCTCTTCACAGTGTTCCTTTACGTGAGCGTAAATATCTATTACTTCCACCCCGGTAAGATTTTCAAAGTTAATTCCAGGCCTTTCACCCTCGTCAAGCTTAAAGACTTCATATAATTCAGTTGGTAGAGGCATGGATTCCCTTTTTTGCATAACTTGTCAATAAGGTGACCAGAATTCTTGGATCGCGGTTTTAATTTCTTCTATTTCACAACGCCTACCCGTTGATGAGCTGCAGAATAGGCGTAACCAACGAGCCGCGTTAACGGCTATTCAGCTTAACGTTGCAGCAAAGCTTCCTTAATTTTTGTACGCATGGCTTGCACGGCTACTTCCGTAGTTGCCCAGTCAATACAGGCGTCGGTAACCGATACGCCATACTGTAATTGACTCAAGTCAGCAGGAATTTTTTGGTTGCCGGCGCCAATGTTGCTCTCAACCATTAACCCGATTATCGACTGATTGCCCTCCATAATTTGGTTGGCTACGTTGTCCATTACCAGTGGTTGTAGCTCGTGGCTTTTGTTTGAGTTGGCGTGGGAACAATCCACCATAATATTGTTGGCCACACCGGCGGCTTTAAGCTCCTTCTCACAGAGCGCAACACTCACCGAATCGTAATTGGGCTTGCCGTTCCCACCGCGCAATACCACGTGGCCATAGGCGTTACCGCGAGTGTGTATTATCGATACGCAGCCGTCAGAGTTAATGCCAAGGAAACGATGCGGGCTAGAGGTGGACTGCAGGGCGTTAATGGCCACTGTTAAGCTGCCATCCGTGCCGTTTTTGAAGCCCACCGCCGACGACAAGCCGCTGGCCATCTCGCGGTGCGTTTGAGATTCGGTGGTGCGCGCACCAATGGCAGACCAAGCAATTAGATCATGCAGATATTGCGGCGATATGGGGTCCAGCGCTTCGGTGGCGGTAGGTAAACCTAACTCTGCAATATCCAACAGCAAGCGTCGCCCTACATGCAACCCTTCTTGTATTTTGAAGGAGTCGTTGAGGTAGGGATCGTTAATCAGCCCTTTCCAGCCCACTGTAGTGCGGGGTTTTTCGAAGTAAACCCGCATTACGATGTAAATCGTGTCGGCCACGGCGTCGGCTAGCACTTTTAATCGCTTGGCGTAGTCCATGGCCGCTTCGGGGTCGTGAATAGAGCAGGGGCCAATCACCATAAAAATGCGTGGATCCTTGCGGTCGAGAATGTCGCGAATCACTTGCCGGCCGGTTTCCACAGTGTGTGATGCCTCAAGGCTCAGCGGCAATTCTGCCTTCAGAGCGGCAGGGGTAATCAGTGTTTCTTGTGATACGACGTTAAGGTCTTCCACTTTGGAGCTGGTATTCATATTTTGACTTCACAGTAAATTGAGTAATGGAGCATTGTACTGAAAACTTTCTTACCTGTCTGATGCCACTTTTTGAAGCAGTGCCTTTACCCTCGGGCAGCGGCCGGTTAACCTTGCGGCCAACCTTATGATGCGCACTCTATACGGGGATGTGAGACAGATGAAAAACACCGCACAGCGTTTGCTAGATTGGATCGGCCGTGATGCGCTGCCGTTTTGGTCAACCCAAGGACTTATACCCGGCGTAGGTGGCAGTTACGAGACGCTGTACCCCAGCGGCCTCCCCAACTTAGCGGCCAACATGCGCGTGCGTATTCAGGCGCGGCAAATTTTTGTTTTTGCACGGGCCCATCAAATGGGTTGGTTGCCCAATGCCGAACCCTTGGTGCGCAGCCTTGACATGTTCATTTGTCAAAAGGCCGTTACCCAGTGTCGCAGCGACGGCTACGCACACTTGTTATCCTCCAGCTTCGAAATTGTAGACGCTAAACGTGACCTCTACGACCATGCCTTTTTTACTCTAGGCTATGCGGCCATATTTGCCGCCTTTGGCGATAAAGGCGCCCGCCGCAAGGCGCGAAAAATCACTGACTGGGTTGATGACGAATGGAGCCACCCGGCGGGGGGCTGGCGTGAAGGTGACTATGCGGCGCCATGGCGGCGCCAGAACCCGCATATGCACTGGTTCGAAACATTTTTGTTTTTGTACGACGCCACAAAAAATGAACAATGGGCGAATAAAGCTCGGAAACTGTTTGCTTTATTCGAGCAGCATTTTTATGACACTGAAAACCACATCCTCCGGGAATATTTTGCCGAGGATTGGACGCCAGCTAGTGGCGAAGCCGGTGCTATTGTGGAGCCGGGCCATATGCTGGAATGGGTTTGGCTGCTGCGTTGGTACCAAAAGTCCATAGGCACTGACACCTCCGAGTATGCCAACAACCTATTTGCTAAGGCGTTAGCTATCGGTTTGGACGCTGAGGGCCTTGTGTATGATGCGGTGGATGCACAAGGCAAGGTACTGGTCCATAGTAAACGCCTCTGGCCTATGACGGAACTAATTAAAGCCGCTGTTGCGCAAGCCGCAGCGGGTGTACCGGATGCAGAAGCGGTGGCGGAGCGCGCCATAGAAAATCTGTTTAGTTACTACCTCGACCCCGCAAAGCCAGGGCGTTATATCGATAAACGCGGCGCACAAAACGAAATTGCCGACGACTCGGCACCGGCTAGCACGCTTTACCATTTGATGGTGGCGGCCACTGAGGTCAAGCGATATTGTGGGTTGTGAGAGGTCGATGGGTGCCGCTTGGGCGAGATAACCTGTTTTACTGAACTACGGGGGTGCAAAGCCCAGTAGTTCAGCGTTTATCGTAGGAGCCGTCAGCCGTGTCATCCTGAAGTTACGGCACGCCTAGATACTCTGCACCCCGGTCATTCGCCCGTTCCCATAATTAGGCACGGCGGCACCGACTAAGTAGCTAACCGTGTCCAGTAAATCCAGATGCGTGTTAGTGGATGCATCCACAACATAACCACCGCGCATAAAATTTTTGCCCCCAGCCAATAGGAAGGCGCAGCTTCTGGCCCATGGCCATGGCCGTTTCCTGTCTCGCTGCACATCACCACTAGGGTTGAGTCCAGCAGGCTTTGATTATGGCTGTCGCGGGTGGCTTCTAGCAGTTTTACCAAGTAGGTAAATTTGCCGGTTAAATAGGCACGCATTTTAATAAAGGCGCTAGACGGCAGGGCCTCAACGGCTTGCGCATAGCTGTAGGGGAAAGTGTCGGGCACAAAAAAATCCCGTTCTTCATTGCCCAGCTGAATTGAAACTACGTTGGTGAGGTTTCGTTGTAATGCCAATGCGGCTAGATCGAATTGCAAATCGGTAGTTTGGTCGAAGTTTGAATGAGTTGGCTGGTAGGAGATGCTGAATGCTTCATCGAGAATGGTTTTCTGATTGGCTGGCAAGGTGCCAAAAAAGGCTTGGTAGGCTTTCAGAGGGTTGTCGAATTTAAAGACGGAAGTTCGATTCGCATAGGAAATAGAAGCGCCGAAATTAAGCTGAACTGACAACGGTAGCATGGCTAGTGCGCTATTACCTTTTAGGTGATCGCCCAAAACCACGTCGAGGCTCGAGCGTCCAGTGTAGTTGGCGCCCAGGCAATATACCGAAGTGCCCGGCCCGCTCACGGTGAGCCGAAGATTTTGCGGGAATACACAGTGTTGTTTTATCGACTCCAGTGGCGCCGCCATGCTGGGCAAATAGAAGTTGTTGCCGCAGCCTTGGGCCGTCCATTCGGCGGGTAGGGCTCCGCCAGGGATATACAGGAACACCACGCGGCGCGGCGATAGAGGCGCCGCGGCGGACATTACCTTGGTCGGCATAGCGGCCAATGCACCCAAACCAGCACCCACAGCCGCCGTATTACGCAGCAAGCGGCGGCGCGATTGGGAATAATCACCTGAGAATAACGTGTTCATGTTGACACCTGCATTTTAGAATTACCTAATTACCACTATCCCTAAGCCGCACAATGCTGTATATTTAACCAGCATAAGCAGCATTCTCGCAAGGGGTAATTTATGGCTCGTAACAAAATCCAGTTCCAG
>CAMCXE010000173.1 GCA_945882995.1 Thalassocella blandensis | reverse complement strand
AGATATACAACCCGTAGGGTGGGCAAAGCGCAGCGTGCCCACGCAATGCCGAGTCGAAACACGCATGCCACGCGCGATCCGGGTGTTTAGAATTTTCAAAATTGTTGCGCAAAAACAGCGTGGGCACGCAAGCTTTGCCCACCCTACGGAGCAATACAAAATCAACATCAACCCTGCGTGAGGAAAAATCCAACGCGTAACTCGCATTAAATAAATATGTCGTAGGGCGCCACCTCGGTGCGCCGTATCGAGAGCGCCGAAGCGTCAAACTCGGCGCACCAAGTCGCACTGCGGAATGCAATTTAATGCGGGTTGCGCGCTGGGTCGTTGGTGTTGGTGATGGCCGTGGTAGTACTGCGCACTGTGCCGCCGGTGAAATACTGTGACCAATGGAGTCTGACCCCATTGATCTGACCCCATTGATCTTAAGCCGCAGTAATAATTGGCGCTCCCCTGCGTTAGAGGGAAACGCCACATGGTCTAAGACTTTGTATAGTTATGGCGATAGTTACTATGGCATGGCAAGCGGCACTATTTTTAATGCATCGCTAGTTTTTTCTATAATGTTTTTAACCCCTTTAAATATAAACACGCGTTGCGCGTCGGCGTTGCCTATGGTTTGCGTGGAGACGAGTTTAAAGTCGACCATGGAGTATGTTTCCACTGAATCGGTAGGCAAAAGCACCGCTACCGTGTTGCTTTTAGAATCCAGATAAACTGATTTCGCGTTCCTATATTCACCGCCTAAGCTTTTAAATAGTGTTGCATCGCTAGAGGAAATTACATCGCCATTGTTGACTACAAGATATTTACCATCTGGCGTTACCGAAAAATCGATGCCGACGCTTTCGGGCTGTTGGCTTAAAATATTTTGGGTAAAGATGTTTTCAGTACTTAAGCTAAATTTTTGTATTCCAAAAAATGAAATGTTCGGAAACGATGCGTAAATTTGTGAGCCTGCTGTGTTGCTAGCTAGATAAGCGGTGTCGAAGACTTGTTGTGCGGCGAGTTGCTTTCCAGTCGCAGTGGAGTATACATTCAGCGATTGCTGAAAAGACTGCAACGCCGCTGAAACCACCACCTTGTCCCCGGCTGCGGCGGTTATGTCAAAGGGGGAGCCCACAACGGCAAAGGTATTTATTAGTGTTTGCTGCTCAGTGTCAAAGACGGCGATATACCCGGGGTTCGGTACATTTGTTGCAACGGCCTGCTCTGACAGAGATACGTAAATCTTTTTGCCGTCTGACGACAGCGTTAAGCGTTGAGGGTACTCGTCAAGCGTGAAGTATTTTTCCGTCAAACCCGAATTTAAATCAACGATATACAGGCGTTTTGCTGCACTATCGGTGAAATAGGCTTTACCGTTGGTTGGGTTTACCAGCATATTCGTAATGGCAAAATTCAAGGTGAATGCCTCGCTGTCATTCACCGCCACACCTGAATCCACACCCTGTGCCACCAAAAATGACTGTGACGTTAGCGCTAGCGCACCAGAGCTATCTTTAATTTGTACACGGACTGTTTTAATTCCCGGCAGCGTGAATTTTTTGGTCTGAGTCGCAGTGGTGGTAAAACTGGTATCCCAAACACCGTCGCCATCTAAGTCCCAGCGATAACTCAGCGTATCGCCGGGGTCGCTGCTGGATGACGAGTCAAATACATAGGTGGTACCTGTGTCGCCTGCATCCGGTGTAACCGTAAAGGCCGCTAGCGGTGGTTTGTTGGTTATACAAGCTGAGCAAGGGTGTGAAACGGAGAACAGGGTTGTAGCTTGGGCATCCTTGTTAATGAAATATAAACGGCTGTTAATTAGGGCGGTGGCAATGACGCTCCTCTGAACTGTTATTCGTTTTACCTCCTCCATTGAGGTTGTATTGAGCACTAATAAGTTGCCATCGGACGCGGTGATAAATGCCAGATTATTTTGGCTATCAAAACTTACGTCCAGGATGCCGGTGCCAAAAGCCGTAATTCTTGGGCCTTCTTTTGATGTGCTGGAGGAATAGGTTGCGCCGGAGTCCGAGATAAGTGTTTTACCATCTGGCGTTATCCAGAGCGTGTGGAAGTAAAAACTGGTGGTGGTAACACTGGTAGCGGATGTGAATGTGATGCCGTCACCGCTCAGGTCAAATTTGTCCAAGTTAATACCTAGGACATATGCCAAATCGCCAGTGGGGCTCAAAATTATAGACGAGCCGGAATACACTTGGCCGGCGGAGCCGAGAAGTTTGCCTGTCTTTGTATCGTAGGCGCGCAAAGCACCGAACTGGGCCGATGCAGGCGCTACAATTAATTTCCCGCTCGGCGTGACCGCAATACTGCCTGGGTCGATTTCAATTGGAAAGGTATTTACATAGGCTGATTTTGACAGGTCAATTACGGCGATATAACCACTTTGATCCTGTTCCGGCCAAAATGGATCATGCGCCTTAGTCAATAACGCTACATAAAGCCTATTGCCGTCCGCGGTGAGTGTCATGTTGTCTGGCATGAAATCGAACTTAAAATACTTTTCAGTAAGTCCGCTAGCGGCATTCACGATATATAAACGCTTGGCATTTTTATCGGTGATATACAATTTTCCTTTGGTTGGGTCGGCCACAATATGGTTAACCGCAAAGTTGAGCGTATTCGCTGTTGAATCGTTAATGGTTACACCAAAATCAGTGCCTTGAGTCACATCGACTGCTTGGGTTGAGGTGGCTACAGCGCCCAAATTATCTTTAATTTGCAGTTTTACTAGGCGAGTGCCACTTAGGCTGTAATGCGTAGTGCCTAGCGGTGAGCTGCTGAAGTTGGTGTCCCAAGTCCCATCATTATTGAAATCCCAGCGATACATCAATGGGCTGCTTTCAGCATCACTGCTAGTGGAGGCGTCAAATGTAAAGGTACTTGTGGTATCCCCGTTAGTGGGAGTCCATTTGAACGCGGCGGTAGGGGCTGTATTGGTGCTGCAGTTAGGGCAGGGGTGATCCTGAGTTGTAATGCTGATAGTGCCAGCAGCTGATTTAGTGGTTATATACAGGGTTTTGCCAATGGCACTTAAACCGAGCAAAGTGCCTGCGGGCGTAATTTTTTTAATGGACTCCAATGAGCCAAGATTAATGGCGTCGATAGTGTTATCGGATTCCATTAAAAATGCGACGTGATTTGTTGGGTCGAAAATTACGTTGGTGATTGTTGTTGGGGCCGCAGTCATCGCGCGCACGAATTTTAAAGTGGAGGCTGAATATACGACTCCATTACCGTTGATAATATAGGCCTCGTCGGGCGTGACCCAATTGCTGGCTAATGCCGGGTTAGAGTCATCATATTCAGAAGTGATCGTCCCATTTTGGTTGATGTCGCCTAAGCGGAACTTTGTGATTGTGCCAGACGCGGCGTAGCCCCAGATACCGTCATGACTTGCCGCAATATGCGTGCTATCAACAACGTAGAATGGTGTGGGGTCTGTTCCAATTGGCTGTCCTGTTTCTGTGCTATATTTCCTTATTTTGCCTGATCCACCATAGCCTGCGGCTATCACCCAGTTTTCATCCCCAGCAACCAAAATGTCAAAGATGTCAGCTTGCATTGCGGTCGTTTTTATAAGATTTTGGTTCATTAAATCAATGGTTGCTATGTAGCTCGTGCCTTTGTTTGCTGCGAACTCATCATCGGGCTGGCCGTGATGCGTGCCGACTAGCGCCACATAAAGTCGATCGCCGCTTGGCGCCATAGCGAGCCGCTGCGGCGTAAAATCAAGCTGAAAATATTTTTCTGTTTTTCCGGTCGCTAAATCAACCACATAAATGCGCTTATTGATTTTATCCATGCTGTACAGCTTGGAACGTGCAACATCGGTAACGAAGTCTGAGGCATTAAAATCCAATTGATTGGATTGACTGTTAGCGACAGGAATTCCGGCATCCACACCTTGGGAAACGGTAAATGGCACCTTAACGATCCGGGTTGCACCTTTGTCATCTTTGACTTGTAGCCGAACATCTTTTGCGCCGGCTAATAGGTATTTATATTTTGCTTCGGTATTAGTTGTAAAATCCGAGTCCCATTCGCCATCGTTATCTAGATCCCAGCGATAGGTGAGCGGTGAGCCCTCCGGATCGGAGCTGTTTTTGGCGCTGAAGTTGTAGGTTGATGTGGTATTTCCACCGCCGTCAGTGTAGGTAAAGCTTGCCATAGGTGGCTTATTTTCCGCGCAGTTTTCGCATGGGTTTTGTTGAATTGAAATGCTATAAGTGTCGTTGGTTTTAACAAATGCGTACGCACGGTCTCCATTCGTGTTGGCAGCCATAGCCGTGCCATTTTTCGTAAGTTGTTTAATTTCTTGTAAATAGGTCAAGTTTAAAACATGCACTGATCCATCATCATAAGTTAGCAATGCAATTGCATCTGCAATATTAAAATTGACATTAATTAGGCTTGAATTTGGTGGTGTTAAACTTGAAACGAAAGTCATATCGGTGGCGGAAAATAAATCTCCGCCGCGAGTGATTAGATATTTTCCGTCTGGCGTGGCCCATATATTTCCGTCTAGGCGGTGCTGCCCGTGATACGGGTCTTCACCACTATATGTAATGCCTGGCCCGCTGATGTCAAATCTGTCGAAACTTGAAGGGCTTGTGTCAGTGTCTGCAGAAAATACCCAGTTTTCGGAAGGATGCAGCGTAAGGTGTGATGCTTGACGAATCGTGGCACTACCTAAAGCCGTTCCTGTATTGACGTCATAGGCAGTAATATTCGTAAACTGGCCGGAGCCGGATGATACGATTAGTTTACCTTTTTGGGTGACCACCAAATCGTAAGGGTCAATATTTAATGATAGTGTTTTGACGACGGCGAGGGCCTCGGTATCGATAATTGCTACATACCCCGATTGATCTTCGAATACATAGCTACTGTGGTCTTGGCTTAATAAAGCCACATACAATTGTTTTCCATCTGCCGAAAGAAACATCCTCTCTGGCATGTGAGTAAATTTTAGGGTTTTTACGATCTCACCGGTTTTTTCATTCACCACACTCAACGACATGTCGGCTTTGTGGGTGATATAAAAATAGCCTCGTTCTGCATCCGGCAAAATAGCTGTCACTGGGGGCATTTTGCTATCCACAGGTAGCAATTGGTTCGCCGGTTTGCTCGAGGCGCTTGAGCTGCTCGCAGAAGAACTGCTTGAAGATGAGCTGCTTGACGATGAACTACTTGAGGATGAGCTGCTTGAGGATGAGCTACTTGAGGATGAGCTACTTGAGGATGTACTACTTGAGGATGTACTACTTGAGGATGAACTGCTCGAGGATGAACTGCTCGAGGATGAAGCGTTTGAGGGCAAGCTGCTTGAGGATGAGCTGGCTGCAGTTTGTGAGCCTGTGCTGCCTTTGCCACCGCCGCAGGAAATTAAACTGAGCAGGCATAAAACTGTGATGGATGTTCGACGTAAATTTTGCATCTGTATTTCCTTGGTAAATTAACTTGGATAAAGCTGGGCCGTATTTCGAAAGTTGAATTTGCTGAATTGAAAATGCGCAGGAAGCGGGAGTGCTGATATGGGCTCGATGCGGGGCGGCAAAAGGTTGCGGTGCTGTTGCGCGAAGAGTTTGATGATCAGCCCTGCTTAAACCTAAAAACATCAGTGTGGTCGCCCTCTGGATGCTAAAGGCTCGCTGTGCAGGAGCTTTCAAACTGGAATTCAGTCCATTTTATAGACAAAACAATTCAGCGCAAGGGAGTGAGTGAGGAAATCGTTGGCGGCGAGGTAAAACACTTCGATCGAGCACAAAGCTAAATCTACTCATTTGAGATTGGTGTGAATCTCTAAGGTGGTGCTTCGACTTAGTAGGTATTGCTAGATTTAGTGCCCGCAGCGGAGGCGAATCCTTAGTTTATATTCCCCGTCAATTGCGGTGTACTGGCTGGTAGGGGGGCTAACCGTGTTACTGCAACACCACCAAACTATACCCCACCGCCTCTTTCCCCGGATCAATCACCTCCAGCGCAATATGTACGGCTTGGCGGCTGGGGAATTGGGTTTGGCCGCTGAGTTCGCCGGCTAAATATTCCGCCGGTTGAAACACGCGTTCCGCCAATAATTGGTTTTGCAGGTTGCGAAAACTTAATATCAAAGGCGGGAAGCGCTGCGGGAAGGGCGCTTTGTTGAGGATGATGGCGTCTACTTGCAGGGCGTTGGGGCTGGTGGGGTGGCTGCGTACTAGCAGTTTGGTGGTAACAATTTTGTCCAGGTCTACGCGCTCGTCGGCGGGGCAGCTTAGCCATTGGCAGGCGGCGCTGTAGAGTGGGGCAAAGGGTTCTTTATGGCGCCATTGCTTGATTTGCATAGCGCCAATTTGTAGGCCTAAGGCGATGATGCCCACTAGGCTGCCCGCTACCCAGAGGCGTGTGGTGCCGTTGCGTTTGGCGCGCCATGCCAGTTCCAGCGGTTCGGGTTGGATGTTGTCGATGAGGCGGGCGTTTTGGGTGAGGCTTTGCGGTTTGGCGTCGGGTGTGGCCGGCGACTCTGCTGCTGGCGACTCCACTGCTGGCGTTAGCGCTAGCTCCATGGCGGGCTGAACGGCTGTGGTGGCCTGTGGCGTGGGGCTTGGCTCGACAACCGGTAATTCTTCCGCCGCTGGCGATGAGGTGGGTGGTGTAGGGCTGGGTACGGTGCCGGTGGCGCGTAAAAAATCGTCCGAAAGGTCCAGCGGGGGGCTGGGCTGTGGGGCGGCGAAGGCGCGAAAACTCGGTTCTTCTTCGATAAAGTCTTCGTCTTCACTGTGCGGGATTTCGCGTAAGTCTTCTTCGTCCAGCAGCTCAAGGGCCCAGGATTCGTCGGGCTCCACTTCCTGCGCTTTGCGTTTGGCTTGGGCGGCGGTTTTTGCAAATAATTTTTGTTTGGGTGTTTTATAGCTGGAATGGCTACTGACGTTGTGTTCGGGCTCCTCGCCGTCGATACCCATATTGTCACTGATGAGCATGTCGTCGGCGGTAAAATTAAAGGCAGCAGCGGGGGCGGGATGACGTTCGGTGAGGTTTTCCAGCGCATTAAAAATGGTGAAACAGGAGCCGCAGCGCACCGAGCCTTTGGCCGAGCTGAGTTGGGTGGTGGTGATACGAAACGCGGTGGCGCATTGCGGGCAGCGGGTGATCATATCGGCCATATGTTTGGTCCTAGCCTAGTGCAGCGGTGTGTTTGCGGGCGCTTAAGCAGACCCAGTCATCTTTGCTGGCAATTGGGTCGAAATCGAATTCAGCGCTATAGGCGGCCATAACGGCGCTAGCTTGGGTGTTTAAAATGCCAGACAAACACAGGCTGCCACCGGGGTTTACACGGGAGCTGATGGCCGGCGCCAGCTCAACTAGGGGCCCCGCAAGAATGTTGGCTAAAACCACATCCACCGCGGTGGCGGCGCAGCGGTTGGGGTAGACCACGGGGAAACGTGCGGCGGCAATACCGTTGCGGGCGGCGTTTTCTTGGGTGGCGAGGAGGGCTTGGGGGTCTATATCCACGCCCAGCACCTGCTGGGCGCCAAGCAGGAGGGCACCTATGCCCAATATGCCGGAGCCGCAGCCGTAGTCGATAACATCCAGCCCGCTAAGGTTTTGTTGTGCCAGCCATTGCAGGCACAAAAAGGTGGTGGGGTGTGTGCCGGTGCCAAAGGCTAAGCCGGGGTCGAGCAGTAGGTTAATGGCGCTGGGGTCGGGTGGCTCCAGCCAGCTAGGGCAAATCCAGAAGTGTTCGCCACATTGAATGGGGCGATAGTCTTTCATCCATTCGCGCTCCCAGTCTTTGTCTTCCACTAGGTGCCATTGGTAGTAGGTAGCGGCCGGTATTTGCACCTGTTGTTCGATGTGCGATGTGTCGGCATCGCCTTCGAATAGCCCGATGATGCGAGTTTCCTGCCAGAGGGGTGTTTCGCCTAGGGCGGGTTCAAAAATCGGCTGGTCGGCATTGTCTTCTAGCGTCACACATTGGGCGCCGGCGCGAGTGAGTGCGTCCTCGAGAAGTGGAGCTTGCTCGCGTGAGCTGTGGATGCGAAGTTCTAGCCAGGGCATAAAAGCAGTGTTCACCAGTAGGGTTGTTGAGTGGCGTCGGTTTTAACCCAGCTAAAACCGTGCAGCTATAAACGGGGCCCGCTGGCCCCGCTGTTGAACCTTGAACTTTATAGCTGCAGTTTCTTTTCCAAGTAATGAATGTTGACGCCACCCTTGGCAAATGCGGCATCGCGCACTAAATCTTGCTGGAGCGGGATGTTGGTTTTGATACCGCTCACCACCAGTTCATCCAAGGCAACACGCATTCTAGCTAAGGCCGTGGCGCGATCTTCGGCGTGGGTGATGACTTTAGCGATCATGGAGTCGTAGTAGGGCGGTACGGTGTAGCCGGAGTAAAGGTGGGAGTCCACACGTACGCCCAAGCCGCCGGGGGCATGGAAGTTGGTGACCTTGCCTGGGCTGGGCATGAAGGTTTTGGGGTCTTCGGCATTAATGCGGCATTCAAAAGCGTGGCCTTTGATTTTTATATCGTCCTGTGTAAGGCGCAGCTTTTGACCGGCACAGACGAGAATTTGCTCCTTAATTAGGTCGACACCCGTAACCAGCTCAGAAACTGGGTGCTCCACCTGTATGCGGGTGTTCATTTCAATGAAGTAAAACTTACCGTCTTCATACAGAAACTCAAAGGTGCCAGCACCTTTGTAGCCTATGTCGATACAGGCTTTAACGCAGGAGGCGTACACGGCTTGGCGCGCCTCTTCGGGAATGCCCGGCGCGGGGGCTTCTTCGAGGACTTTTTGATGGCGGCGTTGCAGTGAGCAGTCGCGGTCGCCTAGGTGAATGGCGCTGCCTTGACCGTCGCCCAGCACCTGAACTTCAACGTGCCGAGGGTTTTGCAGGTACTTTTCCATGTACACCGTGTCGTCGCCAAAGGCCGCTTTAGCTTCGGATTTGGTGACGTGAATGGAGTTCATTAAGGCC
>CAMCXE010000172.1 GCA_945882995.1 Thalassocella blandensis | reverse complement strand
CTGTACAAATTTTGTACAATTTGGGGCGGTTTGTGTACAGTTCATGGGGGGGCTCCAATAAAGTCTGGTGTGGATTATGCCTTTAGTGTGCTGTTTTTAAAAGGGATTTTTCTTAACTTAATGACATTGGCTGGGAGGGGGTTTCTTGTCTGGGAGCGGATTCTTGGCTCCCTATTGGCTAGAGCGTTTTGTGAGTGTGCCGCGTTTTACGACACCATGACCTATGCGTCGCGGAGCCAGTGCGGAGAGCAATCTGGGTGTGGAATTTGCCCGCAAGGGGCTTTAACCTAGAAACCTCAGTTGGATCGCCAAAGTCTGCCCAACCCCTTGGCGCGCCTAGCAAAAGTTAAAAATGCCGAACAACCAACCAGGTTGCCCGTGATTTTTCACTAATCACACCATTGGATTACACCGCTTGTTGGCACCCAACTGAAGTTTCTAGGTTTAAATGCGGCAACGCTAGAGTGAGCCGGCTTTGAGCACCATCTGACCGAGTATTGTGGCCACGGCATCTTTTGCCGAGATATCGTCTGGAATATAGGGCGCAACTGCGGCGCTAATGGAATTAATGGAATTATTGCCATCCACAAGTTGCACAATGGTGTCAATCAGCGGATGTTGTTGGCTGGGGTAAAAAGTTTGTTGCGGGATAATTAGGTGGTGCATCACCAGCCATGCGGGCGGGTTTGTGGTCGTGCTAATCGCTGATTCCAGGTGGTTAGGTGCGCGAGCACAAAAGCTCCAGACTTGCTCTATGCGTGCACGAACTTCGATGGGTGATGCCAGATGGGCGATAGAATCCAATCGTTCGTTAAGTAGATCGAATCCGCAAAAATCCAGAAACTCAAGAATTTCAGTGTTTTGATATTTCAGCTGCAATGGCAAATGGCGGGTGAATAATAGGGGGCCAGAGTTTATCCAAAGCCCGCCCGGTTTTAATAGGCGCTGAATAGTGCCTATTAAATCACGCACATCGCCACCAGTAACATCGATAAACCAGGGCGTGATGATTAGGTCGAAACTTGCTGGCTTGAAGGGGGCGCTCCAGACATCCCCGGCCAATGGGAACCAAGCGTGACGTTTGTTACTTGGGTCTTCGGGCGGGGTTAAATCCCAGTAGTGTGTAATGGGCTGGTTAACTTGGGGAAACATTCGGGTTTCTGAGAAATTGAGTGGCTGCTGGTCGCGAATTAAATGGTCAGCGACTAAAAGGAGCAGCGGGTTACTATCGAAGGCGATGGTGCATTGGCTGTCGAGTTCCACATGGAGATCCCAGCTTAATCGGCCAGCACCTGCCCCAAGTACCAACATGCTGGCAGGCGAGGCTAGTTCGGCTGGTAGCAGCGGCAATAGGCGTTCTAGTGCGGCACGGTTCTCTCCGCTGGGGTAGTAGCCGTTGGGCGCTTGGCCCCATGCCCAGTCGCGCAGAATTAAGTCGTAGTATTCCGCTAAATCGCCGAGCTCCATCTGTTGCAATCCAGGCTCTTGAATTGGCTCCAGCCCTGCACGGGTTAGCAGGCTCAATACGTTGGTTTGGCTGTGTTTAAGTGCGTGAAAGAGATCGGCAATGCGTTGCCGCGAGGTGCTGGTTAAGTCGTGACGGGATGCGGCTTCTTGGAGTTGCGCTAACCCCGCGGCACCTTGTGCTTGCATGGTACCCAGCTGATGCTGCCAGAGAGTCTTGTGGTGTACTCCGTTGGGGAATAAACACAGTATGTTGTCGATGGCAAAATGCTCCGTGCCACAAGTCGTACAGTGCAAATTGCTTGGGTTGAGCTGGGCGTCCTCGGCGGCAACTGCCTGTGTTCCACACACGGGACACAATAGGTAATGGCCGAGAATGGCGTGATTTAAGGTTATGGTCATGTTTGGGGCCATTCAGTGTGAGGGATGAAGCTGGAAGATATTGGGTATCCCTGTTGCGCGACCTGTTTATCTATTCCACTGATTCGAGACGGTTAAATCGTGGTTCTCTAACTGTCCGTTAGGCGGTTTCGAGCTTAAATCGAAGCAAATAAAGCGCAGTTACTACTCTGCTGGTGCC
Organism: Thalassocella blandensis; assembly: GCA_945882995.1. Taxonomy (GTDB): domain Bacteria; phylum Pseudomonadota; class Gammaproteobacteria; order Pseudomonadales; family Cellvibrionaceae; genus CAMCXE01. Next base: position 7,005 of record CAMCXE010000172.1, on the reverse strand, counting down.
TTGAACCTACGCACATTCATAAAAAAAGCCCCGCGGTCGCCGGCGGGGCTTCTCTACTATTGCTAACGATGTAATGGGAAACTGGCGAAATAGCTCAAACACTAGCTCGCCATGTTGACAACTAAGCGAGTAAACCTAGTGTCGGTGTGCCCATACCTGTCAGCATTTTGTCAATGCCCAAGCCCTTGGGGATGGCGCCGTGCAAGTCTTCAGTCGTCCCTCCTCGTGATGCTGAAAAGGTATTGCTAAAGCCCGGCCTTTTTGTTGCTACCATGAAGGGGCCGTTATCTGGCGTGTGATCTCGACCATTACCCATACAGGTTACTTGCACAAAAACGGTAGATTCTATGAGCGGTCTGCCATCGGGCCCTGCGACTAGCATAAGACGCTTAAGGAAGTAAGCGGGCACATCGTTGATATAGCGCTGCATCTCGTCAAATGTGTTGGGGCCATCGCTGTGACAGGAGTTGTGCGAGTCACCTTTGTAGGCGGTGTTGTGCCCGTGCCAAGGACCTTGATGGTTACCCACTTGCAAAGTCGCCACCTTGGTCAAGCCACACTGCAGAGCCGCTACTATAATGTCCGCTTGTAGCCGGCCTCGTTGCTGAATGTTGCCTGGGTCTACCGGTGTAGCTGTTGGACCACAACTCCCGCCCGTCATGCCGCCGCCCTGGGCTGCTGTAAGCCGGTCTTCAATTTTTTGCAAGGCAGCGGCATGGATGTCGATGCGGTTGCGCTCCTCAAGGCTGAGCTTATTCTTGATCTCCTCTAGGGCATTTTTGTTGGCTCGGTGCGCCCTGAGGTAGCTGGTGTCTTGCATCAGGCTGGGCGGTGCAGTTTTGAAAAAGGTGGTATAGGCTGTTACTGGGTTGTCTTGGCAGGGGCCCAACGTGCTGCACAGGGTTCCTGATGTGGTTGCTTCGCTGCCCAGATACATGTGGCTGTATGGTGAGGTGGCACCCAAAACTCTCGCGATGCGTGTATCCATGGTGGGAATACCATAGCCTGGCACACCAATAGCCTGTGTAGCGTTAGAGTGGCCGGACGCCAGCACGTTTACCTGGCGAAAGTTGCATATACTAGCCACGTCGTGCGCGCCCGGCCCGTAGGGCTGGCTTACCGCATTCATGGTGGTTGCGCTGGAAGGCAACCAGCTGCCGGGTTGAGCACCGCTATTAAAGTAGCAATACACCACGCGCATATTGCTGATATCGGGCGCGGCTAAGGCATGGCGGTTCGCCATAATGCCGCCGATCATGGCAGAGCTGCGCAATAGACCAGTAGAAATACCCGCTTTGCCAATCATGTCCAAAAATCTACGACGATCTTTTTTCAAAAATTCTTCGCGGTGTTTAAGCGCTTCCGCGGCATCTTCCTTCAAATAATTTTTGAAGTTTTCGGGGGCTTGGGCGCGCATTTCGAGATCCAATTTAATTCTATTGGCTTTTTCGCTGGGCATTATTTTGTAGAGATCTTTAATTCTTTTCATAAAAAAACCTTTGTCAAATTAGGGTTAAATGGGTTGTCGGTGATGGCCAGGCGCTGGGCGCCTGGCGATTCGCGGTTATCGTCTGAAGCGAACAACCTCGGACATTCCTAAAGCCTTCAGCATAGCTTTCGGGCTTCCCTTGTTCTGTACAATCGTGTTTTGCAGTCTTTCTTCAACGCACAGGAATTCAGATTCTTGTGTGGGTGTTAAGGGCTTTTCTTCTGCAGTTTGTGAGGTTTTGAACAACGCATCACCCATGGCGTAACGGAATGACTTCTCCACTAAACAGGCATTGACGCTAGGCAGTGTGCCCAGAATTTTCCCAAGCTGTTTCGAGCCTGAGAACGGCAGGCCTGCGCTGGCAAGGCCGTCTGACTCAGCTTGATTGAAGTTCGCGGCACCGTTCAATCGACCTGTCTTAATCGCCGCGATAGGTACATTGGCTTTACCGTTGGGGCCCAAACCTGTCTGTACAACATCGCCATTAGGCATAACTTTAAGTGGTAAGCCTATGTTGTCAAAGTCATCCATAGCAAATAATGGGTTGATAATGTGCTTGTGACAGCCATCGCAGTTGGGGTGGTCGGTTTGTATGGCGTAGAACTCGGTTGTAGTCAGTGTGCCTAATGGCATAGCCGCGTCTACTTTGGCTTGGTTGACCGAGCGGTCAGCCCCAGCCAGACCCGAAGCGGGTGGTGGTGGAATGTGCTGGCAAAGCATGTCTTCACGCATGTGAGCAGCACGCTTAATGGGAGAGGTTCTGTCCATGTGCGCGTTGCTAGCCATGTAGGCGCCTGTGGTTAAAATACCGCCGCGCTGCATAGTGGTTGTGGGCACGAACTGCATGGGTGCTGTGCTTGCGCTGGGAATGCCATAGTAATCAGAGAGGGTTTTGTCGAGCATGGTGAAATCACCGGCGAAGAACTCACTGAACGGCAGGGTGGCAGAGTAGAAGACGTGGGCGTAGAGCTCGCGAACTTCCTGCGCCATTGACTGCTTCACAGCTCTGGTAAAGCGAACGTCAGGAACATCGGCCTTCATGACATCGTCTGTACGCAACCAGAATCCGGCGAAGCGGCCAATTTGCTTTCTACCTAAGTCGCTGTTGAGCATACGCTCAATCTGCGCATCTACATTGGCTTTCACCAACAAGTCACCTCTTGCGGTAGCCGCCGTCAAGGTGGCGTCTGGCGCGGAGCCCGTGTAAATGTAAGCCAGAGACGCCGCGTATTCGTATGGCGTTAAGACATAGGCAGTGGTATCGGCTTGTCTGAGCAGGTCTGCAGGTGCGGCTGAACCGTTGCCTGCGGCCGACACTTGTACGCCCAGTTCAGAACGGTACAGGAACTGGGGAGACATGATGGCGGAATGGATCGCCCATTGCAGACCGGTGGCAAGTGGTTTGCCGCCTGTGATAATCGCAGTGTAATCCGCTTGTTCCGTGGCTGACAGTGGGCGTCGGAATGCCGGTGCGGCGAACTGGTTAATGAACGACTGGGCACAGGTTGCTGCTTGCGTACAGGCAAAAGGCAAGGCTCCAGCCGTGTTCACGGCCCAAGCAGCGATTTCCTCAGCGTTAGTGTCGTAGGCATTCATGCGGCCTTCTGTGACAGGTTCTGCAATATGGTTGGGCAGGTTGCCAATGTAATGGTCGTTGTTGGCCAAAGTGGAGAAGTCCTTGGGCAGAGCTCTACCAAACAGTGCCTGCAAGGAGTTTTGATACTCGTATGAGGTTAACAATTTGAGCGAGCGTTTACCGTAGAGCACGGGGCTGGTTACCGTGCAAGTTTGTTGGATTAGCCAAGATTGTAGGTAGGCGGTTACGTCGGCCGCACATTGACCGGTGCATTTGACTGTAGAGCCCAAAGGCATGGTTCTGTAGATTTTGGTGAACAGCTCTTGCGCATTATAGTGCGTCAAATCTAGGTCGATAGGAGCTGCTTTGCTGCCGTGACAACCCTTGCAGTCATGTTGGCTGGCGTTAAATATCATCTCGCCACTAAGGACATTCGGGGTGAAGCTGGTGTATTGCAGTCCGCTAGCACTGCTGGAGCTGGACGAGCTGCTGGAGCTGCTTGAGCCGCCAGTGGAGCCGCCACCTGTAGGGCAAGCGTCACCTCTGTAAACGCCCACGTTGTCGAGCATCAAGCTAACAGGAACCACCCCAAGGTTGAATGCTAGGCGGGCGGTGGCATCGGTGGCGGTGGCGGTAAAGCTAAATTTATAACTCTGCCACGCGGTCGTAATGGCCTGAGTAGACGCGGCGCCAGTTAATGACGCATAAGTAGGGCCGCCAGTATCGAAATCAACGGTTACATTTCGCGCGCCACTGCCCTTGGCGTCGTAACAGGCTGAGTAGCGGGTACCGGCCGTTAGTTCAATTGGGTGAGTGATTTGCACGTCCCAGAGGTTGGTAGTCGCTGCGAGGATGTTTACCGTTACTACATTTTGAGTGAAGGCTACGGTATTGGCTGCGTTGGCTACGTAGGTGAGGAAATTACCTTGACCCGCGTTAAACGTTGAGTCGCTGTTCAGCAGGTTAACCAATGGGGCGCTTGAGGAAGCACTGCGTGAGCTCGAAGAGCTTGAGACAATTGGGGTTGAAGAGCTTGATCTGCTGCTAGAGCTTGAAGACGCGAGGCTAGAAGAGCTTGATTTGGCAGAGCTGATCATTGACGAGTTAGACTTTGAAGAGCTAGACGAAGCGCCTCGACTCGAAGATGACACGCCTATTTTAAAGCCGTTCAGTATGTACGCCGCTACGTCAGCCGCACACTGGTCAACGCACATGGTAGGGTCGCCTTGGGGCGGCATGTACTTGACAATGTATGTTTCGAGGGTGTGAGTGGCGCCATCTCTGGGAAAAGAATTAATGCCTTTATTAATTGCTGGGAAGGTCTGGCTGGTATTGCCAGCGCCATTTGCCCTGTGGCAGCCAGAACATTTTTCGCCGTACTGAGTTTGTCCGTTGGCAATATTGCCTACGAAGCCCGTGCCGCTGGACGACGAAGCGCTAGAGGACGAACTAGTCGAAGATGAGCTGGATGAGGAAGAGGTAGAAGATGAAGAGCTGCTAGAAGAGGTACCACCGGTGGGGCAAACGTCACCTCTGTAAACGCCAACATTGTCGAGCATCAGGCTCACAGGATTGGCCGGCATCCCAAGGTTGAATGCGAGGCGCGCGGTGGCATCGGTTGCGGTGGAGGTAAACGTAAATTTATAGCGCTGCCAGGTGGTCGTAATGGGCAGAGTCATTCCCGCGCCCGTTAAAGAAGCGTAAACAGGGCCAGCATCATCGAAATCAATGGCAAGGCTTCGCGCGGCAGTGCCCTTGGCGTCGTAACAGGCTGAGTAGCGAGTACCGGCGGTTAGCGCGATGGGGTGAGTGATTTGCACTTGCCACAATTCCACCGTTGCCGCTGGGATGTTGATGGTAACCACACCTTGAGTGAAGGCTACTGTATTCGCCGCGTTAGCTAAATAGGTGAGGAAATTACCCTGACCCCCATCAAACGTTGCATCGGTATTCAACAGGTTTACCAGCGGTGCGCCCGAGGATGCACTGCTCGAACTTGAGCTAGATGAAGAGCTTGAACTTGAAGAGGAGCTCGAGGAAGAGCTTGAGCTTGAACTTGAACTTGGTGAAGAGCTGGACCTAGAGCGAGAAGAGGAGCTTGAACTTGAACTTGAAGAGCTTGGCTTGCCTGAGCTGGCAGAAGAGCTTGACGAGGAGCTTGAGCTAGTTGACGAGCTTGAGCTGGACGACGAGCTACCGAGCTTGAATCCGTTTTTGATGTATGCCGCTACGTCGGCAGCGCATTGGCCGGGACAGGTAGTGGGGTCGCCAAGCACATCGGGAGTGGGCATATATTTGGCGATGTAGGTTTCGAGGGTGTAGGTGGCACCATCTCGAACGAACGAGTTAATGCTTTTGTTAATGGCTGGGAAGGTTTGACTGGCATTACCCGCACCAGTGGCCTTGTGACAGATGGCGCATTGTGCAGCGTACTGAGTTTGCCCCATGGCGATACTGCCAATTAAGCCTGTGCCGCTTGATGAGGAGCTAGACGAAGAAGAGCTGGATGAAGACGAACTGGACGAAGACGAACTGGACGAAGACGAACTGGACGATGATGAGCTAGAAGAGTTGGTGGGCGGGTCTAAATTGGCGCCGCCACAGCCCGCGAGAGCCACGGCCAGCAAGCCAGATAGGCCCAAGGTTCTAAAAGGCGCGAAGAAATGCTTTGAAAATGCACCCTTGCGGCCCGCAGTAGAAAATCGACTCATTTTAGTTGTCATAGAATCCACGCCATTTCTCCTATGGGTCAAGGCCCAATTCGGTATTTAATCGACTTGTGAATTTAGCCGAAGCCTAATCACGTTCCAGTCAGCATTAAATATTTTCGTGAAAAATTATGTGCAGCAGATCACGTTTACCTTATTCTTTGTTGTTTTGTGACTGCGGACACTGTTTTGTAAGTGCAGCGTTTTAATTGGTCACATTTTTTTGGGGAATGGAAAAATCGGCGCGAAATAATCGGGCCGTGCCTTATTCAGTTTAATTTGGAGAATTTCACCGTGGAACTCAATTGCAAGACAAAATTGAGCAGCAGAAAGCAAAAAATAGAAACCAAGAAGAAAAAGACTTCCTCAAACTTGACACAACCACCTAAACCACCCAGCTCTCACAAAAAAAGCAACGGAGTGTACCCCGCGACACTATTGCACTTCGCTTAAACCTCACAGGACGCCACCAGCTTTTAACCTAGAAACCTGGGTTGGGCCAAACAGCTGTGTAATCCATTGGTGTGATTAGTGAAAGTTAAAAATTACGACAACCTGGTTGGTTGTTCGTGATTTTTAACTTTCGCTAGGCGCGCCAAGGGTTTTGCAGACTTTGGTGATCCAACTGAGGTTTCTGGGTTTAACATTGCTCCTTGCGCTGCGTGTACTAAGAATTTTTGTAACTATTCAGCACAACTTTCATTTTCTCACGTCATCCCCGCGCAGGCGGGAATCCAGATTGCAACTGCTCCGAAGCGATCACGATATTCACTCAAGTAAAAACCGTCTATTGACCGCTGGATCCCGGCCTGCGCGGGGATGACGGGGAAATAGGCTGAATAGTTTCGAATTTTTATGCGGGGACGACCGGGCCACAGGCGTCAATTTAAATTACCGCAAAAAAATGGCCGGCGTCGCGGCTGTGGTTTATTGCTTACATTTGTGCCATTGATATTTGCACCTACGCGGTAATGAGGAATCACTAGCTTGCAATTGTGCATACAGACCATTCGCGCGCGAATATTTAAAGCAATGACCACTTAGTGGAGCGCTGACTGCAACCGTATACAGTAAATTATTAAATAACTAGAGATTAGAGCGTCACCCCACCTGCCAAATATCTAAATTAGCATGAAACTGCTTTCCGTATCACGGCGAACCCCTAATTTTTCCGCAAAAATCAAGGTTCGCGGTCAAATTGACTAAAATCGCTAATTTGGTGGCGCGAATTT
>CAMCXE010000171.1 GCA_945882995.1 Thalassocella blandensis | reverse complement strand
GGGGGTTACTAACAAAATTTGTAACTATTCAGCATGTTTCCCCGTCATCCCCGCGTAGGCGGGGATCCAGCGGAAATAGGCGGTTTCTATTTAAGAGAAGATCGTAATCGCTTCAGAGCGGTTGCCATCTGGATCCCCGCCTACGCGGGGATGACTTAAGAAAATGAAAAACGTGCTGAATAGTTGCCAAAATTTAATGTAACGCTATACAAAGGGCCGCAAGGCCCTTTTTTGCGGGACCGTAATTAACCTAGAAACTACGAGGATAATCCGCCCGTGTGGTTTTGCTGTTAGGTGGTTTGGCGCACAGACCAGCCCTAGGCAAAGGCACATGGTATGTATTGTTTGCTCGAATTATTCTAGAAGCCTCCGTTGAGCGCCAAAAAGCGGTGTAATCCATTGGCTTGGCTGCTAGGTTCTCAGTGGGCTAGCACATTCGGAGAACCCTATGTCGTGTTGCCATGCACCCAATAATACCAATCCGCTGCCAGCCGTAACTCCGGCAGGCGCACTCTATACCTGCCCCATGCATCCCCAAGTTCGCGCCGACAAGCCTGGCAATTGCCCAATCTGCGGCATGGCGCTGGAAGCGGTAACCATTACCGCAGAGGCGGAAACCAACCCCGAGTTACAGACTATGACGTTGCGGTTTTGGGTCGGGCTGGTGTTGACCCTACCGGTATTCATTTTGGAAATGGGGGGGCACATTCACGCGCTGGGTTTGCATAATTTGGTATCACCACTTATCTCCACTTGGATTCAGTGTGCGCTCTCCACGCCCGTGGTCTTGTGGGCGGGCTGGCCATTTTTTGAGCGCGCCTGGGCTTCGGTGCTCAATCGCAGTCTCAATATGTTCAGCCTGATCGCGCTGGGCACCGGCACAGCCTATATCTACAGCCTTGTTGCGACCTTTTTGCCTGGAATTTTCCCGGTCGGGTTTCATACCATGGAAGGGACGGTGGCGGTGTACTTTGAAGCGGCATCGGTTATCACGGTGCTGGTGTTGTTGGGCCAGGTTTTAGAGCTGCGCGCAAGGGCGCAAACCGGTGGCGCCATTCGCGCCTTGCTCCAACTAGCCCCCAAAACGGCGTTACGGATTACTGATAAGGGTGAAGATGAAGAGGTGGCGCTGGACGCCATCCAAGTGGGCAACCGGCTGCGCGTGCGGCCTGGCAGCGGTATTCCTGTGGACGGTGAAGTCCTCGAGGGCAAGGGCGGGGTTGATGAGTCCATGCTTACCGGCGAGTCCATGCCAGCCGCCAAACAACCGGGCGACAAACTGATTGGGGGCACCGTGAACGGCACTGGCGCGCTCATCATGCGTGCCGATCAAGTGGGCGCAAACACCATGCTTGCGCGCATTGTGACCATGGTCAGTGAAGCACAGCGCAGCCGCGCCCCAATCCAACGCTTGGCGGATACAGTGGCGGGCTATTTTGTTCCAGTGGTGTTGGGTATCGCTGTGCTCACGTTTATCGCTTGGGCCCTATGGGGGCCGGCGCCGGCATTGGCCTATGCCTTAATTGCCGCCGTGTCTGTGCTCATTATTGCCTGCCCCTGCGCCTTGGGCTTGGCCACGCCAATGTCCATCGGCGTAGGTATTGGCAAAGGCGCCGGCGCGGGCATTCTGATTAAATCCGCCGAGGCGCTAGAGCGCATGGAGCAGGTGGATACGCTGGTGGTGGATAAAACCGGCACGCTCACGGAAGGCAAACCCAAAGTAACGTCCATTGTGAGGGGGGAGGGTTGGTCCGAACTGGACATCTTGCAGCTGGCGGCCAGCCTAGAGCGCTCCAGCGAACACCCCTTAGCGGCGGCCATTGTTAAGGCCGCACAGGACCGCCAAGCCAGCCTTCAAGAAGCCACGGATTTTGTCTCCATCACCGGCAAAGGTGTTACCGGCAAAGTGGCCGGCAAAGCGGTGGCACTGGGTAATGCGGCCCTCATGGCCGAGCTGAACATCAACCTGAGTGACTTGGAACGCCAAGCCAATGACCTACGCGGCGAAGGCGCAACCGCGCTGTTTCTGGGGGTGGACGGCAAGCCCGGCGGCGTTATCGCCATTGCCGACCCCATTAAAGCCACCACACCAGCCGCCTTGGCCAGCTTGCGCACAGCCGGTATCCGCATTGTTATGCTTACCGGCGACAACACAATAACCGCGCAAGCCGTGGCCCACCAACTTGGGATTCAGGAGGTGCAAGCCGATGTCATGCCGCAGGACAAACATCAAATCATCCAAAAACTCACCAGCCAAGGCTGTACCGTCGCCATGGCCGGCGATGGCGTGAATGATGCGCCGGCCTTGGCCGAAGCCGCCGTGGGCATAGCCATGGGTACAGGCACTGAAGTGGCCATCCAAAGTGCAGGTATGACGTTGGTAAAAGGTGACTTAGCGGGCATTGCTCGGGCGATTATTTTGAGCCGCGCCACCATGCGCAATATCCGCCAAAACCTAGTATTCGCGTTTGCCTACAACGCCATTGGTATTCCCATCGCCGCCGGCGTTTTGTACCCCAGCTTTGGCATACTGCTCAGCCCTATTATTGCGGCGCTGGCCATGTCGCTCAGCTCGGTATCGGTTATTGCAAATGCGCTGCGCCTGCGTAGGCTCACACTCAGTCCCTGAAAGGGGGCATGCAGCGCAGTGTTTTTGCTGTCAAGTTTGTGGATGTCCATTTGTTCCACATGATATTTTTCTATGGGTTGGGAGTGGCAATTTTAAAAAATTTTCACGAGCAATGTCAGAGGCTTTTGGGATAGTTATTTAGTAACTATTCAGCATGTTTCCCCGTCATCCCCGCGCAGGCGGGGATCCAGTGGCAAATAGGCGGTTTTTATTTAAGTGGAGATCGTAATAGCTTCAGAGCGGTTGTCATCTGGATTCCCGCCTACGCGGGGATGACGTAAGAAAATGAAAAATGTACTGAATAGTTGCAAAATTTAAATCCGCCAAATTCAACAAATAATTAAAATCAGATTCCAAACAGTAGAATTCAACTTGAATACTAGCCTTATAATTCAGCTGACTTAACACGCCGACGGCCAAACATTCCCAGGGTCACCAACCCGGCTAATAACATGCTCAACACCGTAGGCTCAGGCACTGATGTGGGGATTTCATTAATTCCTAGGCGAATGGAGTAACTGCCATTATTATCATCGTAGTAGCCAGGGGCTCCAGCGAATGAGAAGCCATCTGCAATACCTAGCGCTAAACGAGTCGCACCTACTGGCGCGATAAAGGTTTGAAAGTCGCCACCGGAGGTTTTGCCATCGCCAATTTAAAACACTTGGCCAATACCTGGGTTAAGCACCGAAAACTCAGCACCAATTCCACTAGGGTCAAAATTAAGTGTCGCGGGTGCGCCACTCGTTGGAATTGCATCAGTTAAAAACAAGCCGGTGAGTGCGCCTTTTGGCCCTCTGTAACCGCTGATGCCGCCAAGCGCGGAAAGATTACTGCCCGAAACACCACTGCCCGAAGGTCCATAAGAGGCCTTATCAAAGCCAAGGCCAAAACTAATGATGCCAACCACTGGGTCTAGAGCACGGATTACATCACCCGAAGCAACCGTAAAAATAGGCGGTAGTGTTTCTTGGATTTCTTCTGGCGTAGGAGTGCCGTGACGAAGGGTGTAGTCGCCTGGACCAGTCCATGGGGCACTGGCAGCGGGAATGGTCAAGTCGGTACGGCCAGCTAAGAAAATAGCATCGCTGCCATCGATCCTAACATCCAGCACGGTTGCCGATGCCAAAGGTGCGGCAAGCAAAGTGATAAATGGCAAAACTTTTAGTAGTGAACGGGGGTTCTTCATAAATAATTTACTCCCCAAAGCAATTGGTATACGCCCAACTGAGGTTTCTAGGTTGAAAATTATATTTTTATCGTCGGTGAATTTTGGTTTTGTGTATGTTTTCATTGCGAGGGAATTTGGCGATTGATTTTTCGTAGCGACGCCTAGATTTCTAGTGTCGAGATGTGAGATTTGTTGCGAGATAGAACCGCATTTTTGAGTTTCTGCGTTATTGTCGTTTGTGATGTGTTGGGTTTCGCTGCGCTCTACCCAACCTACGACAAAACCGACTGTAGTGTTGGGGTTGCGCCAAAGCTAAATGATACCAAGTCACATTCGCCTTACTTCATTATCACCGTTTCAATTACCTGATCCTTGCCAATAATAATGTCGAATTCTCCCGGCTCAACAATCGGTTTGAGTTGGCTGTCGAGCATTTGGAAATTGGAGTTTCCCAAGGTGAAAATAAGGGTTTGTTTTTCGCCCGGTTGCAAATGCACCCGCTGAAATGCCACCAATTTGCGCACGGCTGTGGTGATGCTGCTGATTTTATCGTTGATATAAATTTGCACCACTTCATCGCCAGCCACAGCGCTGGTATTTTCCACGGTTAATGACAGCGGGATGTCGTCTTTAATGGAGGCTTGTTTAGGCAGTTTAATGTCACTGTATTTAAATGTGGAATAGGAGAGACCAAAACCAAATTCATAGAGGGGTTCCCGCTGGCTTAAATAAAAGCCACCGCGATGAAAGGTGGAAGGTTTGTGATTGTAAAACGTTTGAATGTGACCAACACTGCGTGGAATGCTGATGGGCAATTTGCCGCCTGGGTTGTAATCCCCAAAAATTGCTTCGGCTATGGCTTGTCCGCCCAACATGCCGGGCTCCCAGGCTTCTAAAATGGCATCCGCATTGTCAGTAATCCATTCAGAAGCAATAGGCCCACCGTTTACCAAGACAACAATTAGGCGCGCACCGGTGGCCTTGACGGCCTTGAGTAATTCCAGTTGATTACCCACTAATTCCAACACTGGACGGTCTACATTTTCCGCGCTGGTTTTATTGGGCGCATAACGCAGGGAATTTTCCCCCATTAGGGCAATTACGATGTCGGCTTTGCGGGATTTTTGCGCGGCTTGTTTTAGGGTTTTTGGGGCAATAAGTTCATGTCGGTCGATGCGCAAAAAATCCAGTTTGGTTTTTGGGCTGATAATGGCTTCTAGCCCCTCTTTAACCGTGGTGACATTGTCATCCGGCTGGTGGCGCGCCCACTCGCCTAAAATCGCTTGGTGGTCTGCATTGGGGCCGGTGAGGAACAGCTTCTTTACGTCTTTTTTCAGGGGCAATAGGCCATCTTTATTTTTGAGTAGCACAAGGGACTGGCGAGCGGATTCCAAAGCCAACGCAAGATGGCTAGGTTTTAATAGGGTTTTTTTAACTTGCTCCTCGGTTACCGTATGGTTTTCGAACAGACCGAGTTGAAATTTAGCGTAGAGTATTTTGCTCACCGCGTCGTCTATGCGTGCTACTGGAATTTGCCCTTCTTCTACCAAGGCTTTTACATTGTCAAAAAAGCCGGGGCCGTGCAGGTGCATATCCATGCCGGCCAAAACGGCAACCTTATCGGCTTCCTTCTCGGTGGCCACAATTTTGTGGGCCGAAACTAAGCGCTTAATATCCAGCCAGTCGCTAATATAAATTCCCTTAAAACCCCATTGGCCGCGAATTAAATTGGTTAGGTATTCGTGGTGCGCATGGCAAGGTACACCGTTAACTTCATTGTGTGCCGGCATAATAGAAAATACGCCAGTCTGTATGGCGCCAATAAACGGCGGGAAAAATATTTCCTGCAGGGTGCGTTCGGAAACGTCAGCTGGGGCACCATTCACGCCATTAAAAGCAATTCCGCCGGCCACAAAATGTTTGGCGGTGGCCAGTACTTGATTTGGCTGGCTAAAATTTTTGCCCTGGTAGCCGCGAATCATGGCATTACCCATTTGCGTGACTAGGTACGGGTCCTCGCCGAAGGTTTCACCCGTGCGGCCCCAGCGTGGGTCCCGCACCACTTCGACGTTGGGTGAATAGGCCCAATGCACACCTGTAGCGCGCATTTCTTCCGCCGTGGCTTGTGCAATCTGTTCCGCCAGAGTGGGCTGAAAGCTGGCCGCCATACCAATTTGGGTGGTAAATACCGTGCTGGCCCCAACGTACATGGCATTGCCGTGTAGGGCATCCGTGGCAATAATCAGCGGTATTTGCAGGCGCGATTGTTCCGCGGCCTTTTGCACAAAATTCGCCTCCTGATAAGTGGCAAGTTTAGTCATGGCGCCAATTTTTCCGGCTTTAATTAAATTTATTCGGTCGGCCATTACCAAGTTGTAATCCATTTGTGTGTCTGCGCTGGGTTTGTCACTCTCGGGCGCCTCACCAATGTATTGGCACATCTGGCCTATTTTTTCGTCTAGGGTCATTGCGCGCATCAGCAGTGTTACGCGTTTTGCGCTGTCTAGATTTGAATTTAGCCACGGCTTGTCCAGAGCTAAAGAATTTAATGCTGTAAAGGTCAGAATGCTGCCAAGGATAAATGTGGCAGTGTCTCGGCTGGCGAAATAGGGCCGCTGTTTGTTGATGTGGAAGACGTAGCGGCTGATATTCGCAAGAGCGCAAAGCGTTACGCGCGCCAACGCCCCGTTGCGGGGTAATTCTAAAAACCGGTGGAGCATGTGATCGGGCCTTTTATTATTGGATGGGGATTAAATGCGTGTGACTCTAGGTCCTGCACGGGATTTAAGGCTGTATTTTTGTAACGCGCTTGAGCAGTGCAGCTACCAGCGGGGTTGCTGCCCCCACAGTCGAGCCGTAATGTGTTCCGCCATGGCTTCCACCTATGCACGCAAGGTCGTGCAGGGAAGCAACGCGAGCTATGAACCATGCTCAAATTGTGAAGTGCGGGTTTTACTGGGAGACGCTCAAAATTGCAAGTGATGCACGGCTATGTCACCTCAGCGTAGGTGGATAAGCCCTCACGGGTGGGTCGTTTAGCGGATGCGCCATGCCCGCAAAAGATCTTGCCTCTGGGGCGTTCCACAACGTAGTGCCCCAAAAAGTGTGCATGACTGCAAATGCAGCGCTCAGCGCACAGGGTATTTACCCGCGTCTTCATGAAAGCGTAAAACCAAAACCAAAGCCCTCGCCCCTGTGGCACCGTGAAAACACCACCAATAATTGCGACGTACGTCACAAAAATTAAAATGGGTGCTGCGCCGCCGTTTTTCATTCAATCCCCCCTATATAACCGTTCAAGGTGCCTTTTTGATCGTTCAGGGTCGATTTTGGTTTTTTTGAAGTTTCAGTCACGCGTCTTGCACGGGCATTTGTTGTTGAGGCGTGAGTGCATAGCTGATTAACTGCGCAGCAAGACGCGGAGCCATCATTGGCAATCCGGTTATCTTCAAATGAAACATCAACCCGCGAGACAAGCTATGTTCCATGATCGATCATTCAATATCGCCAATATTGCTCTTGCCTTGGCCCTATCGTTGCCGTCTTTCGCGCTAGCGACAACAATTTCAATTGACCCTACCAAAACGTATTTGCGCACCTCAAATGATACGGCCACGGCAGCTACCGCAATTAACCTTAGTAGTTACGGTCTGTCGGCTGGGGACACTATCAAATCAATTCCGCAGGCGGTTTTAATTTTAATGTCAATCTTTCTGACGACGACGCCGGTCGTGGTTTAATTGGTGTTTTCAGTTCCACATCAGCCTTGCTTGGTAGCGGGTTGCAATACAGAGTGCCTGGCGCCATAGACGCAGGGATTGATTATGTCAGTAATGTCACAGGCCACAATCACTATAGTACCGATATTGCGGAGAATTTTTTTATACCTACCACTCCTCTGTTTGTTCGGATACCGACTGGAGCGCACTTTATCTTCTTTTCAGTCAATGACAGTTATTTTTCCGACAATGTAGACCGCAATCATAATTTTAGAGTTGAATTCGAGAGAGTGCCCGAATAGAGCGCGCTTGGCCTTTTTGTTGTAGGGTTAATTGGGCTCTGTATGGTGCGCCGCAGAAAATCAAGCCTGAGCGGTCGGGCGTGAATTGAAATGAGAGTTTGTCGTAAGGCTTTTGTTGGCTGGGTAGCGGCTTGACTGGTGCTATGGGCGGTGTAGTTCTCGCGTAGCAGTTTTTAGACATTGACTCGCCTGTTGCGCGATTGTGCTACGCCTAGCCGCTGCTCCTCTGAGAAAATTGACAACTTATTAATCTATCTTTACTTGAGGTGCATTAATGCAGAGAATATTTTTTGTCATCGTTATGACGTTTTTCGTCTCAATATGAAGGGCTGATCCGGCTTGTCAAAAACTCGCGAAGAAGGTGTTGGAAAATTTAGGTGACAAGTCACATTCGGGGGCGGGGTCTATTTGCAAGTTGAAACCGGATGATAAAGCGAAATCATTTTTAGTGATGGATCGCCGAGTTTATTTGGTCGAAGTTAGGAGCGGAAAAATATTGAGCCAAGGCGATCTAGAAAATATTCCGCACCATATTGATTCGATTGATGCCGCACGTTACTGATTGGCCCCAAAAGTTAGAGCCTTTGGCATACGGTACTCTGAATACAGGGCACACTATCATGCAGGAGAGCACCTCTATTCACTGAATCTATATGTTGTTGAGGGCGGCAGTGTTCGACCTGTCTTGGAAAATCTTAATGTCGGTTACCAGGCAGGCGGGGTGGAGTGTAACGAAAAAGATGAAGGCGAAGAACACTATTCGGCACATCACGCTGTGTTTGCCGTAGCGAAAACGAGCCACCATGGTTTTGCGGATTTAATTGTGTCTGGAAAAATCTTGATCTATGACGGGGTGGAATTTTTGCCGCTATTCAGCACATTTTTCATTTTTTTACGTCATCGCCGCGCAGGCGGGGATCCAGATGGCAACCGCTCTAAAGCGCTTACGGCCTCCACTCAAGTAAAAACCGCCAATTTGCCGCTGGATCCCCGCCTGCGCGGGGATGACGGAGAAACATGTCAATAGTTACCAATTTCCTGAATCCGTAACTTTGGGAGCAATCTGGTAGGCACTTTATGAATTTAGCCAATACCCACATTAAGAGGGTGGGTATTGGTGCTGAATTTTTCCGATTTTATCTTTTGGCTAGTCAAAATTCCGATTTGCCCCGTGCCTTAGTCAATTTTCTCTCTGCCCAATCATGCGTCGGGCCAAAGCATACCTAGCCTCACTCCATTCGCCATAATTATCTACCTT
>CAMCXE010000170.1 GCA_945882995.1 Thalassocella blandensis | reverse complement strand
GCCAGTGCCGCTAGTGCAGGCACCAAGCGGCCTTGAGCGTCGAATAATTCCTCTGGCTTGTAACTGCGCAACCAGCTTTCCAAAAGCGGCAGATGGGCGGGCTGATTAATGGGATCGGCCAAAGGCACCTGATGCGCGCGGAAACTATTCGTATTCGGTAAACCGTCAACCTCTGCCGGTCCCGTCCAGCCTTTGGGCGAACGCAGCACAATCATGGGCCAACGCGGACGGTCGGTGGGCAATTGCAGCGCCGCTTTGGCACGCGCCTCGCGCTGGGCAGCACGAATCTGCTCTATAGCCTGATCCAACGCGGCGGCCATGGCTTGGTGCATCAGCTCGGGCTCATCGCCCTCCACAAAAATGGGCGTCCAGCCATATCCTTGGAATAACTGCTGCAACTCCTCGTGGGTGATGCGGGCTAACACCGTGGGGTTGGCAATTTTGTAACCATTGAGGTGCAGGATGGGCAGCACCGCACCGTCGTTAACCGGATCTAAAAATTTGTTGCCGTGCCAAGCCGTGGCCAGCGGGCCAGTTTCGGCCTCGCCATCCCCCACCACGCAGGCCAAAATTAAATCCGGACTATCGAAGGCCGCGCCAAACGCATGACTGAGGGAATAACCCAGCTCGCCGCCTTCATGAATGGAGCCGGGGCACTCCGGGGAGGCGTGACTGGGTATGCCGCCGGGGAAAGAAAATTGCTTGAACAGCTTGGCCATGCCCGCTTCGTCCTGGGTGATCTGCGGGTAGACCTCGCTGTAGGTGCCATCCAAATAAGTGTTCGCCACCACCGCAGGCCCGCCGTGGCCGGGGCCCGACATAAAAATCACGCTCAAATCGTATTGTTTGATCACCCGATTTAAATGCACATAAATAAAGTTCTGGCCCGGCGTGGTGCCCCAGTGGCCAAGCAGTACCGGTTTAATATCTGTGCTCTGCAGCGGGCGTTTCAGGAGGGGATTGTCGAGTAGGTAGATCTGCCCCACAGAGAGGTAATTGGCGGCGCGCCAATAGGCGTGCATTAACTGCAAAAGCGAAGCGGAAAGCGGTTTAGTTGGCATGTTGATGTCCTCGTGGCCTCAAGATAAATGCGCGCAAATGGGCTCATCACCAGCAGTCCAAGGACGCTCAATTCCCGCACAGCGGCTAAATAAGCTCGTAAACACAACTTATATAACACTGGCGGCCTATGGAATTGCGCCAAATCAAGCAGTTTGGAACACTAAGCCAGGCGGTTTAATTTTCACAGGCGAAGCCTCGGTTGAACCATCAAAGCCTGCCGACCTATCGAGGTTAGCTAACACTGCCCAACGCCAACCCGACTGCCGTGCTGCAAGTTTTTACCGTACAAAAATAGGGGAATAGGCAGTAAAATCAACACGGTGGCACAAAACCACTCACTAAGTGAGCGCGCCAGAGGCAGCCAAAAAATGCCGTCAAGCCGCCACATTTGCCGTTCAACATCAAGTCCCAGATAAAACCGACAAAATATCGTATTTTTTTAAGCCGTGGCGAAGCTCAAAACCTTTCCTAAAGCGCAAAGAGCCTTTATAGTCCCGCCCCTTCAATGGCTTAGGTCGCAGTAGTTATACAGCGTCGCCGTCATGCAGACCCTGCGGTCTCTGGCGATTAGTAAGGCGCCTAACTATCTACAGCGGTCAACAGCAGCCAAGCGCTATAAATCTGCATAGCCATAGCCAACGTTTAACAGACTAGGCACTAGGCTTCGCAGGCTGTTTCTAACAATAACACGAGTAATGATCATGTCCATCAAGTCTTTATTGTTGACGTTAAGTATTTCAGTTCTGCCAGGGTTCGCACTTGCTCTGGACAAACCCACGCCAGACTCCGTAGCACAAGCTATGCAAGGCGTAGCCGACTGGCAGATTGAGCACTTTCGGGACAACTTCAGCAGTTACGAACGCCCCCATGAAATCCGCGACTGGACCAACGGCGCATTTTATGTGGGTCTGATGAAGTGGGTAGGCATGACGGCGGACCCCCGCTACATCGAATGGGCTAAAAGTGTAAGCGAAAAAGCCAAATGGCAATTGTTGAGCCAAACCTACCACGCCGACGACCACACCATCGGCCAAATGTATATCGAGCTGTATCGCCACTATGGCGACAAAAGCATGATTCAACCCACACAGGCCGCTCTGGACTATGTAATGTCGCACCCCAGCGATGAACCCATATCCATTGATGATTACCGGAATTTTGAACGTTGGACTTGGTGCGATGCCCTGTTTATGGCGCCGCCCGTATGGGCCAAAATCGCCAAGATCACCGGCGACGAGCGCTACAACAAATTCATGATGAGCGAACTGAAAGCCACGACGGATCATTTATTTGATGAGCAGGAAGGCCTTTATTATCGGGATAGCAACTACCTAGACAGACGCGTTAACGATAAAAAAGTCTTCTGGAGCCGAGGCAACGGCTGGGTATTCGCCGGCCTCACACTCATCATGGAGGAAATGAAACCCGAGTCAGCCGATTACGCTTACCTAATGCGTATCTACAAAAAAATGGCGGACAAATTAGTCGCCATTCAAACCCCCCAAGGCCACTGGGCAATGAGCTTAGTGAATGCCGAAAACTTCCCCACTCCCGAAACCAGCGGCACTTCCTTTTTTGTTTACGGCTTGGCGTGGGGTGTAAACCGGGGCATTCTGAAAGACGAAAAATATACCCTGGCCCTTTTCAAAGGCTGGCAGGCGGCCACATCGCATCTCACTAAAGACGGCATGCTGGGTTATGTGCAACCCATTGGCGCTGCACCCGGACAAGCTTGGCCGGACAAAACAGAAACCTACGGCTCGGGCGCTTTTTTGGCAGCAGGCTCGGAGGTTTATCGTTTAGTGGGCGGAGCCATGCCAGCAACTATTCCGGACTCTAAAAAGCTTAAAAAAGCCATCAAGGTTGCGGACTCTAAACTCGATAAAGAACTGAAAATTTTTAACGACCCTAAGCGCCCAAAACCTTATGCCCGTTTTGTACCCGAGCGCCAAGATGATTTTGCGTGGGAAAATGACTTAGTCGCCTTCCGCGCTTATGGGCCGGCGCTGCGTAATGGTACTGAAAATGCCGGCATAGACGTCTGGCCGAAACGCGTTAAATATTCAATTATCAACAAATGGTACGATTTACATGTCAACAAAGGTATTTCCTACCACGAGGATCATGGCGAAGGTTTAGATAACTACCATGTGGGTGCGTCGGCTGGTACTGGCGGTACAGCCCTCTGGATCAACGGCAAACGCGAACCGCTTGAAACCTTTTCGCGCTACTCCCTTCAGGGCCTGAGTGACAAATCCGTAACCTTCACCCTGACGTACAAACACACGATCAATGGCGACGCCTATCGAGAAGATAAACTCGTGACGCTAAAAATGGGTTCTCGTCTGTACGCGGTTGAATCGACTTTTTGGAAGAACGGTAAAATTGCGCAAGGCCTACCAGTAGCGATTGGCGTAACCACACACGATGGCAAAGCCAAAACCACCTTCGACCAAGCTAATGGCTGGCTGGCAACATGGGAAATTCTGGATAATTTTGGTTTAGGCACCGCAATACTGATGGCTCCTAAAACGATTGTTGAGACAGTGTCTATATTTAAAGGTGACCAGCCCGATAGCAGCCATGCTTTGTACATAGCCCACACCGATAACCGAGGCAAAGTGAAATACTTTGCAGGTTATGGCTGGCAGAAAGCCAAAGAGATCACCTCAGTCGAAAGCTGGCAAGCCTACCTGACCGCGTTCGCCCAAGACCCAACCAATTTTCAGACTAAACAAAATTCACACTAAGTGGTAACTAGTAAAACTCATGACAACCCACCTGCACAGCATCCTAACCCAGTGGTATTCGCAACGTGACGAATGTCGCTGGGTGCTGGGCAGCGTTATCGCCATAGAGGGCTCCAACTACCGCAAAACCGGCGCGATGATTTTAGTCAATGAGCTCGGCCAATATTTCGGTTTAATCAGCGGTGGCTGCCTCGAAAAATCCCTGCTCCTCGAAGTCAAAAAAGTCCTCACCTACAATCGTCCTCAGCGGGTGTGTTACGACTCCACTGAGCACTCTGACTCGCCTTGGGCGATGAGCTTAGGCTGCGGGGGTAAGGTTACGATTTTGCTTCAGCCTATCTGCGCCACCAACCAGTATCAACAACTCGACCAGCTCCATCAGGCTCTGCAGACCCGCACCCCGGTGAGTTACGGCATAAGCCTCAGCGACGAACACGCCTGCAATCAGGTGTATACACACCAACAGCTGCAGGCTATGGGCACTGCACCCAACAGTCAGGCTGAAGAATTCACGCTAGACTCTGGGCAAACACAGCTGCTCGTGCCCGTGCGCCCAGCAACACATATCGTCATTTTTGGCGGCGGTATTGACGCCATCCCGCTAGTGCAAATGGCCTCAGTCTTGGGTTGGCAGGTTACGCTGGTGGACCAACGCAGCGGTTATGCGCAAGCAGGCAACTTCAGTGGAGCGCAACGTATTCTGCGCTCAAGCCCCGACGCCCCAGAGGTGGCAGCCCTGTTAACCACTGTCGACGCGGCCATAGTCATGACCCATAACATTGATAGGGATGCAGAAGCACTTCATGCCCTGCAAGCATTCGACTTGAGTTATGTGGGTTTACTCGGGCCGACACATCGCAAACAAAAGGTCTTAAAGCGGGCCGGTTTAGTCAATACTCCGCTCGCGCTTTACGGCCCGATGGGGATCCCCATTGGCGGTGATTTACCGGAGTCGGTCGCCCTATCTGCCCTAGCGCAGTGTCATCAAGTACTGGAAGCTCTGGCTAGGTCGCAACTACACACCACTCCCCAAAGGCAGGCTGTATGAGCCTGTACACAATAATCCTAGCTGCTGGGGAAAGCCGTCGTTTTGGCAACTCACTTAAACAATTGGCACAGACCGGTGGTCAAACATTACTGTGGCGAGCCGTACAAGCGGCGGAAGCCGTAACCCCGGGCAACGTAATCGTTGTTTTAGGCTGCCAACATGAGCTAGTTGGCGCAGAACTTAAGGGCACCCCAATGGTAATAAATACCCATTGGCGCAACGGCATGGGCAGTTCCATAGCCACGGGCATTGCCGCACTGCCGGAGACCGCCAGCGCCGCAATGATCGCTTTATGTGATCAAGTGGCTCTAGGCGCGGAGGACTTCACATTACTAAGCAATGCCTATACGCAAGCACTTGAAGGTTCAGACCAAACGCCCATAGTCTGCGCGACCTACGCTGGGGGGGTTGGTGTACCAGCCATTTTCCCTCGGCAATTTTTTCGCGATTTACTGGCACTGAACGGCGACACTGGAGCCAAACGTCTGTTGGAAGACAATGCCTCTCGCTTGTTGTGCGTGCCGCTACAGCAAGCCGCCATTGACATAGATACGCCCGGCAACCTGGCTCAATTCAATGCCGCCATAGCCGACAAGACAGCCGCCTGATATAAGTAGGCAATTACCGAACGCAGAACCGCCAGTACACGAGGATTTATCATTGGCCAGTTTAAAAATTAACGGTGTCGAACACCAAGTAGATGCAGACCCCAACATGCCGCTACTCTGGGTATTGCGGGACATCCTGCAGATGACAGGCACCAAGTTTGGTTGCGGCAAGGGTTTGTGTGGCGCCTGTACGGTACATTTTAACGGTACCCCCATGCGCTCCTGCTCACTGCCGTTTGCCGTGGCCATTGGCGCCGAGATAACCACCATAGAGGGCTTGTCTGCCACTGGCGAACACCCGCTGCAAAAAGCTTGGATCGAACACAAGGTGCCGCAGTGTGGTTACTGCCAATCCGGGCAGCTGATGTCCGCAGCGGGTTTGTTGCTCACCAACCCAAAACCCAGCGATACAGACATTCAGCAGGCCATGATGGGCAACATCTGCCGTTGTGGCACCTACCCGCGTATTGAAGCGGCGATTAAATCCGTGGCCGGTGTTGGTATTTATCAGCCCAAGGCGCAACCGACTACCGACACCACACCCAGCCAGGGAGGTGCCAAATAATGGCCCAGCTGAGCAAATTAAGTCGTCGCCAGTTTATGCAAATGACCGGCCTAGGCACCGCAGGGCTGGCGCTAAGCGCTTGTGTCAAGCATGACGAATCAGCCACCAAACCGGTGCCCCTTACGCAAACCTCAGCCACGGGCAAACCGGCGGAGCTGAATGTGTTTGTGCATATCGGTAGCAATAATCGTGTGACCATCATGGCGCACCGCTCAGAGATGGGCCAAGGCATTCGCACTAGCCTACCCCAAGTGGTCGCCGATGAACTGGACGCCGACTGGGACAAAGTGGACATCCTCCAAGCCCAAGGCGACAAAAAATACGGCGACCAAAATACTGACGGCTCGCAAAGCGCGCGGCAGTTTTATAAGGTGATGCGCAACATGGGTGGCGCTGCCAAACTTATGCTGCGTCAAGCGGCGGCGGCACAATGGCAGGTACCCTTGGAGTCCTGTATTGCCAAGGACCACCGCGTCACCCACGCAGGTACCGGTAAATCACTGAGCTATGGCGAGCTAGCCGAAGGGGCCGCCAAACAGCCCCTACCTGATGTAAAAACGCTGCAGCTCAAAAACCCAGACGAATTTAAATACATCGGCAAACCCGTCACCATGGTGGACTTCACCGATATAGTGCGCGGCTCTACGCACTACGGCATCGACACTATTTTGCCAGATATGGTGCATGCCAGCATTGAGCGCTGCCCCTACTATTGCGGCGGCATTGAATCCTTTGACGACACTAAAGCCCGCGCGGTACCCGGTGTGTTGCAGGTCATAAAAATTGACGGTGCTAAGGAGATACCCGGATTCACGCCACTCACGGGTCTGGCCGTCATCGCAACCAACACCTGGGCAGCCTTAGAAGGCCGCAAAGCACTGGTGGTTAAATGGGACAAAGGCGCGCATGGCGCCCACGATTCGCGTGCCACCATCGCCGCACTCGTCAAGGCACCCATCGTGGACGCCAAAGACATTCGCGTCCGTGGTGATATTGAACAAGCACTCAAAACCGCGGCCAAAACCCATGAGGCGGTGTACACCACTCCCTATATGGAACACGCCACCATGGAACCACCAGCGGCCACCGCCCGCTTCACTGGGGAAGCCTGTGAAATTTGGGCCTGCACCCAGAACCCTCAAGGGGCCATTGAGTCGGTATCGCAATTACTCGGCATTAAGCCTGAACAAATAACGGTAAATGTAACCCTGCTGGGGGGCGCATTTGGTCGCAAATCTAAACCCGATTTTATCGGCGAAGCGGCCTATTTAGCCAAAGCCACGGGTAAGCCAGTGAGGGTTACTTGGAGCCGTGAAGATACCATTCGCATGGGTTATTACCACGCCTTTAGTGTTCAGCACTTCAAAGCGGCACTCAATAAGCAACAACAAATCATCGGCTTAGACAGCCGCATTGTATCGCCATCTATCCGCTCCCTAAACGAGCCAGACGGTCGCTACATGCAAAATTGGGAAATAGGCCAAGGCTTTAACACTGTGCCCTATGACATTCCCAACGTGCGGGTGCGCAACACCCCGGCCCCCACTGACACCCGCATTGGTTGGCTGCGCTCCGTATACCACCAAAACCATGCGTTTGCGCTGAATAGCTTTATTGATGAGCTGGCTCGACTGAATAAAAAGGACTCGCTGGAGTTTCAGTTGGCTGCCATAGGCGCCGACAGGCCAACCGGCGACGGCAATAATTGCGATGTGGCGCGCCTGAAAAACGTACTGCGCACTGTGGCCCAAACCAGCGGCTGGCCCGCCAAGGTTGGAGCCTCAGAAGGCTGGGGCATTGCCACGCACTTTAGTTTCGATAGCTATGTAGCGGTGGCCTCCAAGGTCCGAGTAGATAAAACCGGTCTGCGCATTCTTGAAGTCCACCTCGCGCTCGATTGTGGACAGATGATCAACCCCGACAGAGTTCACTCACAAATGGAGGGCTCGGTTATTTTTGCGTTGTCGTCTGTGCTGTTTGGCGAAATTACTTTTAAAGATGGCGTAGTGGAACAATCCAGCTTTGATAACTACCTGTTGCTGCGCATGAATCAAAGCCCCAAGATTGTGATAACCCTTATCCCTAGCGATAAAAAGCACACGGGTGTTGGCGAGCCCGGCGTCTGTCCAGTGCCTGCCAGTGTGGCGAACGCCATAGTGGCTGCCGGCGGGCCGCGTATTCGTGAGTTACCCCTTAAAAATCATCTCAACATCCTATAAAGCTGTGCTTAAGGCTTGCGCCGAGCGGGTCACACCTCCCCGCTCGTCGCCGGTCTCCATTGGCGGTTCGCCTCGGTAGCGTTTTGCGCCTGCAGTATTAGAGGTTAGGTGTCACACAAAAATTAGTGTCCGCATTACCTGTGAGAAGGCGTTTAACTCCGCTTGTTAGAAAAAAGCGGTACTGTCGTAGTAAAGTCGTAGGATTGTCGTCCTTTTACCGTTGTTTTGTCGTAAAAGTTTCCTGAGTTTGGGTGGAATATGTAATTGCCTCACCACCCAATAGATAATGAGTATGTATGAAAATAAATGCAGAATTGGTTTTTGAACTTCGGACAAAAAAGTCTTGGTCTCAAGAAGAGCTGGCTTTAGCTGCGGGAGTAAATTTAAGAACCATACAACGAATTGAAAAAGAGGCCACGGCTTCGTTGCAGTCTAAGAAGGCTTTAGCTTCTGCATTCGGCATACATATTTCTGATCTAGAACTTCAGGAAAAATCAAAAATGAAAAAGTATGAATATAAAACCCTTGAAATTCAAAGTAAGGAAGGGTTCTTGTCTGGTATAAAGAAGCAAGAATTACCAGACTTTGCTGGCTTGCTAAATGCCGAAGGGCAAAATGGCTGGCTTTTGGTTCAAATTCTTAGCCCTGAATTAGCGCAAGGAGTTTGGTCAGGAAAAACTGGTAACTTGCTTGCTTTATTGCAACGCGAGGTGGTTGAGTAAATTTTCTAACAAGTCGTTGCAGCACCAGTCGCTTCGCTCCTTGGACAGTTTTTAAGTCGCGGTTTTATGGTTTTGCTGCGCAAAAGTATTCCATAAAACCACAACTTAAAAACTGCCGCT
>CAMCXE010000169.1 GCA_945882995.1 Thalassocella blandensis | reverse complement strand
CTCACCCGTCCGCCGCTCTCAAGGACCGAAGTCCTCTACCGCTCGACTTGCATGTGTTAGGCCTGCCGCCAGCGTTCAACCTGAGCCATGATCAAACTCTTCAGTTTAGATCAGTGCGAATCAACATAAATGCCGATTCTTGTTTCTTGCTCAGATACTTTGTTTCTGGACTATCTAAAAAATTGTCGAGACACTTGTATCTGATAATTGCTTAGAGCCAATCACCAACACAAGCGCCCACACGCTTTGCTTGATCATTTTGTTAAAGATCTTTAAGATCGCTGGGATCTCAAATCCGAGAAGCTCTTCACTCATCGGGGTCGCACATCTTACTCGTTTGAGTGAGCATGTCAACCTTTTTTTCTGCTCGTTTCGCGCTAACTTGATTGCACTAAACGCTCCTTAACCTACCTTCCAAATCCAAGCCAAATAACAACCCGTCAGTAGAAGCCTGCAAACTTGCTGATTATAAAAGGGTTTTAGACTTTAACTACACGACTAACACAAACCTTCCTGACCACCCCGTTTGAGGAGGCGCGAATTATCTACACCTGAACTAGGTAGGTCAATCGTTTTTTTGGGATTACTCGCCATTTGAACCATTGGGCTGCTGAGCACGCGCTTTAAACCAGATGAGGGGCCCTGAAAGCGCATAGCCACAAGCAATGATAAGCAGCATAAGCGCCGGCTTGATGGTGATGACCACAAATGCGACCACGGCCACCAACATTGCAACAAACGGCACCCTCCCCTTTAAGCCCAGCCCTTTAAAACTGTTATAGCGGATATTGGAAACCATCAAAAACCCGAGCCCCGCGGTAAGCAGCGCCAAGAGTAGCGAAAATTGAAAATTGGGTCTGATTTCGCTCCCCAGCCAGATGGTGGAAGCCACCACAGCCGCTGCGGCAGGACTCGCTAGGCCGACGAAAAAGCGCTTATCAACGGTGTCCACCTGCGTATTGAACCGCGCCAAGCGCATTGCCGCACAGGCAGTGTAAATAAAGGCTGCAGCCCAACCCGCCTTACCAAGCGGCTCCAGCCCCCAGCTGAACATCACAATGGCAGGCGCCATACCGAATGAAACCATATCAGAAAGGCTGTCGTACTGAACCCCGAAGGCACTGGTGGTATTGGTCATCCGCGCCACTCGCCCATCAAAACCATCCAACACTTGGGCGATAAATATAGCTATGGCGGCCTGCTCAAAACTCCCGTTGACGCCAGAAATAATCGCGAAAAATCCACTAAACATGGCTGCCGTGGTGATGAGATTTGGCAACAGATAGACACCGCGACGGCGAACTTTTTTGCCGTTTTCGGATACCTCTTCGACGTGCTCATCCACTGGCAAGTTGCCCGGAATCACAGCATTAGCTATTCCCTCTTCGGCAGCTGAGCTGGTGTTTATGTGAGCAGAGTCTGGGTCATGCATAGTGAAATCCGTTATGGCCAACAATTCGCGGTGTCAAAAAAAACGCGGCCTGAGCCGCGCTTGCAAGCACCGAAAGGTACTCTTAGTTTTTAGTTTTATCAATAATCTTGTTAGCTTGGATCCACGGCATCATAGCGCGAAGCTTAGCGCCTGTTTGCTCGATGGGGTGCGCGGCATTGTTGCGGCGATAGGCCGTCATTGACGGGTAGTTAGAGGCGCCTTCGAGAATGAATTTTTTGGCATACTCACCCTGTTGAATGTCTTTAAGTGCCTCACGCATGGCCTTGCGCGACTCTTCGTTGATCACTTTAGGGCCGGTAACATACTCGCCATATTCGGCATTATTGGAAATTGAGTAGTTCATATTTGCAATGCCGCCCTCGTACATTAAATCGACGATCAATTTAAGCTCATGCAAACACTCAAAATACGCCATTTCGGGTGCGTACCCCGCTTCCACTAGCGTTTCAAAGCCCATTTTTACTAGCTCTACGCAGCCGCCACACAGGACCGCTTGCTCACCGAACAGGTCTGTCTCGGTTTCATCTTTGAAGGTGGTTTCAATAATACCCGTTCGGCCACCGCCGACGCCTGCGGCGTAGGAAAGCGCAACATCTTTCGCCTTGCCCGATGCATCTTGATAGATCGCGATAAGATCTGGAATACCGGCACCTTTAACGAATTCGGAACGCACCGTGTGGCCTGGAGCTTTTGGCGCGATCATAATGACGTCAAGATCAGCCCTTGGCACCACTTGGTTGTAATGGATGGCAAACCCATGGGCAAAAGCTAGGGTGGCGCCTTTTTTCAGGTTTGGCTCTATCTCGTCGCGGTACAACTGCTTCTGAAACTCATCCGGCGTTAAGATCATAACCACATCAGCACTAGCGACGGCTTCGGCCACAGGCCTAACCACTAAGCCAGCCGCTTCTGCTTTTTGCGCCGTAGCCGAACCTGCACGTAAGCCGACAACCACATCAACACCCGAGTCCTTTAGATTATTCGCGTGGGCATGCCCTTGTGAGCCGTAGCCAATAATGGCGACTTTTTTGCCCTGAATAATGGATAAGTCACAGTCTTTATCGTAATAAACCTTCATCGTTGAAGCCTCTGCAAGTGGATTTAGCAGGAGTCTAAACGGGAACACAGGTTTCGTAAAATGATATATTCACAACATATTATTGCAGATAGTGAAACATGAATAACCGCAGCCTTAAAATCTTCGTCACGCTTGCCGAGACACTCAGCTTTACCAAGGCGGGTATCTTGCTGCACATGAGCACTTCGACGCTTAGCCGCTCCATCGCACAACTCGAGGACGAGCTGGGCACTAGACTGTTTGAGCGCGACAACCGAAGTGTGGCGCTGACTAATGCCGGGCAGATTTTTTTAGAATACTCGCGAGAGTCGCTACAGCAGTGGGAACTGCTGCTAAATAGCCTGATGACCGAAACGAAAAGCCTGCACGGCTCACTCAGCATTTATTGCTCCGTGACGGCAAGTTACAGCTTTTTGTATGACATTCTGACGAATTTCCGCCAATTGCATCCTCGCATTAGCCTTAATTTACATACCGGCGATCATGCCCAAGCCATCGACCGCGTAAACCAAGGTTTAGAAGACGTGGCAATTGCCGCACGGCAAACGCCCATGCCTGCGGGCATGGTGTTCAAGACCATCACCCACTCACCACTGATTCTAATAACTGCCGTGCAGGATGAAACTGACTATGACGATCAGCAATGGCCGCGGCTGCCGCTAATTTTGCCGGAGCAGGGGGTGGCACGCCGCCGCATTGATGATTGGTTTGCCGAAAAAGCGATTACCCCCACCATACAGGCCCAGGTTGCCGGGCATGAAGCGATTGTGAGCATGGTAAGTTTGGGGTTTGGCGTTGGGCTGGTACCGAAAATAGTTGTGGAGAACAGCCCGCTAGCAGGACAGGTAAAAATCTGTGCCTTACAACCGGACTTGGCAGCCTATGAGGTGGGAGTGTGCGTGCTTGAAAAGCGCTTAAGGAGTCCGCTGGTGCAGGCGTTTTGGGGTCAAATTTGACCTAGTGGCCTAGACTCACTGCCAAACGCTACCGAAACTGGGCCGGCGTAATTTTGAGCTGCTATTTGAAGGCGACGAGTATTAAAAAATCGCCACTGCCCAGTTTTCGCGCGGCGCTGATTGTTATGTTTTTACAATAACTGCCTGTACATGCTTGCATTTAAAGCTGCCACCTAAACCGTAACATGGTTCGAGAGTCACCCAATGTTGCGAACCACTCAGAATGCTCAAAGTATCCACTACGCTTTCGGGTATATAGTCGGATAAGCGAACATCTGATGTCCCTTGGAAGCTAATTTCTATTAAAGCCCTTAGTAATTTGTCCGAGTCCATGTAGTCAATTTTTAGCTTTATTGAGTTATCACTATTCTCATACGAAACAATATGCCCATCGCAGAAAGCCGGCCAATATCCAAAAAATCCGGCTACTTCTGCTTGGTATTCAGTCATTTAAAAATCACGCACAACTAGGAATAACGCGCAACCGAATCACCTGCTCTACTCGGCGTATCTCGTCCAACACCTGCTCCGAAGGCACCTGTTCCAAATCCAAAATATTGTAAGCCACTTCCCCACGACTTTTATTCACCATGTCGATGACGTTAACTTGGTGCTGCGTGAAGATAGACAACACATTACCTAACACGCCAGACACGTTGCGATTGCTAAAGGTCAACCGGCAACAGCCAGAAACACGGCCCAGATCGATCTGTGGGAAGTTAACTGAGTTGGTAATGTTGCCGTGCTCTAAGAAGTCTTTAAGTTGATTGGCTGCCATTATGGCGCAATTTTCTTCGGCTTCTTCGGTGCTGGCGCCTATGTGTGGCAAGGCGATAACGTTTTTGCGGTTGATCATGCCGGGTTCGGGAAAGTCACACACATACTGACGCAGACCCCCAGCCTCTAGGGCCGCCGAAACTGCGTTGGAATCCACGATAGCTTCCCGTGCAAAATTCAACAAAGCCGCGCTCGGTCTTAGAAATTTAAGTGCATCGGCGTTGATCATATGATGTGTGGCTTCAATGGCGGGCACATGCAGTGTCACGAAATCAGAGGCCGCCAGCAACGCGTTGAGATTTGCCGCCTTACGCACCTGACTGGGCAATCTCCAGGCAGCGTCCACAGACAACGCAGGGTCGAAACCAACCACATCCATACCCAAGGCCAAGGCCATTTCAGCCACCATAGAGCCGATTGCACCCAACCCCACTACTCCCAAGGTTTTGCCGAGCAGTTCATTGCCGGCAAAACGGGATTTCTCCGCCTCCAAAAGTTTGGACATGGCTTGCGCATCATCTAGATGAGTCAAGGAATCCGCATAAGCCTTGCCGCCCAGAATATCCCGCGAGCTTAACAACATGCCGGCGAGCACGAGCTCCTTCACCGCATTGGCATTAGCGCCTGGGGAGTTGAACACCACGATCCCCTGCTGGGTATAGTCATCAACGGGTACATTGTTAACACCAGCACCGGCGCGGGCCACGGCGCACACACTTGCCGGTACGGGCTCGCCGTGCAATTTGTGGCTGCGCAATATGTATGCGTCAGGGGCGTCTAGTGTGTCGCCTAGGGCATAGCTCTCCGCAGGAAAACGGCTAAGGCCTTTTTCAGAAATTTTGTTGTACGTTTTAATCTGAAACATAAAGAGTCACTTTTTAGTTAAAGCTTTTTAAAATTAGGTAATAACCGCGAGACCAAACTGCCGCGCATTTCGCTGCGCAAACAGAACACCTGAGTGCCACCACACCAAGATAAACTGAGAAGAGCCGCTGAACGGCGGCCCCTCATACCATCAAAACCTAGGCGGTGACCTGTTTGTAAGCCCAGGTCAACCAAGGCAGCAAGGCTTCGAGGTCAGCAACCTCTACGGTGGCCCCACACCAAATACGCAAGCCGGGGGGGGCATCACGATAGGCGCCGCAATCGAAAGCGACGGATTCTTTTTCCAACAATTTCACGATCGATTTAACTTGGTCTTCAGTAACGTCCAGTGTGAGGCATACGCTGGTGTTGGAACGCTGCGCTGGGTCCTGCGCCAAAAAGTGGATCCAAGGCGTTTGCGCCACAAAATTTTCGAGCACCGCGAGATTTGCATTTGAACGAGCAATTGCCGCCTCGACACCGCCGATAGCGCGCACCCAGTTCAAGGCGTCTAAATAGTCGGCCACGCAGAGCATGGATGGCGTATTGATGGTATCGCCACGAAAAATACCGTCAATCAACTTGCCGCCTTTGCTCATCCGGAACAGCTTAGGCAGGGGCCAGGGCGGGTTATAGGTTTCCAAACGCTCAACTGCTCGGGGGCTGAGAATCAGCATGCCGTGCGCGCCTTCACCACCCAACACTTTCTGCCAAGAGAAAGTCACCACATCCAACTTTTCCCAGGGCATTTCCATAGCGAACACCGCCGAAGTGGCGTCGCAAATGGTTAGGCCGGTACGCGTATCGGAAATCCAATCGCCGTTTGGCAACTTCACCCCGGAGGTGGTGCCATTCCAAGTGAACACCACGTCGTGGTCAAAGTTTGCCTCGGTCAAATCCGGCAGTACGCCATAATCGCCGACAAAACTACGCACATCTTTTAGCTTCAATTCTTTGGTGACATCGGTTATCCAGCCCGAGCCAAACGATTCCCAGGCGAAAATATCCACGGGGCGCTGCCCGAGAAGAGACCAGAGCGCCATTTCCACAGCGCCAGTGTCAGACCCCGGCACTACCCCAACACGGTAGCCTTCCGGCAACCCCAATAGTTCAGCGGTCTGAACGCACGCGGCTTCAAGCGCCTGCTTGCCAATAGCCGATCGATGCGAGCGGCCTAAGGTGTGAAGTGCCAAGTTAGCCACATCGTAACCAGGGCGTTTGCTGCAGGGCCCAGAGGAGAAATTGGGGTTCGCGGGTTTGATGGTTGGCTGCATGTGGGCTCTCAATAATACTGGGAAATTAGGCACTGGGGCACTAAGGCACCCCTGTAAAAATGGACGAGCATTATAGCGAGCGCGGCAACAAATAACACCGACTAGAAACGGATACCGCTAATAAAGCAAGGCGTAGAGTTTACGTTGATAGGCAACCGCTAAGGGGTCACCCTTGCCAAGCGTAGTAAGGATGTCGGTATAGGTACGCCGGGCTGCGCCATCCAGCGCGTTAACATTGTGAGCGAGTAGATCGTGCAGCAGAACTAGCGCCTCCTTACTGTAACCATGCTGCGAATACTGCAATGCCAATTGATGTGCGATAACCGCATCACTTGGGTTCTGCTTAAACAGGGCCTCCAGCTCGGTTACGGCCGGTGCCTTTTGCGCGTTGCTGGCCAACTCCCATTGCGCTGCGGCTTGATGATAGTCGGCGCCTTGATCAGCCATTTTAATGGCACCGAGAATTTCTTTTGCCTCGTCAAGCCGTTTTAGGTTGACGAGGACTATCACCAATTCGCAAGCAATGTCACCGCGCCTACGTGAATCTGTGTAAGCGGTGCGCAGCACCACCGAGGCGCCGGCAAAGTCCCCCTCGCCGATCAGCCGGCGCGCGTCTTTCAATAGGATATCCCAAGGCTTAGGTAAATGACGCTCGAGGAAGACGCGGATCTCGGCTTCTGGCAGCGCGCCAGCAAACCCGTCAATGGGCTGCCCATCCTTCATCAGCATAACCGTAGGCAAACTCTGTACGCCAAACTGCGATGCCAACATACGTTCCGCATCCGCATCTAGCGTCGCCAACAAAAATGCGCCTTGGTATTCGGCGGCAAGGCGCTCTAAGAGCGGCTTTAACGTTTTACACGGCGCGCACCATTATGCCCAAAAATCCACCAACACAGGGCGCACAAACGACTCATCAATGAGATAAGCCTTAGCGTTGGCGCTGTTAATTGCAACTACAGTTTCCACGGTCCAAGCCCTTTAGTCGTTAATTTCCGTGATTCTAGGGGGATTGAGCCGCGAATTCCAATTGAATGCGTGATGCAACCCCATACTAAAGTGTGAGATTTTGTCACAAAATTTAAGAATCCTTTTGCAAAGCTCGCAAATCACGGCCTATTATTGCCGCCCAATCAGCCATTCAGGAGATTCCCAATGTCAAGACTCGCACTCGTAACAGGAGGCACCCGAGGTATAGGTGCTGCCATTGCTATTCGTTTGAAAAATTCTGGTTACCAAGTTATTGCCAATTATGCAGGCAACTACGAAGCGGCAGCCAAGTTCAGCCAGGAACACAATATTCCCGTGTACAAATTCGATGTGTCCGATTTTGACCAGTGCGCAGAGGCCGTGCGACAAATAACCAACGACATGGGTTACATCGAGATTCTCATCAACAATGCGGGTATCACGCGGGACGGGACCTTGCAAAAAATGAGCAAAGAAGCTTGGCATGCGGTGATAGATACCAACTTGGGCTCCTGCTTCAACATGTGCCACGCCGTGATTGAACAAATGCGTGAGCACAATTTCGGCCGCATTGTGAACATTGGCTCCATAAACGGGCAAGCAGGGCAATATGGGCAGGTAAATTATGCCGCTGCGAAATCTGGAATTCACGGCTTTACCAAAGCACTAGCGCAAGAAGGCGCAAGCAAGGGAATCACGGTTAACGCTATTGCCCCTGGCTACATAGCCACCGACATGGTGCGTGCCGTACCGGAAAAGGTGCTCGAAAAAATTGTGGCTAAGATCCCTGTAGGCCGCTTGGGCGAGGCAGAAGAAATTGCCCGGGGCGTGGAATTTTTGGTGGCGGACGAGTCAGGATTTATCACCGGCTCGACCTTATCCATCAACGGCGGTCAGCACATGTATTAAAAAGTTAGGAGTGGATAAGGGAGGTTGAGCCTCCCTTATTTTAGTCTCCAGATACGCTTATACCGAACCGACCAAGCGCCGACCCAGCTACCCTTCATTTACCGCTTTCTGCTTTTCCTTTTTGCCCATTTTTCTCCGCGCAACTCCAACCTCTCCAACTTTGGGGCTGACGGTCTTTTCTGGTGCCTTGACCTTGGTTTCAGCCGGCACCATCTCGCGGATCAAGGGCTCTGCCGCAACGCTTGCACGCGGCGAAGTCGCCAGCGGCGCTTCAGCTGGGCTCGCGACAGGAGATGTAACCGCTTCAGACTTGGCAAATGCGGCGCCGGCCAGCGAATTTTGAAACAACCCGGTTAATTTCTCCTGGGTGACACTGAAGTAATCCAGTGAACTTTTGGCCACCTCATTTATTGTTTCGTTCAAACTATCCCAATAGGCTTTTTGTACTTCGAGATAGTTACCGTCTTTAATTTCTGCCATTTTTTGCACATAGACAATAGTGCCTTGCAACATTTCGCCAACCACACCGACTTGTTTGCTCGTAAGCACCCCAAGCGCAGCCTGATTGGTAGCAACCAAATCGTTGAGTGGTTTTAACAGCGTCTCAGCTTGGTCGAAAAATTCTTGATACATAGCATATTTCCTCGAAATACTAACGATGTGAGAGCTCTGCCGCGCTGAGCCTAGAAACCTCAGTTGGATCACCAAAGTCTGCGCAACCCCTTGGCGCGCCTAGCAAAAGTTAAATTTGGCGAACAACCAACCAGGTTGCCCGCCAAATTTAACTTTTGCTAATCACACCAATGGATTACACAGCTTTTTGGCGCTCAACTGAGGTTCCTAGGCTGAAGGATTCGCGCACTGCAAAGAAAG
>CAMCXE010000168.1 GCA_945882995.1 Thalassocella blandensis | reverse complement strand
CGAATGGACAAGTCCATTCGGTTTTTTTTGTGCACAAAATTGCCAATACACGGCCGATTTGCGAATGATTTGGCGTTGGTGGTTTGGGACTATCTAGGGCCGGGCGCTTCCGGTTAGGCTTCTGGTTAGGCACGCACTTGGGGTTGGTTGCGCATTTACTAGGGCTTGGTTGTGGCTAGGCTTAGTAGGCCCTAAGTGACGCCAAGCGCGGTAAGAGTGAAAGGTTTTTTTGTAGCATTGGAAAGCTACATAAGGCTGTAGTTGCAGAGGTTTGAGTGAGCTTACGAGCCGCGCTAGATGTTGAATCGCCACTGCGGCGGGATGATTTCCAACTAGAAACCTCAACGGGATTACCAATGTCTGCACAGTCCTAGGGTCAATGTCATTAAGTTAATCCTAGAAACCTCAGTTGGGCGCCAAAAAGCTGTGTAATCCATTGGTGTGATTAGCAAAAGTTAAAAATGCCGGGCAACCTTGTTGGTTGTTCGGCATTTTTAACTTTTGCTAGGCGTTGCCCGGGGGTTGCGCAGACTTTGGTGATCCAACTGAGGTTTCTAGGTTAATGGCTTCGGGCTATTTCTCCAGTGAATTTCCGCTCATCCAGAAACCCCACCCCAACCCTCCCCTTGAAAAGGGGAGGGAGCAGAACAGCATTGAAAACAAGCAGACGCCTCGATTTGCAGACTTTTTGCCCCTCCCCCTTTGAGGGGGAGGCTGGGAGGGGGTTCTTGTCGAGGAAAAAATGGCCCGAAAAATCGGGCCAAAACCCTTAACGTAATGACATTGGCCCTAGGGCAGCGCCTACCAAAAGTTGAAAATGACGAACAGCCAACCCAGTTGCTCGTCATTTTCAATTTTCACTAATCACACCACTAAGTCACACAGTTTGTTGGCGGCTACCTTGGGTTTCGAGATTTAAGCTAAATACTACGCGACTTAGCTGAGGCCAAACCGCGTTGTAACAATCGCCCGCCTTGCCGGCGAGCGGCTTTGGTTTACAAGGTTTTTACAAACTCAATCAGTGCGCGTTTTTGCTCATCGGTTAATGGGGTTTCGCCTTCTAAATACTCGGTGCCGAAATAATGCCCTTTATCAACCACGTAATCTGCACATTTACTCACTTCAATGAGTGGGTCGACTAGATCGGCGAATTGTTTCTTGGCGTCCTCTTCGCTGGCGTTGGGGCCCAGTGCTTTTAAATCGGCCTTGATTTTAAGCAGTACTTTCAGGACTTGATCGCGCTTTTCCATGTCGATATTGGAAAGCAAATTAACCGGTGTTCCGGCTGGGATGGGGCCGAGTTGTATGCCGTCATCACCAAATGCCCAAGGAGCAACACGGGACAAAATACCCTCCAGTGGCTGCAAAAATTCGGGTAAAAATTTGCTGGGAACGTTGAGGTAACTTGAGGTGCTGCTAACGTCGATGGTGCCTGGGTGGGTTTTGCCGTTGTGGGTGACCACCGTGAATTGACCGTCGCGCTTTTCTGGCCAGAGCAATT
The DNA here is from genome assembly GCA_945882995.1 of Thalassocella blandensis. Classification (GTDB taxonomy): domain Bacteria; phylum Pseudomonadota; class Gammaproteobacteria; order Pseudomonadales; family Cellvibrionaceae; genus CAMCXE01. Next base: position 7,684 of record CAMCXE010000168.1, on the reverse strand, counting down.
TTTCCATGGAGTCATCAAAGGATTTCAGCCGATCTTCTACTGAGCCGCTCCAATAAAACTTGCCCAAACTATTGTTAAGTAAAAAGGGTGCAGTTGCCCAAGCGCTCACCAAGGAAGCGGGGCGCGTATAGCCGCGACCGCCGGCAGGAGCCTCGAATTCGCGCACTACGCCGGTGAACGGATGTTGCACGCGCAGAGCGCCCACACTGGGCAGGTTTTTATAGGATTGCGACGTGAAATTATCCCAGATGTTGCCCGCGAGGCCGTTGGTGGCCAAGGGGCTACAGGCGTTGGTTTCTAAAAGCGTAACCGGGATGCGCAAATCGGTGGACAGGAAATTGTTCGCCAAAAAGTCCGGTTTTTTCACTATTTCAACCATGGCCTGCTTGAATGCGTCGGTTTTGGTGTAGGTCCAATATTGATTCCAGCAGCTTAAATAATTGCGCTCACCTTTTGCGTCCACACAGCCATTTTCGGGGAACATGCTGTAGGCCTCTTCAGGCAATTTACTGGAGTGACAGCGTGCGCAGGTGGTAGCGAAAACGGCTTTGCCCTTATCTAGCACGGTTTCATCTTGCGTGATGTGTGCCGCGCCATTGGGTGCATTCTTCAAATAATCGGGTGGTGTTGCGGCTAAAAAGAACAATGCCACGTCTGGAGTTTGACTTTCATTAGCCACCCAAAAACTCGAATTTTTACGAGCAGTTTCGATATCAAAGGGTGAGATTTTTTTGCCGCCCAACAGTGGACGGAAATGCTGTGTCCATTCTTGGCTGAAAAGGCCGATGTTAACGTAAACGCGATTTAATGCCCCTAAAGCACCTACCGAATCCGCCCCATCCTTCAGTACGCGCGGTGTAAATACTTTGTCGGGCGCCTGATAAAACTGCATGAGCGGGCTGTTGGCCGGCACACTGGGTAACTGATTAAATTGTTTGTTGTTCAGGCCGCCGTCGGCCAGCGTTTCTTTGCCCCATTTGGCCGCAATTTCCAAGCGCGCCGGCAAGTTGTATACGGCGTTCATGGTGCGTGGGTTGTTGATGTAATCGCTGGAAATTAGCGAGGTATCCAAAGCGCCGGGACGCGAAGAGTGAAACAGTTGATAAGGGAAATTTTTGGGATCCGGATTAAATAGCATTATGCGCTCGACCCAAAAATATTGTGCACCGGGATTGGAGTTTAAGTTCGCCCAAGTGGGGTGTTCTGGGTCCGCTGGCGGATTCGCTGGGTTCGGGCCTACGTGACAAAAGCCGCAGGACATGCCCACGCGGTAGGGTCTTATCAGGTTTTTATTTTGGTAGTAACTGGGGTCGCTATAGTAGCGTTCTGGGTCCCATGTTTTGGCAGCGGCAGCGTCAAAGTCGGGGTTTGGAAACAGTCGCAGGCCGACAATGCCGGTGCCATAACCATAGTAGGAGCCAACGGGTACGGTAACGCCGCGCGCGCCAATTTTAACGCCGGGGTATTTTTGTTCGTTTTCAAAGGGATCTGCTGCGCATTGCGGATCGCGCGTATCCAAATATAAGCCGAATCTGTCTGCGTTGGGTTTGTCACCTTTAATGAAACAGGGTTCGTTGACTACGCCTAAATACTGCCAGCGATTGTCGCGATTGTTTCTTAAGCTCGGATGGTTGGAAATGGTTTTCAGTAAGTCCGAGTTGCCGACGCTGGCGCGGGAGATTTCATCCCACAAGGTGTCATTGCCTGCAGTCCACACGACCCAGTTATTGCGCCCGCGTACAAAGGCGGCTTTGGCGTCTTCTGGAGTAATGCCTGGCACATAGGCGGCCAAACGTTGTTGTACGTCCTCGGCCTTGTGGCTTACGCCATAATCCATGTCGGCGTAATAGTCTTCGTCGGCGCCTTTAAGGGTTTCTGGCCCGCGGCCTACGCATTTTGGCTCGTCGAGCACTTTGCCTATGCCATCGCCGCAAGGGCTATTTTTACTGCAGCCTTGCAGTAAGCACAGGGCTGTAAATATCGCCACTATTTTTTGAGTGAGATGCATGTCTTAATTCTCCAGAAAGGTAAAAATGGGCTTATTAAGTGTTAAGTAACTACAAAAAATATTGCGCGCCTAAAGCGAAGATAAGGACTCCGCTGGGGCAATAGCGTTTTGACTGTGGCCTGAGGCGCTCCGAATAGAATGAGTGACAGGCGCGGTTTTGGGAGCAGCGGGGCAATTCTGGCGGCTCGAAAAAAGTCCTGAAGCGAAAGCCCGCGCAGTTTACCCGCCCCGGTTGTCGTGCGCCAGAATTTTGTGGACATGTTCACTATTGGTGTGTGAACAGGCATTGCTAGGCTTGGTTGGGCGGGGCTGGTTTTTTGAGAGGAACGGTTGCGAGGTTAACAACTAGCGAACACTTAACCGTATCAACCCAAAAACCTTGGGTGAATCATCAATGGTTGCACCACTCCTTGGTCAATGTCATTAAGTTAAGCGCAATGCTGATTTTTCGAGTGATTTTGTGCCCTTATTTCGCCCTCCTGGGCGAGTAACTTTTTCTTTGCGTGGCCAAAGAAAAAGTCACCAAAAAGAAAGGCCACCCGACTTTTTGGTTTTTGCTTTGCAAAAATACCCTCCCTCCGAGGCGATTTTGAGGGTCGCCGTGGCGTGACATCCGGGCCCGTCACGGCTCAAATGGACGTCCTGTCCATTTGCCCCTAAAAATCACCTCTCCACTCGGCCAAAAAACGGGCTTGTCCCGCTTCGGCTGGGGTGTCGCTATAACAGTAGAAAACAATTTGAAAAGGAGAAACCCCTTAACTTAATGACATTGACTCCTTGGTGTGGCTTCAATAGGTAACAATGCCCTCGGCCTTATGACCCAGTAGTTTTAACGTTCGGTTGCCGCGCTAATGACTGACAGGGTTTTTTGGTGCGCAGCTGAGGCGTCTAGGTTTAATGGTTTGCGGCAGTAGTTGTGTGGTGTCTAGGTTTAATCGTCGGTTGAATGAATTTGGAACGACTGCTATCAGCACGTCGGAATTGTGTCCGGACGATGTTGGGCGCGGCCAGCGAGTAAGTATTTTTGCGTGGCCATCAATAATTATTAAAATTCGACAGCCGTTACACGCTCAGGTTACTGCGGCCAAAAATTACGTGGCAGCGCCCCCTGTTGATAGAGTGACGCAAAATCCATGCTTAAAGCCACTCCGCAGTGCACAAAAAATCCGCCCCAAATAGAGCGTGAACGCAGCGCTAAAATGCCTAAAAATAAGCCGAAAAATATGGCGCCAGAAGCTTCTAGCCAAGGCTTGCTAAAGTGCACCATTAAATAGGGGGGTACCATTAGCCATATGGCATTGGCACCTATGGCAGGGCGTAGTGCCTGTAAAATAAAACCGCGGAAGAAAAATTCCAAACACACAAATTGGATGAGGTAGCAAATTTCCCAGGTGACTAAATCAAAAATACTGCGTCGCGTTAAACTATAAAATGGGTAGTGCTGAATGAAGTCGCTGCGCTGGCTGGCGAAATAAACCATAACCATTATGGGCACGACTAAAAATAGGTAACCGCGCCAGTGGCGATGAGTGTTGTTCCAGCGCCAGCCGAACTGGCTAATAGAATCCTTCAGCACAAGGGCAATAAATAGCCAAGGCAGCAGTACGTAACACAGCACATGGCTGGCCGACCACCAGGCAAGTTGCGCCAGTTCGCTGTAGGCTGAGGCGTTAATGGCTGCGGTAAAATAATCGCCAGGCAAACCCAGTAACGATGCCACTCCATGACTCAAGTCTACGAATACGTCATAACCGCGCGCGTAATTAAGTGCCAGTAAACACAGGCAAACCACAAATACACAGTAGTGTACGCGTTTGGCCGATGCCTCGCGAGTAAGACTGTAAGACGGGGCTTCTTGGTCCAGCAAATTAAGTTGCCGGAATTTTTCGGCGGGAGTCCAGAAGCGGATAAATTCACGAAGCATGGGGTTCTCGGTGTATGGGTGTGAAGGGTTTAGGGGGCAGCTAAAAAAGTCCGTTCTGCAAACAGGCGTGTAGGGGCTGAGGTGGGTAGTAGTGAGTTTGTAGAAAACGCAAGAATTTTAGCGTGATAAAGGCATCAAACCAACCATGCAGCACTTTTTGTTGTTGGCTCGAGTTTATATTTTGACGGTGCATATGCTGTAGCAGAGCTTCAATGCCTATATGATTCAAGGCATTTGTAATGTCTACTGGCAATTCTGCCAGGCATTGGCGTAACGGCTGTTGTGATGTTTGGGAAAAGGCGTCCAACCCTATTTTTAAGCGGACGAATAGCTCCGGGGCGTAGTAGCGGTAATCCTCTGGCTGCGCCAGCGCCAAAATAGCTTGTACTGCAGGTCCGGTGCCAAACGGTACACGGCTGGAGACCCTAGCTTCCAGCAGAATCGGCGCTGTGGCGGCGCGATAAATAGGGCCTACCTTTGCCAACTTGTTAAGCAAGTAGAAATCTTCACCGCCAGCCCGTTTCGGAAAGCCGCGTACCTTAGCGTAGGCGCTGGCTTGCACGGCCAGCGCACTGCCCAAGCTGGTGTAGCCATAAGCAGAGCCGGCCCAGGTTAGCCCCCGTGCAAAATATTCGATGGCTGCTTGATAAAGCGCCGTGGCTTGGCCTGTGGGGCTGCCATCGTTCTGGTGAAAAAACGGAAAAACCGCGGCGCTATAATGCAACTGCGCACTCAGTGAAAAATAGTCGTCGGGTAAAATTGCATCGGCATCAGTGGAATAAATCCAAGGTGCCTGAATAACGTGTTGAGCGTGTAGCGCCAAAGCCAGATCACAACCAATTTTACGCGCTAAACCAACACCCTGTTTTGGCGGAATTTGTTGGCCCAGTGCAAAACGATCCACCACTAAAACACCTTGTTTGGCGCGTGTAAAAAGTTGCAAATTACCCTGGGTAAATTGGCGCTGCCCCCAGTGTGTCACTGCGTCTGCCAGCGCAATATTATCTAGGTGAGGTGCTGTATCGGAGGGTTGGTTGATCACTACAATAATCAACAGGGATTCAGTGCGTGTGGCAAATTGCTGGAAAAAATGGCTGGTTTCGCGATACGCGGGAATCACCAGCACTTGATCAAATTGCACCTCCGGCCAGCCAGACAAGTACTGGATTTCCGGTTCAGCATACTCTGTTAAATAGCGCGTCGGCATTTAATGTAGGGCGGCTTGAATGGGTAAGCTGGCCAGAATTTGCGCCTCGGCATCCAATAGCTGGTCCAAACGCTCGTTAATAATTGAAGCGGGAAAATAATTGGCGGCCAGTTTGTAAAATATATCCTCATGCCGAGCTTCAGATTCGGTAATCGCTACATAAAATTGTTGCAGCTCACCGGGCTCCAGTGCGGCGGCAATTAAGCCGAAACGTTCGCAGCCGCGCGCTTCCACAATACTGCCGATCAACAAACGGTCTAATAAATACACATCCGAACCTTTGCGCTGCAGCTGGCGCAGGCTATTTACGTAGGTGTCTGGCTTGTCCGCCGCCAAAATTAAGCCGCGTTGATGGAGTATTTTCACCACTTGGCGAAAGTGGGCCAATTCTTCTAAAGCCAAATCCACCATGCTGGTCACTATGTCGAGTTTATCGGGGTAGTGGGACACCATGGACATGGCCATGCCGGAGGCTTTTTTTTCGGCGGCCGCGTGGTCCAGCAAAAAGGCGTCAAAATTGGCTAGAACGGTTTGGGTCCAGAGGGGCGATGTGGCTAAGCGCAGTGTGTACATGGTGGAATTCGGCAGCAGGGCAGGGCGGTGCATTATAGCGTCCTTGCTATATAATGCCGCGCTTCTTGTTTTCCCTGTGACTGTGGACGCCCTCAAATGATCATCAAACCTAAAGTTCGTGGCTTTATTTGTACCAATGCTCACCCGCAAGGCTGTGCCGCCAATGTGCGCGAGCAAATTGCTTATGTTGAACAGCAAGGCCCCATCGCCAATGGCCCCAAAAATGTATTGGTCATCGGCAGCTCTACCGGCTACGGCTTGGCGTCACGCATTACCGCCGCCTTTGGCTGCGGCGCAAATACCTTAGGAATATTTTTTGAACGCCCCGCCACCGAGGCCAAAACCGCCACCGCTGGTTTTTATAATGCCGCCGCGTTTGACGATTTAGCTCGGGCTAAAGGGTTGTATGCCGAGAGCATCAATGGCGATGCATTTTCCTCGGACTGCAAAACCAAAACGGTTGAGATGTTAAAAGCCGGTATGGGTAAAGTGGATTTAGTGGTCTACAGCCTCGCTTCCCCCCGCCGCACCGACCCCGTAACCGGCGAGGTGTACAGCTCGGTACTCAAACCCATCGGCGCCGCCTACACCACCAAAAGTCTCAACACCGATAGCCGCAAAATTGGCGAAGTCACCCTAGAACCTGCAACGGCAGAGGAAATTGCCCACACCGTAAAAGTCATGGGCGGTGAAGATTGGGAACTGTGGATTGAAGCCCTAAAAGCCGCCGATTTACTGGCTGAAGGCGCTAAAACCGTGGCTTATACCTATCTGGGTGAAAAAATTACCTGGCCTATTTACGGCCACGCCAGCATTGGCAAAGCCAAAGAAGATTTAGACCGCGCCGCCAGCGCCTTGAATACCCAGTTAAGCGATGTGCACGGCCAGGCTAATGTTGCCGTACTGAAAGCCGTGGTTACCCAAGCGTCTTCCGCCATACCCATCATGCCCTTGTATCTATCCTTACTCTTCAAAGTGATGAAGGCCAAGGGTACGGATGAAGGCTGTATCGAACAGCTTTACCGCCTCTTCACCGAGGGTTTATATACCGCAACCCCCAGGCTGGACGCCGCCAATCGCCTGCGCGTAGATAACCTAGAGCTGCTGCCCGAAGTGCAAGACCCAGTGGCCGAGCTGTGGCCGCAAGTCACCGATGACAACCTAGCCGACTTAGCTGACTTCCCGGATTACAGCGGCAAATTCCTCAAACTGTTTGGGTTTGGCGTCGCCGGCGTTGACTACGAAGCAGACCTTAGCCCGCTGGTGGATGCAGCTTTTAACTAAAGTGTCGTCGCTTAAAATGTCGTCGCGGCCGCACTTCCAACGCAGCATGCTCCACCCCAAATACTGGGCGACCTGGTTCGGTTTTGGGGTGTGGTGGAGCTTGGCGCAGTTGCCATTCACTTGGCAGATGCGTCTAGGAACCTGCTTGGGCTTTGCCATGCGCCGAATCGCCAAACGGCGTACCGCCATTGCCGCGCGCAATATTGAGTTGTGTTTCCCAGAGCTGACTGCCGCGCAGCGCCAAGCCTTGCTGCACGCCACGCTGGATTCAGTGGGCAAAGCTTTTTTCGAAACCGGCATGGCGTGGTTTTTACCCATACCGCGCCTGCGCAAACTATTCACCATTGAAGGCATAGAGTATGTGCAACAGGCCGAAGCCCAAGGCCAGGGCGTTATTTTGCTGGGCATGCACTTCACCCATATTGATGTGGGCGGCGCCATTCTCTGCCAAAGCCACACCCTCGACGGCTCCTACCGTACCCACGCCAACCCCGTTTACGACTATGTACAGCGCCGCGGCCGCGAGCGGCACAACTCAACCAGCGTGGCCATTCCTAGGGGCGATGTGCGCAGCATGGTGCGCACCCTCAAAAACGGCCGCACCATTTGGTACGCCCCCGACCAAGACTACGGCCGAGAACACTCCGTATTTGCGCCATTCTTCGGCGTACCCGCCGCCACCGTAACC
>CAMCXE010000167.1 GCA_945882995.1 Thalassocella blandensis | reverse complement strand
CAGAAATTGCAGCAAGCACTCCGGCTTGGACATAATCATCGAAAGTAAAATCGCTGGTGGTTTCATCGGGATTGAGCCAGGAAATCATATACACATCAAAACCCTGCTCAACCAACCAACGCACCAGCGATTTTTTGGCGTCCAAATCGAGAATGTAATATTTGTTGATGAACGGCGGCACTATCAACAAGGGAATAGCATAGTTATCGCCTCGAGTAGGCGCATAGTGAATCAGCTCAATTAATTCGTTGCGATAAATCACACTGCCGGGCGTATAGGCGAGGTTCTGTCCGAGCGTAAACGCACGCACGTCCACCTGGGTAATCTTGAATGCTTCATTTGGGCTGTTCTCCAAATCGCGCATGAAATTATCAATGCCGCGCGCCAAACACTCTCCTTCGCTTGCCAAAATTTCGCGACACACTTCTGGATTGGTGAATACATAATTGCTTGGCGACATGGAATTAACCAGTTGACGGGTATAAAACCGTACTTGGTCACGCATTTTTCCATCTTCAAATTCTAAGGTGTCGACGAGCCGATGCATGTATTCCGCGTTCAGCAAGTAGGCTTGTTTAATGTAGCTAAATAACGGATTACCTTGCCAGTCATTGTCGGCAAAACGCTTGTCGCCTTTTTCTTCCTGAATAAAAGACTCCAGCGTCTCGCCCATCATCACGCGTCCGGCATTTTGCCAAAGCGCCTGCTGCTTTTGCATGAAGTCGAGTTGCTGACGTAAAAACAACTTGGCGTCGAGTTTAATGCCGCCCGCGAATACATCAGTGATTTTTTCGGTTTGCGCAAAAGGATTAAATTCGGCCTTGATTTGACCCGCCATTACACGCTGGGTCACCTCAGTGAGCATGTCATTAAAAACCTTACTGAACTTATCTAGGTACTCAATTACCTGTGCTTTGTCCTGCTGCTTCATGATGAGGCCCGTTTAAACTTAGCCGTTAAGAGGAAAATGCGACGAACTGGTGGAGCGCTCTCGCCTGCAAATAATAAAACTGAGACGTTCGCACGTTTCCTGTTGCGCATCGCAAGTGCCGTTGGATGATCCAGAAACACATGAATATATCCCTATAGTTTCCTCAATTCATCCTTGAATTGCGGGTTTTGGATCATCCAACGGCACTTGCTTGGGAAGATCGTCTTTCGCACAAAGCTCTCAAATTACTTAACCGTCCAGCCGCCATCGAGCACCAACGTTTGCCCCGTCATATTGCGAGCGGCGGATGACACTAGAAATTTCACCGTTTCCGCTAGCTCATCAGTGCTAATAAACGCTTTTTTCGGCATAGGTTCGAGCATGATGTTGTTGATTACATCGTCTTCTGAAATGCCGTGTTCTAAAGCTTGCTGACGAATTTGATTTTGCACCAAAGGCGTTTTGACATAAGACGGGCAAATGGTATTGATGGTGATGTCGAATTCCGCCGTTTCCAGGGCGATAACCTTAGAAAACCCTACCAAACCATGTTTGGCCGCCACATAGGCGCTTTTATAGGCGGACGCCACTAAGGCATGGATAGAACCAATATTGATAATTCGACCAAAACCTTTAGCCTTCATACTGGGCAAAAAAGCCCGCGTTAACATGGCCGGCCCCACCAACAACACATCGTTTAATAAGCGCCAGCGGTCCACCGGAAAATTTTCTAGCTTGGCCACATATTGCAGACCTGCATTATTAATTAAAATATCAATATCTGGGTGCGCTACAGCCATGTTATCTATATCGCTCTGCTTCGAAACATCTAATTGCAGGGCCTGCACATCACCACCCTTCGCCTGCAATCCTGCGGCAGCGTTTTCTGCCGCAGCCAAATTAAGATCGCTGAGAATTACACTGTGCCCAGCCGCTGCAAGTGATTCTGCAATGGCATAGCCGATGCCTGAAGCGGCGCCTGTGACTAAAACTTTATACGCGTGTTGTGATGACAGCATAAAAATTCCCCATGTCGTTAATTGTCAGCCAAAAGTGTTTTAACCCATTGCACAAGCGCGCCGGAACCTGCGGCCACTTGCATATCCTCTGGAATCACAAACAGCGACCAGTCTACTCCCCATTGCGCAGATTCGCCGGGTTGCAAGCAAACATAAGCGCCTTGCTGTTCAATTTCAATGTAAGGCTGCGCTTGATCGCCGTGAGCATAAATTTCCACCTCTGCTTCTTGCGGGGCAATTTGGCTGCTGGGGATTTGCGGGAATTGTTTTAACAACAGCAAACCATTGTGAGCATTGGCCAGCCAACCAGCACTGCCATTAGCAAATGATTTCAAATTATCGGTTTGAGTGGCGACATCGTAATGGTGCCAATAACAACCTTCGGTCGACGTGAGTTTTAATGAGGAATGTTCAAGCGGGGTTTCATCGCTCGCAAAAAAGGTAATGCCTCCCGCTACGCGAGTAATTTCCCAGCAGGCGTAGGATTGAGGTATTTGTGCAATATTGCGCAAGGTATAGAGCACCGTAAAACCGCGTTTGGTGGGCATAATTTTTTTGTCGAGCTGCAAGCCGGTGCGCTCACAAGGCTCGCTAGAGAAATGCAGAAAATTCTCGCCTTTTTTAGCGTGATAGGCGTGTGTGTCCAGCGTGGCCGGCGGCGGCCACCCCCAAGCGTGCTGAGGACTCGGCCAAAATGTCGAACCCCATTCGGGCAAGCCGGTAAATAATGCGTTTTTGCCATTAAGGGAAAATTCGCAGATTCTTGCACCCTGATTAGCATTAACGGATAGAGAAATCAGGTCATTTTGTATTTTGAGGAGAGACAAAGGGGATCCTTAAGATTGAGTTATAAGACGACCGAAAAACTTCTTTGTACTTGCCACAATTGGAGGTTCTTAGCCATTCGCTGCCTTACTTTGAAAAAAAACCACCCCCCAAGAAAAAAACCGCCAGAAGTTACCTTCGGACGGTTTTGATAATGTAAAAAAAGACTACCACAAGAGTAGACTCCGAGCATTAAATGGTGCTTCAAGATGCAACTTGCACATAATAGAATGTGGGAAAGCCAGCCTGCCTAGTAAAACAAGCATCCGACATATAAAAATTTAGCGTTTTACCCGAGAAATGTGCCGCATAAATTAGTGACAAAACACTTTGGCCCGTGGCAGAGGCGGTAGGATCAAAACGTATTGAATTGCCTGAACAGGCAGAAGGTCCAACTGCTGGACCGTCTATTTGAACAAAACACACGGGCTCATTAATGTGACAACCCACCAACGATACCTTCCTAAACCCTGTCTCACCAGCAGCCAAAGCCTTGGTGCACACACCCATAAACAAAATAGCGATTAAAATACGCATAAATAAATACTCCGTGGTTAAATCAAAAATATGACGCGTCTCTAGCTTGGGCTATGACATACCGCAAGTGTGGCTAAAGTAGCAAATAGCGTCACAGATAACAATGTGTCGATCACAAAATCTCATGGCATTACAGCATCATGAAAAATTAGCCATTTCTGTTTTTCCCTACAAACCTACAAAAAAAGCCGCCCAGAGTTTCCCCTGGGCGGCTCTTGTGGCACTAGCGGTAAATTACCAGCCCGTCACTTCTTTCAATGCAAGACCAATATCCGCCAAAGACCGCACAGTTTTTACACCCGCATCTTCAAGTGCTGCAAATTTTTCAGCTGCAGTGCCTTTGCCGCCGGAAATGATGGCGCCGGCATGCCCCATACGTTTGCCCGGAGGCGCCGTGACGCCGGCAATGTAGGAAACGACAGGCTTGTTAACATTAGCTTTGATAAACGCCGCCGCTTCATCTTCCGCGGAGCCGCCAATTTCACCGATGAGTACAATCGCTTCCGTTTGCGGATCGTTTTGGAAGAGTTTGAGGATGTCGATAAAGTTGGAGCCGGCAATAGGGTCACCGCCGATGCCAACACAGGTAGACTGACCAAAACCAAAATCAGTGGTCTGTTTTACGGCTTCATAGGTCAGTGTGCCGGAGCGCGACACAATACCCACTCTGCCGGGCAAATGGATATGGCCGGGCATAATGCCAATTTTACATTCCCCTGGCGTGATAACGCCTGGACAGTTAGGCCCGATCAAACGCACGCCTAATTGATCGCACACAATTTTGCACTCCAGCATATCCAACGTGGGTATACCTTCAGTGATACAGACAACCAGTTTTACGCCGCTGTAGGCCGCTTCGAGGATTGAATCTTTACAGGAAGGCGCAGGAACGTAGATGACGCTGGCATCGGCGCCGGTATCGGCAACCGCATCCTTCATGGTGTTAAAAACTGGCAGACCTAAATGCACTTGGCCGCCTTTACCCGGCGTTACACCGCCGACCATTTTTGTGCCGTAAGCAAGCGCTTGCTCAGAGTGAAAAGTGCCCTGTGCGCCGGTAAAACCTTGGCACAGTACTTTGGTATCTTTATTAATTAAAACGCTCATTATTTACCCTCCGCTGCTTTAACAACTTGCTGCGCGGCATCCGTAAGGCTGGTAGCAGCGATAATGTTGAGGCCGCTATCGGCCAGAACCTTGGCTCCGAGTTCGGCGTTGTTACCTTCCAAACGCACCACCACCGGCACTTTTACACCCACTTCTTTTACTGCGCCAATTACACCTTCCGCGATCATGTCGCAGCGGACAATGCCACCGAAAATATTGATCAGCACGGCTTGCACTTTGTCATCGGAGAGGATGATTTTAAACGCCTCAACCACACGCTCTTTAGTCGCGCCGCCGCCCACATCGAGGAAGTTAGCCGGCTGACCACCGTGTAATTTCACGATATCCATGGTGCCCATGGCCAAGCCTGCGCCATTTACCATGCAGCCAATATTGCCTTCAAGCGCCACGTAGTTAAGTTCCCAGGCCGCCGCACGGGCTTCGCGAGCATCTTCTTGCGAAGGATCGTGGAAGGCTTTGATTTTGGGCTGACGGTAGAGTGCGTTGCCGTCGATGGTGATTTTGCCATCGAGGCAGTGCAAATTGCCTTCGGAGGTAATAACCAAGGGGTTGATTTCGAGCAGGGCAAAATCGAAATCTTGAAACATTTTCGCCAAGCCCAAAAAGATTTTGGTGAATTGTTTAATTTGTTCGGCGTTCAAACCCAGTTTGAACGCGAGTTCGCGAGCTTGATAGGGCTGCGCGCCGGTGAGCGGGTCGATGGTAACTTTTAGAATTTTTTCGGGCGTTTCTTCGGCCACTTTTTCAATTTCTACACCGCCTTCTGTGGACGCCATAAATACGATGCGGCGCGACGAGCGATCTACCACGGCGCCGAGATAAAGCTCTTGCGCGATGTCGGTACAGGTTTCGACCAAAATGCGGCTAACGGGCTGACCGTTGGCATCGGTTTGGTAGGTGACCAAATTTTTGCCTAACCACTGAGCTGCAAAGGCTTCGATATCGGCTTTATTGGTGAGCAACTTGACGCCGCCCGCCTTGCCGCGGCCACCCGCATGTACCTGAGCCTTAACAACCCATTTGTCGCCACCGATGGTATCGGCTGCGGCGGCGGCTTCGGCTGGCGTAAGTGCCGCAATACCTTTGGAGACAGGCAGACCATATTCAGCAAACAGCTGTTTTGCCTGATATTCATGCAAATTCATGACGTGTATCCGTTTGAATGCGCATAATTGCGCGGGTTTAACGTTTAAAGCAGGACAGTTGTTGCCGCGCTCGCTGGATTTTATTGCTGCTTCCATGGTGTTGACTCCGGCCAAGGCTGAGCTGCAAAAAGCACCAAGGAGGGAAACCTGCCATTGTGCCTAGGGGCTAACCCCGTTTGCACATGGTCAAAATTATTTCTTTTTACGGTTGGCTATGTGAATCGCGTGTCCATTCACCGCCAAAGCCGCTTCATGCACCGCCTCTGACAAGGTGGGGTGACCAAAGACCATCATGCCCAAGTCTTCGGCGCTGGAGCCAAACTCCATGGCGATAGCCACTTGTTGCACCAAATCAGCGGCCGATGGGCCGACAATATGAGCACCCAAAATCCGATCGGTATCCGCGTGGGCGATTATTTTCACCATGCCATCTTTTTCGTCCGCGGCTAAGGCCCGCCCACTCGCAGCGAAGGGGAAAATACCCACGTTGTATTTCTCGCCAGCCGCTTTAAGTTGCTCCTCAGTTTTGCCTACGGCGGCAACCTCTGGATGCGTATAGATAATGCTGGGAATCAGATCGTAATTCATAACGGCCTTATGCCCTGCAATACGCTCCGCAACCATAACGCCTTCTTCAGATCCCTTGTGCGCTAGCATGGGGCCGCGCACTACGTCGCCGATGGCCCAAACGCCGGGGGCGCTGGTTGAGCACAAATCGTTAACGTAGATAAACCCGCGCTCATCAAGTTTAACGCCGGAATCTTCCGCCAACAGGCCTTGAGTGAACGGACGACGGCCCACACACACGATGAGTTTGTCGAAGGATTCCTTAACTTCTTTACCTTCTTTGTCGGTAAAGGTGACTTCAACTTCTTTTTTGTCGCCTGTCGTTTTCAATTGTGTGCCGGTGACGCGGCAGCTCAGGCGGATATCCAGACCCTGTTTACTGAGGATTTTTTGCGTCTCTTTAGCAATTTGCTGGTCCATCATGGCCAAAAACGAATCCATCGCCTCTAAGCAAACCACTTTAGAGCCGAGGCGATTCCATACCGAGCCCAGCTCTAAACCAATAACGCCAGCGCCGATCACGCCCAGACGCTCAGGAATTTCTTGAAAAGCTAAAGCACCAGTGGAATCGACAATCGCTTCATTATCCACGGGGGCCACTGGAATATTGACGGGGATAGAACCCGACGCCAAGATCACATTGTTCGCTTCGAGGATGGTTTCAACACCGTCGAAATTGGTGTAGCCCACTTTATGCCCGGCCAAGAGTTTGCCGGTACCGAACAGCGAAGTCACTTTATTGGCCAGTAACAGCCCGCTAATTCCGCCGGTCAATTGCTTCACAATGCCCTCTTTGCGGCCAAGCATTCCAGGCACGTCTATTTCGACTCCGCTGGTTTTAATACCGTGTACCGCGAGCGCCTCTTTGGCTTCGTAAAATTTGTAAGAGCTGTCGAGCAGGGCTTTCGAGGGGATACAGCCAACGTTTAAACAGGTGCCGCCATTAACCCCTTTGCCCTCTGCGTTTTTCCATTTTTCAATACAGGCAGTTTTTAACCCTAACTGCGCGGCACGAATAGCCGCTACGTAGCCTGCAGGGCCAGAACCTATGACGATGACATCGTATTTCTCGGACATAACACACCCCAATTAATCAATAAGAATACCGGAACACTCACTGTGTTCCGGGCGCAGCTGCGTAGGCTGCTTGTCTGTGGAAATTTATGTAACTGACGTTTTAGCAGCTCGCTGGGATTAGATATCCAACAAGATGCGCGCCGGATCCTCAATCAGGTCCTTAACGGAAACCAAGAACTGTACGGCCTCTTTGCCATCGATCAAGCGATGATCATAAGACAACGCCAAATACATCATAGGGAGAACTTCCACCTTACCCTTTACTGCCATTGGCCGCTCTTGGATTTTATGCATGCCCAAAATTGCCGCTTGTGGCGGATTCAAAATAGGCGTGGACATCAAAGAACCGAACACCCCACCGTTGGTGATGGTGAAGGTGCCGCCGGTTATTTCGTCAATGCCGAGTTTGCCATCCCGAGCACGCAGACCAAAATTACGAATATTATTTTCAATATCCGCTAAACCCATGGTTTCAGCGTTACGCAAGACCGGTACAACCAAACCTTTTTCAGTGGATACCGCAACACCAATATCTTGATAGCCGTGATACACAATATCGTTACCGTCGATTGACGCATTAACCGCTGGTATGCGGCGTAGCGATTCCACGGCCGCTTTCACAAAAAAGCTCATAAACCCCAAACGTGTACCTTTGTGGACTTTTTCGAATTGATCTTTGTACTTGTTGCGCAGCTCCATCACTGGCCCCATGTTTACCTCGTTAAACGTGGTGAGCATGGCGGTGGTTTGAGATGCCTGGAGTAAACGCTCCGCGATACGCGTGCGCAAGCGAGTCATAGGCACACGTTTTTCAATACGGAAGCCTTCACCCGCCATTACAGGCATGGGCGCTGGCACGGGTGCCGCTGGAGCCGCGGCTTTAGCCGGAGCGGTTTTCTCGGCAGCCAACACATCTTCTTTAGTGATACGGCCATCTTTGCCGGAACCGGCAATACTGGCTACATCAATGCCTTTTTCGGCAGCAATTTTTTTAGCGGCGGGATTAACCAATGGCTCCGCAGCTGGCGCCGCAGCGGTTGTAGCAGTTGGCGCGGCGGCCAGAGCCGAGGCGGCAACAGCACCAGCAGCGAACAGGGCAATAACTTCATTGCTCAGCACTACGTCGCCCTGATTTTTTAGGATTTGCACCAAGGTGCCGTCTGCAGGTGCAACCACTTCCAGCACAACTTTATCAGTCTCAATATCGACAATTAGCTCATCGCGGGAAACGGCTTCGCCGGGTTGTTTGTGCCAAGTTGCCACTGTGCCGTCTTGGACGGATTCTGGAAAGGTTGGCGCTTTGATTTCTATGGTCATGCCAATTTTGTCCTTCAGTTAAACTGATTGAGAGGTGGATTAAATGTTGAGATTGAGGGCCGCGTTAATAAATGCGTTTTGTTCTTCCACATGCGTTGACATATACCCTGCTGCCGGTGCTGATGACGCCGCCCGTCCGGTATAACGCACCACTGCCTTGGAGTTTACTTCAGCCAGAATCTGTTTCATATGGTGCTGACTGGAGAACCAAGCTCCCTGATTCATAGGCTCCTCTTGGCACCAATGCACATCGGTAATATGCGCAAAAGGCGCTAACGCCGCTTTAAGCTCGGCGTCTGGAAATGGATACAACTGTTCTAAACGAATCAGTGCAACGTCCGTCTGATGACGTTCCTCACGGGCTTCGAGCAAGTGGTAATAAACTTTGCCACTACACAGGATCACGCGTTTAACGCCCGCGGCTGGAATCACCGATTCGCCAAGCACATTCTGGAACTGACCTTGCGCTAAATCCTCGAGGGTGGATGTGGCCAATTTATGGCGCAAAATCCATTTGGGACTCATCACTACGAGCGGACGCCGTAAGGGGCGCAGTGCCTGTCTACGCAGCAAATGGAAGACTTGCGCTGGCGTAGTCGGAATACACACTTGGATATTATGCTCGGCGCATAACTGCATAAAGCGCTCTAGC
>CAMCXE010000166.1 GCA_945882995.1 Thalassocella blandensis | reverse complement strand
GTACAGCACCTTGGCCATATCAACCTGCCCAGATTTTGTTACCGCGCATGAGCTTGGGCATAATATGGGTTTAGCGCAGTCGCGGAGACAGGATGGTGCGGGCGGTACTTTCCCTTACGCATTGGGTTACGGTATAGACGCAAAATTTACGACAGTCATGGCCTATGAGTCAGAATTTCAGGACCCCTACAGCCAAAAAAAGGTGCTTAAGTTTGCCAGCCCGTCTTTAACCTGTGCCGGCGCGCCCTGTGGTATCGATCGCAACAATTCCAATACTGGAGCTGATGCGGTTTACACATTAGGCATAACCACGCCGCAAATTGCAGAATTCTACCCAGGCAGCGCTACCGAGGGCAGTAAAACGGATTTGAATGCGCTAAAAGAGGCAGCGACTAGGGCCAAAACCGCAGCTGATGCTGCAGCTACTGCCTTGGCGGCAAATAAAGCAGCGATTATAGTCAAAACGGGTACAGCCAACACCGCCAAAGCGGCACTGACCGGCGCCACTGCGGCTGCCAAAGCGGCCAGTACCAAGTACCAAGCCGCCGTAAAGGCCTACAACTCGGCGGTGGCTAAGGCGACAACCCTGATTGCGGCGGTGAGGGCGGCGCAGACTAAATATAACGCACTTAGTGCGGGGGTGGCTAAAGACAAGGCGGCGGCAACGCTTAACGAGGCAGTTGCCAAATATAATGCCGCAGTTACCGTGGCTAATGGAGCTGCAACCGCTGGCCTTGCCCTGCAAGCCGCCTTGGCGACAGCCACGTCTAGCCTTACGTCGGCAACCAGTACCTACAACGCAGCGGCTAGCGCCTTGGCAACTGAAATGGCATTGACTGCACGCCTTACGTCCAGCGTTGCATCAACTAAAGCGGCCTACGCGAGTGCTCAGGCGGCTTATGCGGCGGCGAATAAGTTGGGTCTGAAGGCGTTGTAGCCGACATACCTGCTTATTCTGCTCGGCAATTCAAAACCCGCTTTCGAGCGGGTTTTTTTGTCGTAAAAGCTTCAGTTGAGGGTCAAGGCTTTGCGCAGGACTTGGTGTTTCCGCTTAGGTTTCTGGGTTTATATGGGTGGGATCTAGGCCCAATGGCTAATGCCGCGCTTAGCTGCCTAACTGCGAGCATTCTACGATAATAGTTAAACTTTCTTGAAACGAGGCGCTGGATGTTAGAACCTACCGCCTTTATCGGCCACTGAACGGCGATGGCAGCGAGGGTTCACTAGGCGGTTTACAAACGCCGGTCCAACGTTTTTTCAAGTCGCCGCACTCGGATTACATGCGTGCTGTAATTAATTGTTGTTCAATACTGGGTAGTAATCTTAGCAACCTCAGTTGGATCACCAACATCGGCGCAACCCTTGGCGCACCAAGCAAAAATTAGAATTGCTGAACATCTAACCAAGGTGCCCGCTATTTTTTTTTGGGTAATCACACCAAAGGATTACACAAATTTTTGGTGCGCAACTGAGGTTTTTGGGGTTGTTGGCTTGGTGGTGTTGGATTCAGGTATTTCGCCGCGAAGTGTTTCGCGTGTTTAAGCGATGTTTTTTTTGGGTTTATTGATTAGGGTAAATTATGCGATCGAATAATTTTATGGCGGCGGTATTGCAGCTAGCAATTGAAAGTAATGACAAAATAAAAAATCTCGACAAAACTGAGTTGGCGATTCGGCAGGCCGTGGAAAAGGGCGCTGAATTGATCGTGTTGCAGGAATTGCACGCCACGCAATATTTTTGTCAGCAGGAAAACACGGAATGCTTCGATATGGCAGAGCCGTTGGACGGCTACACTTACACGCGCTGCGCGGCCTTGGCCGAGGAATTAGACATTGTCATTGTGATGTCTCAATTTGAACGCAGGGCCGCAGGGCTTTACCACAATACCGCGCAAGTGATTGACGGCGCAGAGGGGCGGGTGGGCATTTTCCGCAAAATGCATATTCCGGACGACCCAGGTTTTTACGAAAAATTTTATTTTACGCCAGGGGATGCTGATGGCCCCTTGGCGGGTTTTAAGCCGGTACAAACGCGTTTTGGCAAGCTGGGTGTGCTGGTGTGTTGGGACCAGTGGTATCCCGAAGCGGCGCGGTTGATGGCTTTAGCGGGGGCGGACATGCTCATTTACCCCACCGCCATCGGCTGGAACCCAGACGATGAAGCGGCAGAGCAGGAGCGGCAACGCGACGCCTGGGTAACTATTCAGCGCGCGCACGCTATTGCCAATGGTGTGCCGGTATTGGTGGCTAACCGTGCTGGGTTTGAGGCGTCGCCAATGGCGGGGGAATCCGGTATTGAATTTTGGGGTACTAGTTTTATTGCTGGGCCGCAGGGGGAATTTTGGGTATTGGCGGATGCTGAAAGCGAGGGCATTTATTGTGCCGACATCAATGTGCAGCGCTCTGAACAGGTGCGTCGCGTATGGCCTTATTTTCGCGACCGTCGGGTGGATGCCTACGCCGGCCTCACTAAGCGTTGGTTAGGTGACATTGAGAGTTAGTTGTCTGCATCTGGCCGCCAAATCGTTTAAATGACTGTAAACCACAGTGTGAAATTGAGCTGTTGGTACCCAGGATCCTAGAAGCCCCAGTTGAATCACCAAAGTCTGCGCACCCCTTGGCGCGCCTAGTGAAAGTTTAAAATCACGAACAACCAACCAGGTTGCCCGTGATTTTAAACTTCCACTAATCACACCAATGGATTACACAGCTGTTTGGCGCCCAACTGAGGTTTCTAGGATGATGCTTTCAGCTGCGCATAGGCACTTTTAGTGCGACGCAATCGTTAGGGGCTGATTTGCTTAGCTGCGTCGCAGCAAGTGTGTGCTATCATCAAAACAAGCCTCAATTTCATGGGGTTTTTTGGTCTTGTGGTTTTCGCGCCACCCGGCTCCGGAGAGCTATTATGTTGTATCACGCTTATGAACTTAATCACGCTGCCATGGCACCTTTTCGTGAGGTTGCTGGATTCGGCAAGCGTTTTTTGGAATCCCCTTTAAACCTGTTTGGCACCACGGCCGCAGGTAAATCCATGTCTGCGGCGTTCGACCTGTTTGAGGCTGTTACCCGTCGTTATGGCAAACCGGAGTGGCGACTCCATGAAACCCTCGTCAACGGTGCACCTGTGCCGGTGAAGGATCGAGTTATTTGGCAAAAGCCCTTTTGTCAGCTGATTCATTTCGAGCGTGACGCCGCGGCGTTGTTGGCCGCCCGGGGGAAAGTGGAAGCCGATCCTCGTGTGTTGGTGATTGCGCCCTTGTCGGGCCACTATGCGACTCTATTGCGGCGCACCGTGGAATCTTTTTTACCGGACCACGAAGTGTATGTGTCGGACTGGACGGATGCGCGTGAAGTGCCCATGGTCAATGGTAAGTTCGACTTAAATGACTACATCGATTACGTGATCGATATGCTGCATGTGCTGGGGCCTAACGCGCATGTGGTCGGCATTTGCCAGCCAGGCCCGCCAGTGTTAGCGGCTATTTCGTTAATGTCCGAAATGAATGACCCTAGTTTGCCCGCCACCATGACGTTTATGGGCTCACCCATTGATCCGCGGGAGTCCCCCACACTGCCTAACAATCTCGCCAAGGAGCGCTCCTACGAGTGGTTTCGAGACAATGTAATTTACCCCGTACCTTTTCCAAATCCTGGCTTTTTGCGGCCGGTGTACCCGGGTTTTTTGCAATTGGGCGGTTTTATTTCCATGAATCAAGACCGGCATGTGAACGCGCATAAGGAATTTTTTAATCATCTGGTGGAAGGCGACTGTGATAGCGTGGCCAAACATCGCGAATTTTATGATGAATATTTGGCGGTGCTGGACCTGACTTCTGAATTTTATTTACAAACCATTCGTGATGTTTTCCAAGAATTTAAATTGCCTAAACGTGAACTAATGCATCGCGGTCAATTAGTTAAGCCCGATGCGGTGACCAAAGTGGCCTTAATGACCGTGGAAGGTGAAAACGACGATATTTCGGGTATTGGACAAACCCAAGCCGCTCATGAACTCTGCTGTAATATTCCCAACTCACATAAAATTGACTATGTGCAGCCGGGTGTGGGGCATTATGGTGTGTTTAGTGGTAAACGTTTTCGTCAGGAGATTCAGCCGCGCATGCGGGAATTTTATCGTTTGCATTTCGACCCGCAAGCGGAAGCCGAATTTCAAAAAAGTAATCCGCATTTAATATCCAGCTAATAACAAGTTCCCCCTAGCGGGCTATGCCGTGGTAGTCACGGTTTGGCCTCGCTACAGCGCCAAGCACTTAATCAGCGGCTTCGCGCCCATAACCCTTTTGCTAACGCTTGGCTTATGCCCCCGATTTTGCTTGTCGCCGGTAAATCCTTCCTCTGCTGAGGGTTAAAGTGGACCCCCAAGTCCAGACAAATCTTCACCCAATTTAAGATATACCCTAGCCACTCTATTGCAGCGGGTCGGCGCTGCCCCGGTTAGGCGGCGGACGCTTGTTGTCGTTCGCCAAATTTATCCACGATCTTCGCACCTCCACCTATGGCCGTCCGATAAACCCGGTCAGGGGTTGCGTAATTCAGTGACTGGTGTGGGCGCTCTTCGTTATAAAACTCAAAATACTGCTTCAAACCCAGCGTTAACGAGGGAAGGCCCTCGTAACTTTTCAAATACACCTCCTCGTATTTCACCGAACGCCAAAGCCGTTCCACAAAAATATTATCCAGCGCGCGGCCGCGGCCATCCATGCTTATGGTGATGCCGTTTTTAATCAGAACACCGGTAAAACTGTCGCTGGTAAATTGCGCGCCCTGATCACTATTAAATATTTCCGGCTTACCAAAGCGCGTTATCGCGTCCTCCAAGCACTCCACACAAAAACTCGCCTCCATACTGTTCGAAACCCGCCACGACAGCACTTTTCGGCTATACCAATCAATTATTGCGACTAAATACACAAATCCACGCGGCAACCGAATATAGGTGATATCCGTACTCCACACTTGGTTCGGCCGATTAATATCCAGCCCGCGCAATAAATACGGATACACCTTGTGCGCGGGGTGTGCCTTGCTGGTATTGGGGCCCGGCGCCATGCCTTCGAGCCCCAATGTGCGCATTAAACGCTGCACGCGCTTGCGATTCACGCGGTAGCCTACAGCGCACAAATACGTTTTCATCCGCCGCGTGCCGTAAAAAGGGTGGCGCGTGTATTCTTCGTCTATGAGTTGCAGCAGAGCCTGGTCGCGGGGATCAATCTCACCCTGATGACGCTTCTTTTGCCGATAGACCGTCGAACGATTCAGCTGCAACAGTGCGCATTGCCGGCTAATTGCCACCGCTTTATCGTTTTCAAGCCACTGCCGACGTTCGGCTACAGATTGATCCCGGACTTTTTTTTAAGCCAATCCAGTTCCATATTAAGCTGCCCAATTTTAGCGAAAAGACGGTCTGGATCGCTTTGCGCGTCAACCGGTTTGGGGCCTCGCTTGGTCTCAAATAGCTCGGCCGCTCGCTCCAGCAGCTCCTTTTTCCACAGGTTGACTTGTGTAGGGTGTACGTTGTGCTCCTGGGCTATCTGGTTAACGGTCTTTTCATTCCGAATCGCCTCTAGCGCCACTTTGGCCTTCTTCGCGGTTGTAAAGGTTTTGCGTTTGCTTTCACTCATTGAACACCTCGATCTTTGGGTGGAGCATATCTTAAATGGGTGTGTGAAATTGTGGATCCACTATATGGTGTCCGGAGGCGCAGGCGTCTACGAACTCCCCAATTTTGTTGTGCCAAACAATGCTACCAGCCTCAGCATCATCACCATTACCGCCCAAGACAAAAACGGCACCAGCAGCTCCGTAGCCCAAGCCTTTCCCATGGCGCGCCCGAGTACCAGTACCACAACCCCCACCAACCAGGGGTTGGACTTCAACAAATACGATATTTTTTACGTTCACTTTAGCCCCAGCAGCAACGACATTTACCTGCGTGGTAAAAAGCGGTTTGTGTTAATCGCCGCCGACATTTCCATACCCTTATTGCTTGACGATGGGGTGCCCAGCTACATGTTCTTCGAAGACACTAGCCAACCCGGCCGCCCTCATGGTGGGGCCACGCTCTTCGACTACCTAACGGATTCCGAACTCGCCGCCTTGCAAGCTGTAAAAGCCGTACCCGGGGAGGATTATGTTACTGGCGACATAAACAACGATACGTTTGCGGATGCCGTAGTGAGAGGCGCAGGCCAGTACGACAATGCCTTGCTTATTGGCGGCCGATTAGTGAATGACGCGGGCGGCGTTGAACCGGTATTCCTGGGCGACATTTCCAGCGACGGCCGAAGCTATACGCCAAGCAAAGGTTGGAGTAGTGACACCTCTGTTAAAGGCAATGTATCCAACCGCAGCCAAGCACTTTCCATTGCCGGGGGCAATATTAATCTTGCCGGTGTGGCTTACCGCTATACGGCGGAAGCAGGTGTAGCTCCGCCACCCGGCCAAAGCGCTTCGCAAAAAATTCCCGATGCGCCGGCAGCCAATGTGGCCCAACCGCGCCTAAATTCCACTGAGCAATCTCAAATGGATTCGCTGGGCGTGCTCAGTGGCGAATTTCGTGTTACCGAAAGCGGCAGCTCATCTTATAGCGTGCCCCTTAAGCTTGCCCCAGGTGTGGCGGGCGTTACACCGCAGGTTGCCTTCGGCTACACCAGCCAAGGCGGCGATAGCAGCATGGGTCTGGGCTGGTCGCTCAACGCCGGCGGAGCCATAAGCCGCTGCCGTCAAACACTACAGATTGACGGTTCAACCCAGCCCATCAGCTGGCGTGCTAGTGATCGTTTTTGCTTAAACGGCCAGCGCCTACTGTTGGTGAGTGGGGCGGCATACGGAGCAAACAATTCAACCTACAAAACTGAGATAGATACCTTTGTTACGGTAACCCTATATACCGACACAGGCGGTAATCCAGATTATTTCGTCGCGAAAGGCAAAGACGGTTCACGCAGTTATTATGGCGCATCTGGCGACGCCTCCAGCGAATTAAAAGGCTTTGCCACTGCAACCAGCCTCTGCGCCGACCTCACCAGCGACCCAACGCGCGGCTGCAAAGACAAAGTGATGGCTTGGAATCTCTCTAGCATTTACGATAATTTAAACAACAAAATTAACTTCAATTACGTTTGGACCAATGGCGACCTACACCTAGACACTATTCAGTATGCCTACCCCGCCAACAACAATCCAAGTTCACCAAATGCCCGCGTTAAATTCACCTACGACCTAAAATCCAAACCACAAACCAACATAAGCGCCGGCTACAGCTTTGTTGCCAACAGTCGATTACGGGGCGTGCAGGTTTTTCAAACCATCAACGGCACGGAACAACAACAGCACGAATACAAGTTGGACTACAACCAACTTTCCGCCGAAGGCCGCGCAGATCAAAACGATCGGCTCACCGAAATTTATCAGTGTGATGATGGCGTGTGTTTGCCACCGCTGCATTCGGTGTGGGGCGCTAGCAACACCAATGACCTGAGCAACACGGCGCTGCCCTTCGAGTTAAATATCGCTGGAGATAGAGGCAACTTCGGGCCAACCTGGCTTGACGTAAACGGTGATGGCCGTTTGGACTTTGTATGGCTGGTAGCCGATGCCGAAGACAATTACGCCTTGCGCATGGCTATACAAGACCAAACTGGCACCTTCCAAACCGGTACTGGCATGAGCAATGAAAACCTGCCTTTGGGCGTGAGCGGCGCCACCGCCGACCTTTCGATCCCGCTTAATCTGCGTAAAGTGAAACTCAACTCGGTGGATGTGAATGCCGATGGACGCAGCGACTTACTGGTTACTACCTCCTCAGGCACTAAGCTTTACCTAGCCCAGCCAGTTAGCAACCCTGCCAACTTTAACCAGTACTGGACGCTAGTAGACCGTGGAAACATAGCGGCTTTGGGCGCCCGCCCCCTTCAATTTGGTGACCTGAATTCTGATGGCTTGGCAGATGCCTTTTACATGGCCAATAGCCGGATTTATGTGTCTTTTTTACGCCGTAAGGCCGTCGTCACTCCCGCCGATCCAATGGGTTTTGAATTCACAGAATTTGTAGACGCTGGGGCTACAAAGGCTGACGCAGGCCACCTAAATCCGGCGGGTGATGTTGATGGTGATGGCCGAATGGATCTCATCGCCTCCTCAACCACTCAGCTAAGTTGCAGCGATGTCACTCACCAATGCAGTTACACTGCATCACTTGGCGTGCAGCGACAATTGGCCACTCCGGGGGCAAATGGACAACTGTTCGAAGACGCTGCTGACGTAATTACCACATCTGAAAACACATTTGAACAAAAAAAAATCGAAACAACGCGTGGTCCCGGGTATACAGAAACCACATGGGAGACTCCTCTAGGCGCCTATAGCGCGATAGAAAACGTTCAGGTAGCCGACATCAATAGCGATGGCACCCCGGACATTCTCTGGACAAAAAGTACATGGTTCCTAGAAATTAACTTTCGTTTGGGGCAGGCCAATGGTAAATACCTACCCGCCAGCACGGTATCGGCCAAGGGTAACCGCTACCAAATTGTGGACACCAATGCCGACGGCAAACCTGAATTGGTCGTTACTAACACACCTGGCAGAACCAACACACCGGCCGGCTTAAGCTATTACAGCTGGACCGGCAGCTCATTTATAGCTTCTGGCGGAATTACAGACCCAGACGCCGACGCGTCCAATCAATTAATGGACATAGACGGCGACGGCCAGCTAGACCGCATTAGGGTCTCCAGCACTGGCACAGTAACCCAAAGCCGCAGTCAGCCAGCACTCACCGCAAATTTAGTCACCCAATTTATTAGCGGCCAGGGTATGACCACGAGCTTGGTGTATGAGGCACTGAACAAAACAGCCAATTATTCGCCCAACGCCGTATCCTGGGTGCCCACCACCGTCTCAAAAAAATGTACCAAAATCCGCGGCGCCGGCGACACGGGCCTGGAATACCCCTGCCCTGAAACCTACGCCGCGGTAGACTCAACCGCGTTTTTTACCGCCATAAACCAACCTTTCGGCGATTTACCCACAGGCTCACTGAAGTTCGATTTGGCCAACCTAACACCAGTACTGGACTACTCAGGCCCTGTTCCCGTGGTTACCATGGTATCTAGCAGTGCGCCCGTCACTGGCAACGCCAATGCCGTTGCCGCTGTGGCCTACCATTATTCACAAGCCAAAATGCAAGCCGGTGGGCGCGGGCTCTTGGGTTTCAAATCC